>CAZLPF010000038.1:0-1571 GCA_964561365.1 uncultured Candidatus Saccharibacteria bacterium | reverse complement strand
GCGTGGCGGGTCTCCTCGCATTGTTAGGTCGTGAACCGGGTCAGGTCCGGAAGGAAGCAGCCCCAGCGACTGAGGCAAGTGCCGGGGGTCGGGCTCGCCACCTTTTCTTTTTGCAGATCCATTCATGAGCTACCAGGTCCTCGCGCGCAAGTGGCGCCCGAAATCGTTTGAGTCCCTGGTGGGTCAGGATGCGGTAGTCCGTGCATTGACCCATGCGTTGGATGCCAACCGCCTGCACCATGCCTATCTGCTCACTGGCACGCGAGGTGTTGGAAAAACCACGATTGCCCGAATTCTGGCCAAAGCACTCAATTGTGAACAGGGCGTTTCTTCCAAACCCTGCGGTGTTTGCTCTGCCTGTCAGCAAATTGATGCGGGACGATTTGTCGATTACATAGAAATGGATGCGGCGTCGAACCGTGGTGTCGACGAGATGGTACAGCTCCTTGAGCAGGCCACTTTCCTACCGAGCGTGGGACGTTACAAGGTCTACATGATCGATGAAGTGCACCAGCTGACTGCACATGCCTTCAATGCCATGCTGAAGACGCTTGAAGAGCCGCCGGCTCATGTCAAGTTCATTCTGGCAACAACAGATCCGCAAAAAATCTTGGTGACGGTACTGTCCAGGTGCCTCCAGTTCAACCTCCGTCAACTTGCGCCTCAACAGCTTGCTTCGCACTTGGCCTATGTGCTGCAGGGTGAGGGGTTGCATGCGGATCAGAAAGCCCTTGATCTCATTGCTCGCGCTGCAAGTGGGAGTGTTCGCGATGCCTTGTCGCTGCTCGATCAGGCAATCGCTCACGGTGCCGGTACGGTCGAGCTTAATCAGGTGTCGCAGATGCTGGGTACGTCCAATCTTTCGCGGATGCTGGATGTTCTTTCGAGCCTCATTCGGGGTGATGTTGCTTCGTTACAAATTACGACACAGCAAATGGCATCGGCTTCACTCTCCTTTGAAGCAGCGCTGGATGATCTGGCGCGCCTTTCCGTTGCCTTGCAATTGATGCAATTTGGAGCGGCAGATGGTGCCGAGGAGTTTTCCTCGCTTGGGTTGGACGATGCACAACGCTTGCTTCAGATGGCGCAACAATGCGACCGGAGCTATGCCCAGCTGATCTATCAGGTAGCGACCAAAGCACGAGTTGATTTGCGTCTTGCACCTGATCCCGCTCACGGTTTTATGATGGCTATGCTGCGACTGTTGGCAGTTCACCCCGGCTGTCAGGCGCATGTTGTCACCTCACCTTTAGCTGTGTCTGTTCCAGAAGTCGCTACGGCATCGGAAACGCAACCAAATACGGTGGAGCGGCAAGAAAGTGCAACCGTATCCCCAATTCAGACGCGACCGCAGCCAACAGATATCTTGCCCTTGACAATGCCGCGAGCCTCGGTCTCGATGCCTCTACTGGATCAGACAGGCTGGCCCCGTGTCGTTGATCAACTTGGCCTAAAGGGCATGGCGCGCGAATTGGCACAACATAGTGCCTTTCATTCGTTTGAAGGTGGTCTGCTGGTCCTTCATTTGCCCGCGACCCACCGTCAGCTTTTAATGCCGGCATCGGAGCAGC
>CAZLPF010000037.1:0-3024 GCA_964561365.1 uncultured Candidatus Saccharibacteria bacterium | reverse complement strand
CGTGCCTGGTTCCTACCTATTATACGCTACCGGAGGACCTGGTCGGCAGTATTTGGTCCAAGCCGTTGGCCTTGATTTTGTTGGGTTTTTTGATTACCATCTTACGACACCAAGAAGGAGGTGGTATTTACGATGGAAGAAGTTACCCTGACAGTCTCAGGGCTAAACGTTTACCCGCTCAAGTCTGCTCGCGGCATTTCGCTGCAAACGGCCGAGATCAGACGCTTCGGCATTCAGTACGACCGCCAGTGGATGGTTGTCAGTATTGGCGACGACGGCAACGCTACGTTCGTGGCCCAGCGCTCCGCTGGTGGCCACGGCGTCGGCATCAAGAGCATGTGTCTCATCGGCACCGAAATCGGCACGCACAGCCTTGTACTTAGCGCTCCCGGCATGGGGGAACTCTACGTACCGTTCAAGGGCGACACCCGGCAGCCTATCTGGGTCACAGTGTGGGAAGATGGTGGTTGCGTGTTCGATCAGGGAGAAGACGCAGCCCGCTGGCTCACCGAATACCTTTCGCGGGAGCGACCGGGTAAGTACCGACTCGTTTGGATGCGGGACGACCTCATTGAGCAGCACCCAGACTCCCCGCACGGCCGCAAAGACAAGCTCGACCGGGCGGAAATGGCCTTCGCTGATGGCTACCCGCTGCTCGTGGTGAGTGAAGGATCGCTGCTGGACTTCAACGGGCGGCACGAGCACGACCCGCTGCCGATGAACCGTTTCCGGCCGAACATCGTTCTCTCCGGTTGCAAACCGTACGGTGAAGACCACATGGATCACATCCGCATTGCCGGCCTTGATTTTCTCGGCGGCAAGCTCTGCGCCCGGTGCGAAATGATTGAGATCGACCAGACGACCGGCATTCGTACGAAGGGGCCGCTCAAGGTTCTCCAGGGTTACCGCAAGGACCTCGACGGAAACGGGGTATTCTTCGCTCGAAACTTCAGCCACATCGGCACGGGAACGATCAGCGTTGGCGATGCCGTGCACATAATCGGTTAACGATGTTCCGGCGCCGTTTCCGTAAACACTATGACGGCAGCTGCAATTCTACGCAGCTGCCGTTTACCATTGACGGAATTTTTTTTTCTGGTAGACTACGCGCGCTACTGAAAAGGAGGTAGGCAAACACTTATGGAACCAGAAGAAGCCACTGGTCAGTTCCCTTGGGACTTTAGTGGGTCCAAGGTTATTATCGTGATGGGTAGCAACAGTGATTGGAAGCCCTGTATGTCGGCCGCGGCCGCGGTGCTCCATGATTTGGGCGTACCGTACGCTGCCGTAATATGTTCGGCACACCGCACACCGGACCGCACCGAGACGCTCGTGCAGATGGCCGAACTCGCTGGCGTGCAGGTTATTATCGCCGGCGCTGGGGGAGCGGCTCACCTGCCCGGCATGATCGCCGCACACACATTTCGTATCCCGGTGCTTGGGGTTCCGGTGCAGAGCAGAGCCTTGAATGGGCTCGATTCGTTGCTGTCTATTGTCCAGATGCCCGGCGGTGTTCCGGTTGGTACACTCTCGATTGGCGAATCCGGAGCACGAAACGCTGGAATCCTGGCAGCAACCATTGTTGGGCTGAACGATTCCACGATTGGCGATGCTGTCGTCGCGTACCGCCGCAGCCTATCTGAGGAAGTGGAGTGGGTTCCGCGGGACTAGTCCGCATGGGCAAACAACACGCGGCGCGAGAGAAACCTCTCGCGCCGTTTAGCATTTTTCTGCAAGCTTAAGGGCTTTTTACTATAATGAGGCCATGCAGGCGTCGTCCTTCATTCCAACCGGCCTCCGCCGCGTTTTGCGCCCGTACTACCACGGGGCGCGGGCGCTGCTTTCGAGCTGGCGGCAGGGCCGCCCTTCACGGCGGCTCGTGGTCGTGGGCGTCACCGGTACCGCGGGCAAATCCACCACGGTCCAGCTCCTCGCGCACATTTTAACCTTGAACGGCGTGCGCGCCGGCTACGTCACCACGGCCGGTTTTTCCGACGGCGCTACCTCCACGCTCAACGAGCACGGCCTGTCCATGCCCGGCGGTCCGCTCCTGCAGCGGCAGTTGAAAGAAATTGCTGACGCCGGCTGCCGCGCCGCGGTTATTGAGTGCACGTCCGAGGGCCTGGCCCAGAACCGCCACCTCGGCATTGCCTTCGACGTGGCACTGTTCACGAATATTTCCGCGGCGCACCTCGAGGCCCACGGCGGATTTGCCCCTTACCTTTCCGCCAAGCAGCGCCTGTTTAGCGCCCTGTCGGGCAGCCCGGTTAAGGCCTTCTGGCCGAGGAAGGTCGCCGGCGTGAACGCCGACGACGAGCAGGCCGAAGCCTTCCTGAAAGCCGCGCGTGTCCCCGAACGTTTCGCCGCGAGCTTCCACGCTAAATCGCTGCCGGCGTCGACCGCGGTTCACGGAACCCTGAACGGGGACGGTTTCGAGCTCGGCGGTCAGCAGTTTACCGTCCGTATTCCCGGCGAGTTCAACCGCTACAATGCGCTGCTGGCCGCGGCGGCCTCTACCTACTTCGGCGTGCCGCCCGCCGGCGCGGCGCGGGCGGTGGCGACCTTCACCGGCGTGGCCGGACGCATGGAAACCGTCATTTCGCAGCCGTTCCGAGTGCTCGTCGACTACGCGCCGGAACCTGTCGGCATGGAGGCCGCGCTCTCCGCCTGCCGCGCCAACACCGCCGGCCGGCTCATTCACGTTTTCGGATCTACCGGCGGCCACCGAGACATTTCCAAGCGCGCTGAATTCGGTAAAACTTCGGCCCGCTACAGCGACCTCATCGTCATTACGAACGACGATGTCTACGGTTCCGACCCCGAGAAAATTGCGAACGATATTGCCGTGGGCATCGAAGAGCAGCGGAAGCACGGCGCGCGCGTTACCCAGGTTGAAAAGGTTTTAGACCGCCGCAGCGCGGTACGCCGGGCGCTCGCGCGCGCGAGTCCCCGCGACCCCGTAATTTTTACCGGTAGAGGCAGCGAGCCGGACTTGGTGCTTCCCCGCGACCGGCGGAAACCCTG
>CAZLPF010000036.1:0-3731 GCA_964561365.1 uncultured Candidatus Saccharibacteria bacterium | reverse complement strand
TGGTACAATTCCCCTGCTCGGGCAATATTTGCCGTTATGGCGCATTTGTTGGCTAATGTGTGTGCAGGCTGTAACGGAAGGCCCGCTTTTTCGTCTTTACTAATGCTCCCCCCGTGGACCAAAACCCCGAAAATTTAGACCGGCTCATACGCGGCGCGAAGGACGGGGACCAGGGGGCGCTGGCGGACCTGTACACCCTCTTCTTTCCCAAGATCTACCGGTTCCTGTACTTCAGGACCAGCCACCGGCAAACGGCGGAAGATCTTGCGGAAGACGTCTTCGTGAAAGCCTACGCGAGCCTCGGCTCGTTTCGGAGCAGCCCCGGGGCCTTCCCCGGCTGGCTCTACCAGGTAGCGCGCAACCACCTCGTGGACCACTACCGGAAGAGTCGACCGGCGGCTGACCTCAGCGAGATTGAGTCGTGGGCTTCCTACGAAGATTCGGCGCTCGACCAGGCGAGCCTCTCGTCTGATCAGCGCGTGCTGCTCGGGGAGCTGACGAAGCTCCCCGAAGACCAGCGCCGGGTCATTGCCCTGCGCTTCTACGAGCAGCTGGAGACCGACGAAATTGCCTCGGTCATGGACATAACCGAAGGGGCGGTCCGCGTCCTCCAGCACCGTGCCATCCAAAAGCTGAAAGACCTCATTGACCACCGTGCCGCGCATTGAAGACCAGTTCGACGGCTACCTGAAAAGCCTCTCCCGCACGGCGGGTGGGCGCCTTTCGGAAAGCGCGCCTGAGCTAGAGCAGTTCGCGCCGGTCCTCAGCCTGCTCTCTGCCCTCCCCCGCCGCGCGGTGCCGGAGGCTTCCCTGCGCCGCCGCTACCTGCACGACGTACCTGCCAAGGCCGGACGTTTCGCCTGGCTGTCGTTCCTCCACCTCTCGCGCGCCGCCTTCGTTTCGAGCCTCGTGACGAGCCTGCTGCTGGCCACCGGCGGCACGGCGTTCGGCGCCTACCGTTCCATTCCCGGCGAGAAGCTCTACTCCGTAAAGAAAGCGGCCGAGCACGTCCAGCTCTCGTTCGCCTCAGCCCAACCGAAAAGGCTGTGCTCCAGGTAAAGTTCGCCAACAAGCGCGCCGGCGACGTGCGCAGGGCGCTGGCCACGAGCAAGCCGAAGCTGAAGACCGCGGCGCTCACCGAGCTCGCGGCCCAAACCAAGGTCGCCGTAGAGAACGTCCAAGCGGTGGCCCAAGAACCGGACGCGGGGGGCATCGTCACCGCGCTCGTTGATCTGAAAGCCGACCAAGACGGCATCGTGGCAGAAGCGGAAGCGGGCGGCCAAGATGCCGAGCAGGTCAAGGACCTGAAGAACACGCTCGCCATTGCCGCCGCGCTCTCCGCCAGCAGCGCGAACGCCACCGCTTCTACCGGTACGGTGGTTACGGTCATCGGCGCGGAAGCGTCGTCTACCGCGAGCGCGCTCAGCGCCGGCACCTCCACCCTCGCCACCGGTAGCTCTTCTACCGCGAGCACGACGCTCGCAGCCGATACCCTCACAACCGCTACCGGCTCGACGAGCACGACACCGGGTAAGGTACGGGGTACCTCGACCGAATCCGTCCTCCCCACCGCTGAAACCCCACGGGCGACCGAAACGCCGGCAGTCATTAGAGACCGCACCGCCGCCGGTTTCATTGTCGAAGACCCCCGCCCGCAGTACGTTCCGTAACCCCCGGGCTCCTTCTCTGGCTTCCGCGCTCGTTTGCAGCGCACGCGGAGGCCAGGGCGGGAAACCGTGGCCCTGCGTCGTTCCCGGTGTCCCGGGAACGGAAACAAACCAAAAAACGCCCCGATCTAGAGCCGGGGCGTTTTGGTTTACAGGGGACCCTAAATTTAGGTAGAATAGTGCCATCGCCAGCGTGCAAGAAAGCTGCCATGGCGCACTGGTGGCGAAGCCAGCCGAAGCATAATCGACCCCAGTCCGCCTCCGCACGAAGCTTCGGCGGACAACCTTCGCAGAATCTCTTTCGGGTTTCAGCGAAGGCTGGCGGAGAGGGTGGGATTCGAACCCACGGCGAGGCTTTCACCCCGCAACGGTTTTCAAGACCGGTGCCTTAAACCACTCGGCCACCTCTCCACTCCCGAGCATTCTAAAAGAAACACGAAGCGAATGTCCAACCGGCAAGAACTGACCTGGACGGCGCCCGAGTACCGCAGGTACGAACGGGGCGCCGGCTGGTACGTTACGCTCTCGGCGGTCACGCTCCTGCTCGCCGGCTACCTCGGCTTCGTTTCAGAGGACTGGTTCGGCGCCGTGTGCATCATCCTGTTCGGCCTCGGCATTGCCTTCTTCGCGGTTCAGGAACCGCGCGAGGTGGACATTACGCTCACCGCACGGAGCATCTACTTCGGCGAGGTCCACGTACCCTACAAGCAGATTCGGCACTTCTGGCTGGTCCAGCACGGCGAGCACCACGCGCTCAACGTCGAAACGACCGCCTGGCTCAACGGCCACCTCGTCTTCGAGCTCGGGAGCATGGATCCCGAAGAGGTTCGCACCTTCTTGCTCCGGTACGTGCCCGAGCACCACGAAGACCGGCCGCGGTTCGAGCAGGCCATCTCGCACCGGCTCAAGTTCTAGCACCACCTTACGCGCGGTCCCCCGCGCTTCCATAGCTCAATGGATAGAGCGCAGGCCTCCGAAGCTTGAAATGTAGGTTCGATTCCTACTGGGAGCACCAGGGAGTGCGCGGAAGCCCGCCACGAACATGGAACCCATTTCTCAAACTACGCCAGCCGCACGCCTCGGACGCCTCACCGCGCCGCAGGCCGCGGCTTTAAAAAAGCTCGGGCTCGAAACGGCCCGGGACATCTTGCTCTGGCTGCCGTTCCGCTACCTCGATTTCTCTCGGATCGTGCCGGTGCAGGGGCTCCGCGCCGGCGAGGCTGTTTCGCTGCGGGTGAAACTCACGAGCATTGCCGCCACCCACGCCTACGGCGGTAAGCGCATGCCGCGGGCCGAAGCGCTCGTCTCTGACCAGTCCGGCAGCGTGCGGGTCGTCTGGTACAACCAGACCTACATTGCCAAGCAGCTGAAACCCGGCGACGAGTTGTTCCTCTCCGGCACCCCGGCCTTTTTCGGTCGGCAGCTGCACATGGTCAACCCCCTCTTCGAGCGCGCCGGGGATGAGCCGGCGCACACCGCGCGGCTCTTGCCCGTCTACCACCTAACGGAGGGCCTGGCCATGAAGACGGTACAGCGGCTCGCGCTCGCCGCCCTGCCGGCGGCGAAGCTCCTGCCGGACGAGGTGCCGGACACGGTACGGAACGCCGAGCGCCTGCCAACGCTTGAGCAGGCAATTCGAGACTTGCACGTCCCCAAGACGTTCGCCGGCGTCAGCGCGGGCCGGAAACGCATGGCCTTCGCCGAAGTTTTCGTGGCCCAGGTCGCCTCGGCCAGGCGGCGGGCTCAGCTTCGCGCCAGCCACGATGCCGTCATCCCCTTCAACGAACCGCTCGTGAAGTCGTTCGTCGCCGGCCTGCCGTTCCAGCTCACCGACGGCCAGCGCCTGGCGGCCTGGAGCATTTTCAAAGACCTCGAGAAGCCCGAACCCATGAACCGGCTGCTCGAGGGCGACGTCGGCTCGGGCAAAACCCTCGTGGCCTTCCTCGCCGCGCTCGAAGCGGTACACGCCGGCTACCAGGTGGCGCTCCTCGCACCCACTGAAATTCTCGCCCGGCAGCACCACGAATCGGCGCTGAAATTTTTCGGCGAGGGTTCAGGTCCCAG
>CAZLPF010000035.1:0-4446 GCA_964561365.1 uncultured Candidatus Saccharibacteria bacterium | reverse complement strand
CCCGTATTGCCCGAACTTGAAATCAGGGTAAACCTGATCCACGAAACAAAATTCCTCGCCTTCGACCAGATAAAAATACCCGGTCGTGAAGGAACTCGTCATCGGGGACGAGCCGTTATCGTTCCCGCTCTCGTGGGTGTAAATCGCACCACCTGGCGTGGCCGCAAGAGGGTGGCCAAAAACGCTCAGATCAATCCATGCCGAACGTGAAAGTGTGCCGTAATCCCACGGCGCCCCCGGCTCCGTAATGTTCATTTTCACATAGGAGTCGCACTCGCCGTTCACGCTCGCAAGCGACGGGTAAAGCCACCCTACCTCGTTAAATGGCGTGTTCGGCATCGCCCGGACATTCTGGATATAGTCGGTGTTCAGGTTCTGGAACACGGCATCCCATACCGGGCACGGCAGAACCGTCACGCCACCCGAATTGTAGACGTAGAAATTGGAAACCCCCATCCAGTAAACGCCGCCCCGCAACTGTTGCGCGGCGTGGATGGATGCGAGCCCCGCGCCTGCACCAATTTTATTGAAGCCGTACACATTCGGGTAGCCGATGTAATTCATCGCCCAACAATCGAGGTCGGTCCAGATCAGGTTTTGGGAAATCACAGGCATCCCGCCGACGAGTCTGGACCCCAGTGGGATGTGAAAATTTCCGGCCTGATTGGTCGCTGTCGGTGTCCAGTCGAGGAAGTTCCCAACGTCGCTCCATTGAACGAGAAGCGGGTCTTGCTGGACCCCGATGTTCTGCGTTATCGACGAGCCGAAGGCAATAAGGATTTGCTGTTGTGTGGAGACGAACGCGCCTTCGTTGAAAAGCGGGGCCTCGGCGGCAAGGCGCGCGGTGGTAAACCCTCCCGTTGGATCGAAATAATAAATGCCTCCGCCCTGCGGACACGCGAGCGCAACCTCGCCCCAATTGTCCAAGGTCCAGTCAACCGCGGTGATGGCCGTGCCGATTTGATTGGGAGTGAGAACGCCCGTGCCAAATCCGCCGCTGCCAAATCCGCCGAGTCCAAATCCGGCACCTGCCGGAGGAGGTCCTAGAGCGATGTAATAGACGACCTCTGCATCCCCGCCATTCATGTCGCCAGAGCCGGACGCGCTGGCCACAGAAGAAACCGAAATCTGGAAATTGTCCGCATCGGTTACGGCGGTCGCCGAATAGGCCCCATCAATCGTCACGCCATTCAACGTGGTAGGGATTTGGAAAACAATCGTATCACCAACTGCCAACCCGTGATCGGCGAGCATCACATTAACGATGCTTGATGTGTTGGTCGTCGTGAATTGCGGAACCGCGCCACCCGATGTCACCCCGGCTGCACCCGCCGTCGCGGCGACAATCGTGTAAGAGGTCGTCCCGGTGATTGTGTTGATGGGGTATAGGCCGGACAAGATAATGCCATCGACCGAGATGGGGGTTGCAAAAAAGACGGCATCATATGTCGTCAAGTCCGCGATGTTGGGGTCCGTCACTTCAACCGTGGTTGACCCTATCGTCGTGGTGAAATCCGGGGCGAAATCCGAAAGCAATGTTTGCGGTGTGACAATGGAAAGATCGGAGCCCGTGATAACTACAAGCGCCGTGGTCGTGCCGACGAGAAGATGATGATCGGCATTGAGATCGTCCCATGCGTGCAGCTCGCGCGGAACCCCGGACACGTTGCCCGAATAGAACAATTCCCAGCCACCATACTTCTGGACAAGGGAATCCTTGAACCGAATAAGCTGGCTCGCCGAATATCCTGCCTCAAGAAGTGTAGGCGTGCGTTCGACATTAATGCCGGGGACAAGTTTGACTTCGGCAAAGGGCATTATTCACACCTCACCCTGCGCGAACGACCCATATGCCAGCCACGATGGCGGGCTGGACGTTGTTGTGAGCGCCACCTCCACCAGTGCTCGCAAGGGTAATGCCGGTAGTGGCGGTCGAGGTAGACTGGGTGCTAAGGTCAAACCACCCTTGAGAGGGCGCCGAACTCGGCGGAAGGACATTTACCACGCTATAGCGCGTGTAGGTGTGGGAGTGACCCGGATCAGTCAGCGTATGATTGTGGTTCGGCATTTCGGCCGTGACCAGGGTATGGGTTTGCGCGCCGCCGGTTGCTCCGAGGTCTTGACCATCAATGCCGCATCCAGCGGTCGTGATGCGAGTCCCGGACGAATCGTAAGCCAGAGGAACGCGACCGCCTTTGTCCGGGACGGCAAAGGTGGTAACGCCATCGCCGCCGAACGTGTTGCCGAGAATGGCCCCCAAATATGGATAGTCGCTGATGTTGTAGACCGTACCATCGGCGAGAAGATAGGGCTTCTTCGTGCACGCGCTCACCCACGCCGGAAGCGCGGATATTCCATCCCAAAATTCCGCCTTGCCTACGTTGCCGATGTCTACAAAATAGACATTCGTGCCATCGTTCACGAGGGTCATCACCGCGCCTTGCGGCACCGCGACGATCTGGCCAGCGCCGGGCGCGTCGAACGTGACGACAAATGCCCCCGTGGTGAGGTTGGCAACGATATAGCGTCCGGGGAGCGGGAACCTCACCTTGACGTTGGCAGTCAACGTCCCGGTGAATTTGATCATTTGGTTGTGGGACTGGTAGGGCCCCGCTGCTGGCGTAACGGTTCCCGTGGGCGCGGTGAGCGTCACGTTCGAGGACGTGAGACCAACCGTGACAACTCCGCCGAACAATCCATCTTGCGCCGTTGAATTGGCATTCACGGGCTCGTCCCATGTGCCAACATCCGAGCCGCGCGTCGGAACCGCCAAGAGAATATTTGTGGTTGTCGGATCGGGCATATCTTTCTCCTATCACGTCCGCGGCGGCGTTGCGAGCGGCGCAGGCTCCTTGCTGGACCACCCCTGGGACGCAAACTTCTTGCGGTTTTCCTCGGTACGGGCCGACTGCAACGCGCTCTGGTATCGCGACTCCCACGTCATCGCCATTTTTGGGTCGTCTACGGCGGCACCGTAGTTTTTCAGGTAGCCAGCACCCATCACGAGCGCGGCATTCAAGAAAAGGTCTGGAAGATTGACCGACAGGAATGTGGTCGTATTGGTCGAGGAAAGCGGCGCCGGACGCACGGTGCCCACCACCTCGACCTGATAGGTATCATCAGGCCACGGCCCTACAACGATGCCGGTTTGCGTGACCATCCCGAAATATTGAGGAAGTCCGGACCCCGATGAACTCGGGTAGACCATATCCAGAAATTCCTTGGTGGCCGGCACAAGCGCATTTCGCGTGCCCAAATCCGGGTTGGTCGTCCCGGCGGGCGTCACCACGTTGATCGTTTCAACCACCACGAAAATTCCCGGAGACGGGGTTGGGAATGTGAAGTTACGATTCCCTGCCGTGAGCGCCGTTGAATAATCCCGCGTCACCGTCACCAAAAGATCGAGGTCGCGATAGATGCGCTGCTCGGCATCATCAATAATGTTGGGCAGCGCCGAGACAAAACTCGAATCGCCGACCGGGACGACCATGAAATTCGCCAAAGCGGTGGTGAACGTATTGTAGGTCAACCCGGCCATTTATGCTCTCCTCACACGACCGACTGAAATAGCCGATCAAACCAAGCGTCGTCTGCGGGGTCTATCTCGTCATTTTCTAAAATAGCTGACGATGACAATTCCTGAACCTCCGGTGCCCCCATTTCCATTCGGACCACCACCGCCACCGCCGCCTCTGTTCGTAGTTCCGTTTGTTCCGGTCCCAGACCCGGAACCGCCCGCACCACCACCGCCGCTGCCGCCTGCGCCGCCCGTCGCCGACGCGCCACCGCCGCCGCCACCGCACTAAGTGACCGAAGAACCTGAAATTGAGGATGTTAGGCCCGCACCGCCAGCACCGCCAACCGTGGCACCTGACGCTACGCTCGCGCCGACTGCTGATCCGCCGCCACCGCCACCACCTGCGTTTGCGCCGGGCGCTGCGACTGAGCCGCCATTCGATCCTTCGCCTGATACCCCGGACCCACCCGCGCCTGCGCCATTGGCAGCACCACCGCCGCCGGACCCGCCGCTGTTGCCATTAATCGTCCCAATCGAACCACCACCGCCGCCGCCTGTCGCGGTGTAAACACTGCTGATCGATGAATCCGACCCGTTCGTACCCTTCGCGGCCGTAGACGTGGACCCCGCGCCTCCTGCGCCGACAGTTATCGTGTATGAGGTCGTGAGAAGTGTCGCTGTTGATTCCTTGCACCCGCCTGCGCCGCCACCTGCGCCGCCAAACGTCACAACATTGTCGCCACGGCCACCACCGCCACCGCCGGCGACAATGAGATATGTTGCTGTCCCGCTGCCGTAACAAACGAGAGTGCTGCTGGCTGTAAAAGTGTGAATGGTTTTTCCCGCGGCTTCTGTAACAGTGCCCCCGGTGCAGGAAAAGCTGGCGAGATTCGGCGCATACGTCCCAGGCATGTTCGCCCAAGACGCGG
>CAZLPF010000034.1:0-4794 GCA_964561365.1 uncultured Candidatus Saccharibacteria bacterium | reverse complement strand
ATAGCTAGGATTTGGGGGCCTTAGACGGCGGTGTGGATTCTTCTCCATTTGTCCGGTGGAGCTTAGCCCCCACGGACTGACTGCCGCGTTCTTGACCCGTAAGAATTCGGAGTTTGGTTCGAAGTTGACGGTTTCCCACCAACGATCGATTCAGTGCTCTACCTCTTCGGGGAACACGCGACGCTAGCCCTAAAGCTATTTCAGGGAGAACCAGCTATCACCCGGCTCGATTGGAATTTCTCCCCTACGCACAACTCATCCCCTGATTTTGCAGCATCAGTGGGTCCGGACCTCCCGCGACTGTTACATCGCGTTCATCCTGGTCATGCGTAGCTCGCTCGGGTTTCGGGTCTAGCTCGTGCGACCTTTTGAAAATTGTTCCTCTGGCTATACGCCAGAAAAACAAAATTCAAATGCGGACTGTTCATCCTCGCTTTCACTGTAGCTTCGCCAGAGGTCTGGCTTAGCTGAGCCGCACAAGACTAACTCGCTGGGTCATTCTTCAATAGGCACGCGGTCACCCAGTACCCCGATTGCTCGGGGCCTGTGGGCTCCCACTCCTCGTAAGTGTACGGTTTCAGAAACTATTTCATTCCCCTTCCGGGGTGCTTTTCACCTTTCCCTCACGGTACTTGTTCACTATCGGTCAGTATGAGTATTTAGCCTTGGATCTTAGTCGACCCGAATTCCAACCAGATTTCTCGTGTCTGGTTGTACTCAAGATTACGTTAGGAATTCGCATGGCGTTTCGCTGTACAGGACTTTCACCTTCTGTGGTCCGCCGTTCCAGGCGTGTTCCGCTACGCAGCACACTGTTTCCCCGCGGTGACACCGCACCGCGAAAACATAAACTTATTACGCCACTAGAGCAACGCCGGTGCGCTTTCTCTCAAATCTTGCGATTCAAAATACACTCTAATGGTTTGGGCTGATAGAACAGTTATTCGTTGCCCGCCAGGGGCGGACACCGAATAACTCTCTATAACATTTCCCCGTTCGCTCGCCACTACTAAGGGAATCTCCGGTGCCTTGCGGCACCTTGATTTCTTTTCCACGCGCTACTGAGATGTTTCACTTCGCGCGGTTCCCGCACCTCGTACCCCACGGCACGAGAGCACGCACCCTTCCGGTGCGTGGGTTTCCCCATTCGGACATCTCCGGATCAAAGCTTGTTTGCCAGCTCCCCGAAGCGTTTCGTCGGCTACCACGTCCTTCATCGGCTCATACTGCCAAGGCATCCACCGTACACCCTTCTCTATTTCAATTCTAACAATTGGCTAGCAATTCGTGGCCACTATCCCTCGGCAAGAAGGATAGCGATCAAAATTGCTTGGTGTAATGTTCTTGTTCACTTACAGACGTTCACACATCAATTCGCGTGAACGTTTACCCAGTATTCAGTTTTCAAACTGCCATCTGTTGCAACCACTGAACTACTGCTCAGGGCACGGTGTTCTTGCAAGCTAATACCCTGATTGATATTGGTACGCCGAAGATCCGGTGAGCAGTATTCCAGTGTGCACAACGACTGAGTGTAAAGAGCGGGGAACAGGAACGGGGGCAGGGCGACAAAAAAACCGCAGTAAGCGGTTCTCGGCAGGCCCTTTTAAACTAGGCCGCTAACCGAGCCGCTTCGTTAATTGAGCCCCGACTATTAGTAACATGCGTGTTTAGGTCTGTCCGTGCTTTAGTTCCTATCTATATTAAATGATAACAAAGGTGGTGTCAAGGCTGCCCAAAAGTCCTCTGCAAATGAAAAACTGGCTTAGCTAAGCCAGTTCAGAAAACGCTGGTACACAGGAATTCCTCAAGAAAACCCCAGTAATGTTTTTCATGAGGCCGTGGCTTCCGGAAGGGGGCTACCCTGGGAACTCTTTCTTAGTGAAAGAAGGATGCGGATGAAAAAATAGTTTAAACCACAGCTACCGATGACCCACAGCAGCAGTCCGAGGCCAGGGTTTATAAGGCCCGAGGCCAAAATAATGAGGTACCAGACCGCGAAGTAGCGCAAGGTTCGCTTGCGCAGGACCGGAGGCACGAGATTTTCTCCCGAGAGAACCGGCACCGTGGCGAGCCCGGCCCAGAACGTGAACATGGCGACCTGCCCGTACCACGCCGCGCCCCTGTTTCCGAGCAGTACCCACTCGACCCAGATGCCGAAAGCGCCGAAGGCGACAAACCAGGCTGTGACGCTCGGCAGCGGCCGGCGGAAGATGCGGACGAAAAGCTTGCGGATAAAAAATAGCGCCGTGAGCAGAATAGCGTAGCTCAGAAGAGCGCTAAAAAATCCGTGCGGGGAACGGCGGACATAGAGCTGGTTGACTACCTCGGCAGGCGCAGCGTAGAGCAGGCCAGTGGCCACGAACGCGAGGAGGCGTTTCACCGGGTAGAGATGAGTTTTTTAAACGCTGCCTCGTCGAGGGTTGGTACGCGGAGCTTTTGCGCCTTTTCGAGCTTCGAGCCGGGCTTGTCCCCCGCTACCAGGTACGAGGTCCGGTTCGAAACCGACTCGGCGACCTTGCCGCCGAGGCTTTTAATTTTGGCCTTGGCTTCGTCGCGCGACATTGACTCGAGCGTGCCGGTAACCACGAACGTTTTGCCGGAGAGGACGCCGAGCGCCTTGGCGTAGCTTTGAATGCGGACGCCGGCCTTGAGCAGCTTCTCCATGAAGCGCTGATTCTTCTTGTCTTTGAAATACCCGTGTACGCTCTCGGCTACGATCTCGCCCACGTTCGGAACCGAGGCAATTTCGTCAAGCCCAGCGCGCCGGAGACGTTCGAGGCTCTGGAAATGCCCGGCCAGGTCCTCGGCCGTTTGCTCGCCGACGTGGAGAATGCCCAAAGCCAACAAGAACCGCGGCAGGCTGACGTGCCGATGTTCGTGAACGGACTTCACAATGTTGTGCGCCGAAACCTCGCCGAAGCGATCGAGGCCCGCAATGTCTTCCTCTTTCATAGAAAAGAGGTCTGCGGCGTCGGAAATGAGACCCTCGTCCTGGAAGCGTTGCAGAACCTTCGGGCCAATGGTGTAAATCTCAAAAGCGTTCACGAAGTGCTGCAGCTGGCGGGTATTTTTGGCCGGACAGGACGGATTCCCGCAGCCAAATACGGTCGCGCCACCCGTGGCGCGCTCGAGCCTGACCACCGCTTCCGCGCAGACGGGGCAGGCTTTCGGGACCTTCACCGTTTTTTCCTTGCCGGTCCGGAGCTTCGGCAGCACCTCGACGATTTCCGGAATAACGTCTCCGGCTTTCTGCAGCACGACGGTATCGCCTACCTTAAGACCGAGCCGCTCGATCTGGTCGAGGTTGTGGAGGCTGGCGCGCGCCACGGTGGAACCCGCAACGAGCACGGGCGCGAGGTGCGCCACCGGGGTCAGCACGCCGGTACGGCCGACCTGCCACCGCACGTCTTCTACCGTGGTGGTCACCCGCTCGGCGGGATACTTGTAGGCCACGGCGTACCGCGGCGCCTTCCCCACCACGCCGAGCCGAGCCTGCTGGCCGAGGTCGTCGACCGCGACCACGACGCCGTCGGTCCCGTACGCGAAGCTCGCCCGCTCTGTTCCGACGGCTTCAATGAAAGACTCAACGTCACCGAGCGACGCGCAAATCTTCTCGCGGCTGTCGACCTTAAAACCGAATTTTCTGAGCAGCTCGTGCTTGCCCGAGTGGGAACGAAGCTCGAAACCCTTGCCCCGGAGTTCCGCAATATCGTAGGCAAAAAATACGAGCTTCCGCTCGGCGGCGAGCGCAGGGTCTAGCTGCCTGAGGCTACCGGCCGCGACGTTTCGGGTATTGGCGTACACGGGCTTGCCCTCGCGCTCATTCTTCTCGTTCAAAGCCGCGAGCGTGGCTTTGGCCATGACCGCTTCGCCGCGAACCTCAAGGACGTCCGGGAACGGCTCGCGGAGACGGAGCGGAATGGACTGCACGGTCCTGAGGTTCTGGGTGATGTCTTCACCGACGAGCCCGTCGCCGCGGGTCGCGCCGCGCACAAACACGCCGCGCTCGTAGCGGAGGGTAACCGCGAGCCCATCGAGCTTAAGTTCGGCGAAGTACGCCGGTGCCTCCCCCGGCAGGAGCTTCTTGACCCGCGCCGCCCACTCACCGAGCTCGGCGACGCTGAAGGCGTCCTGGAGCGAGAGCATGCGCGTGCCGTGCTGAACCTTTAAAAATTTGTCGAGCGCCTGCCCGGCAACGCGCAAAGTCGGGGAGGAATCGTCCCGGAGTTCGGGGAACCGCCCCTCGAGCTCGGTGAGCTCGCGGGTGAGCGACGTGTAAACCTCGTCGGTTACGCCGGGCTCGTTTTGGACGTGGTAACGATAGCGCAGGTCATCGATCTGCGCCCTAAGCTTCCCGGCCCGTTCTGTAGCCTGTTCCAAATTCATAGAAATCTGAAAGCATTATAGCCAAAAAAGAGGTTTTGCCGGGCCAAATTCTGCGCAGACCGTCGCGGTTTTTTCCAATACCAGCCCCAAAAGGCTTATCCACAGACGAATGAAAAAATGGTGTAGTAAAATTGCTATTAGATAAGAGTTTTTTAGACACCGAAACGACTAAATGCCCCTGTACCAGAAACGGAAAGTTGAACTCTCCGAGCGCTTGAAGTTTAGCGTCGGACGCGGCGCCTCGCAGGGTTCTTTCTTCCGTCTCTTGGCCGCCGGCTGCCTGCTGCTCACGGTTGGGCTGTCGCTGAACGCCGCCCGCCTGCTCTGGAAGAGCAACGATCACGCGAGCGAACCGAAAGTCCTCGGCGCGACCGACACCAAGCCGGCCGACGAAACGCAGAGCAT
>CAZLPF010000033.1:0-4989 GCA_964561365.1 uncultured Candidatus Saccharibacteria bacterium | reverse complement strand
AGCCTACTATATACCGAACGCCAACTGCGGCACCGCGCACGTCGGCCACCGTACCGGGCCACTCCCGGCTCCAGGTGAACCGTGTCCTGCCCCAGCCCGCAGCAGCGACGGGTTCTGATCGGAAAACGGCCAGCTACAAAAAGGAGGGAATACCCGACTTGCTATCCGCGAGTACGTCTTCCGTCGGTGTTCACGGTGCCCGCGGCTTACCCCGCGGGCGCTTTCTCTAGGGCCGCGGCGGTGGTGTGGACAGAATGTTTTGACACACCGTGCATTCTTTTCGTACTATTTACTCACAGATTACATGCCTCCCAAGCAACCTCTGAAAAAGAATCTCGACTTAACGCCTCAGCCGGTGAAACCGAATTTTGACGATGAGCTCTTGGCCCCCTCCCAAGACGACGCCCAGCTCCGCATAAACCAAGCCTTCGTGAAGCAGGTCCAGCAGCGCTCCCGCCGCACCGTCTGGTGGGCCGTGGGGCTCATTGTCGCCCTCGCGGTGGCCGCTATCCTCTACGGCACCTACGGCGGCAGCAAGACCGACCAGACCCCGAGTCCCGACGCCAACCAGCAGACCGGAGACCAGACGTCTGAGGCTCTCCTCGCGAAGCTCGGCAGGCACATTGACCTGCCGCAGGGCGAGCAGCCCACGGTGGCAAAGGTCGTGGACGTCGAGAAGCTCCGCGCGCAGTTTCCCTTCTACAACAGCGCCAAAAACGGCGACGTGCTCGTGGTCTACAGCCAGTGGGCGCTCGTCTACGACCCGAACGCCGACCGGATTGTGAACGTCGTCGCCCTCCAGGCGGCCACGTCGAGCACCGCGACCGCGAGCTCCGGCAGTACCGCAACGAGCACCCCCGCTTCAGGCCAGGCTTCGTCTACCGCCCCGGCCGTGGAAAAAATCACCGTCGAAATTCGCAACGGCTCCGGCGTCGGCGGGGCGGCCGGAAAATTCGCCGAAAAGCTGAAAGGTAACGCCGGTTTCACCGTTCTGAAGACCGGCAACGCCGCCAAGTCCGACTACCAGGGCACCGTGGTCGTGGACCTGACCGGCGGCCAGCGCGGCCTGCTCGTTGGCGAGCTCTCGCAGCTCGCGAGCGGTTCGGTCGTCAGCCAGCTCCCGGCCGGCGAGGCGAGCAGCCAGGCCAACGTGGTCGTCATCATCGGCAAGTAGCCCTTTCTATCCTTAACCCCTCCGCTTATTGGCGGAGGGGTTTTTGTAACTTTTTCCCAGGTTTTCGGTATTAACTGAAGTAACAGGCGTTCCGTAACGCGGCGGTACCGCGCACGAAGGACGTAACCTATGAAACGTTTGCTCCTCGCCGGCGCGTTCGTTGCCCTCCTGGCCGTCAGCTGCAGCAGAGCGGCGACCGACGAGGTCTCGGAGGTCGATAGCGAATCTGAACTGGCTGCAGCCCAGTCGGCCACGAGCAGTTCGGACGTGAACGTGCCTCCGGCAGCGGCCGCCCCGTCCTTGGCGAGCACGGTTCCCACTACTCCGGGTGTACAAACTTACACCATGGCCCAAGTTCAGGCGGCGGGCACCCCGCAGAAGTGCTGGGCCGTTATCCGCGGCAGCGTTTACGACCTCACGGGCTGGATTTCCCGGCACCCGGGCGGACCCGAACGCATTGAGCAGCTCTGCGGTACCGACGGTACCGAGGCGTTTGAGTTCCAGCACGGCGGGCAGGGCAAGCCGGAGGCCCAGCTCGCCACGTTCAAGATTGGTACGCTGGTTCAGTAGCCGCGTACGAAAACGTCCCCCGCCAACGGCGGGGGACGTTTATTTTCCACTAGCGGCTGCTCCGGGCCAGGCGGGCGAGCTCGAGCGCCGCGGCGACCGCCTCGGCGCCGACGTGCCGGCGGGCGCGGGCTTGGGCTTCCTCGTTTAAGGTCAGGACCCCGAAGCCGACCGGAATATGGTGGTTGAGGCTCACCTGGAGCGCCCCCTGCTGAGCCATGTTGCAGACGTAGTCGAAGTGCGGGGTCTCGCCGCGGATGACGCAGCCGAGGGCCACGAGGCAATCGTAGCTTCCCGTTTTCGCGAGTACCTGCAGGGCGAACGGAATTTCAACGGCGCCGGCGACCGACACGACCGTTACGTTCGCCGGTTTTACCTTGAAGTCGCGGCACGCCGCCCGCGCGGTTTTCAGGAGCCCCCCGGTGATGCCGCCGTTGAACCGCGAGGCGACGATGCCAACCCGGTACGATCCCGCGTTAAATTTTTTTGTGGCTGCCGATTTACCTTGCACGGTTGGTTTTCTTTAAGGCTGATTGCACGTACTTGGCGAGTACATCGAACTCAACGTTCAGCGTGTCGCTTACTCGCTTGCTGCCGAGGTTCGTATGTCCGAGCGTGTAGGGGATGACCTTAACCGTGAAGCCGGTTTTTGAAACGGCGGTGACGGTGAGGCTAACGCCCTCGAGCGCGACCGAACCTTTCTTGGCCACGAGCCCGATGTGCTTGCGGTCGGATGGGCGCAGCGAGACCGAAAGGACGCGCGAGTTGCCATCCTCTGCTACCGATCGGATTTTCCCCACGGCATCGACGTGCCCCTGGACAACGTGGCCGTCGAGCCTGTCGCTGGCGCGAAGCGACCGTTCTAGGTTCACCGCGGTACCCTTCCGCGCTCCTCCGAGGTTCGAGCGGGCGAGGGTCTCCGGTATGTACTCGAAGGTCATGCCCGCAGCCGTGAGCCTCGCGACTGTGGAGCAAACGCCGCTCACCGAGACGCTCTCCCCGGGTTTCAGCCGCCAGCCCTTCGGTTTTTTGAGGGTCACCGTAAGCCCCCCGCGGCTCAAGGCGGCCTCGGCTACCTTGGCCACTGCGCTGATAATGCCGGTAAACATGTTCGTGGAGGCATTATGCCGGAAAACCGGCGGGCCGGGAAACCCGGTTTGTGGGGCGGTATTCCGAGCCTGTACAATGGCGGTACCGCGAAACACCATGGCCGCAAAACTTCCGCTCAACCCGAAGACCGAAATATTCCGCTGGGGCCCGGCGCCCGGGAAGTTTTACTATGAGTCCGAATTCGTAGATGCCATCTTCCACGTTTTTCCGAAGCTCTTCCCCGGTTACGCCTGGTCGCCTGCTCTGTTCCTGTTTCGGAATAACCAAATCCTCTGGATCAATGAGCACCCGGCGCTCCGCCGGGCGGGGGCTAAGGTGTTCCTCCGCTACATGCTGCCGAAGCGCCCGCGCCTCGACCTCTACCGCCGCTGGGGCAAAGTTGTTTCAGAGCTCCAGGTGCTCGAGCGGTCGTGGGACAAGATAGACTGGCGGAAGATTTCCGACGAGCAGCTCTACGAGCTCGGCTTACTGCTCTACGACCTGCTCGTAGATTTTTGGATACCGACGGTTCCCCAGGAGCTCGGTAACTACGGTTCGGACCATTTGCTCGAGCAGGGCCTCGCGCGCTCCGTGCCGGACGCCGGTGAGCGCCAAAAGGTTATGGAGGCGCTCACCGCTCCCGAGGAACTCTCGTTCTACCAGCAGGAAGAGCTCGCGCTCGGTAAGGCCAAAGACCTCGCCGCCCACCAGCGCAGGTACTTTTGGCTCCACAACAGCTACAACGGAACGCGGGTGTTGCCGGTTAGTTTTTTCGCCAAGCGCAAGAAAGAGCTGGCGAAAAATCTTCCGCAGCAGCTCGCGGGACACCTCCGGGCCGTGCGGCAAGCCAAGCGCAACGCGCAGCAGCGCTACCGTTTGCCGAAAGCCGTCATGAACATTGCCGAAGCCTTGAGCTCCGGCGTGTCCTGGCAGGACGAGCGCAAGCAGCAGATTTTTATCTACCTGCACTACAAGGAGCTGTTCCTGCGGGAGGTCGCCCGGCGACGCGGCTACCGGCCCGGGGAGCTTTTGAGCGCCAGTACCGGCGAGGTTATAGAAGCCCTCAGGCGCGATCTGCGGCCCCGGCTCAAGAGACGCCGGCGGGTCTTCGGATTTTTTTGCCGGACCGGCAACGTCCAGGAGCTAACGCCGGCCGAGACGCTGCGGTACTGGAAACGGTACGGCGAAGAAGCGGTCCGCGGTACGGTGAAAGAAATTCGTGGCACCGTGGCCAGCTCCGTCCGGGGACCGGTGCGGGGGAGGGTCCGGGTAGTCCTCGACCCGTTCAAGGCTAAGGGGTTCCGTACCGGAGACGTGCTCGTGGCGCCCATGACCTCGCCCGAGTACGTATTTCTCATGAAGCGGGCAGCGGCCGTGGTCACCGACGCCGGTGGGCTGACGAGTCACGCGGCCATCGTCTCCCGCGAGCTCGGCAAAGCCTGCATCGTCGGCACGAAGGTTGCGACCCGGGTTCTGAAAGACGGCGACCGGGTCGAGGTCGACTCCGAGAAGGGAACGGTGAAGATTTTGAAGTAAAATCATGCGGGATTATTCAAAATATAAAATTGAGTACATTACGAAACGGCCGGCGTACGTTCAGGCGGGCTACCTGCTTACGAGAGCCTTCAGCAGGGAGTATAAAAATTTTCCTTCGTTCGTAGGCCAGATTAACTTTGTGAAGGGCGGCGTAACCGAGTACTATTGGCTCTACCGAGACCGGTCAGATTTTGACGAGTACCTCAAATTTTATGGCGAGAGGATGGGCGCTCTCGGTGCATCTATTGCGGAGATCAATAAAAATGTTTTAAGTATCATTTCCAGAGCCAACGGGGATGACATTAAGCTTTTTTTCAAATACGTTTCGAGGACCCTCATATTTTCCGCGACACTGCGCTGCATAGATATTGCCCTCCAGGCAAGGCTCAAAAGCTTTTTATCAGACGGAGAAATAGCGCTCGCCACCGTTTTCGATGGCGAGACGGTAGCAGCGGAGGAAGAACGGATGCTGCTACAGCTCGCCGCCGCGGCAATGGCTCCGTCCCTCAAAGACCGGAAGCTGAAGCAAATATATGAGAACCACAAGTGGATTTACTACGGCTTGCATGACGAAAAGCCGCCCCGCTTTGCAGAGTACAAGAAACAGTTCGGTTCCGTTGAAC
>CAZLPF010000032.1:0-6148 GCA_964561365.1 uncultured Candidatus Saccharibacteria bacterium | reverse complement strand
AGATCAACATCATCGACACGCCCGGCCACGTCGACTTCACCGTCGAGGTCGAGCGTAGTTTACGCGTGCTCGACGGCGCGGTCACCGTGTTCGACGGGAAAATGGGCGTCGAACCCCAGTCCGAGACCGTCTGGCGCCAGGCCGACAAGTACGGCGTGCCGCGCATCTGCAGCATCAACAAGATCAACCAGACCGGCGGCGACTTCTACAAGTCGCTCGAGAGCATCCACAAGCGCCTCTCGCTGAACGCCATGCCGATCCAGATTCCCATTGGCTTCGAGAAGGATATCTGCGGCGTGGTCGACCTCGTGCAGATGAAGTCCTACACGTACAAAGACTTTACCGACAAAGAGTTCACCGTCTCCGAGGTCCCGGCCGACATGGTGGAGAAGGCCAAGGAGTGGCGGGCCAAGCTCGTGGAGAAGGTCGTCGAGCACGACGACGCCATGATGGAGAAGTACCTGAACGGCACCGAGCTGTCCGAGCAGGAGCTGCTCTCAACCATTCGCAAGGCCACCCAGTCCGGCAAGTTCTACCCGGTGCTCGGGGGCGACAACCGCGGCATCATTGTGCAGATGATGCTCGACGCCGTGGTCAACTTCCTCCCGAGCCCCGTCGACAAGGGCCCGGTGAAGGGCCACGATCCGAAGACCGACGCCGAGATTGAGCGCAAGCCTTCCGACGACGAGCCGTTCTCCGCGCTCGCCTTCAAGATTGCGACCGACCCGTTCGTCGGGCGGCTCGCCTTCTTCCGCGTCTACTCCGGCCACCTCGAGATTGGCAGCTACGTCCTGAACTCGAAGAAGGGCGTTAAGGAGCGCGTCGGCCGCATCGTGCGCATGCGCGCGGACGAGCGCGACGAGGTGAAAGAAGTCTTCGCCGGCGACATTTGCGCCCTCGTGGGCCCGAAGGACACGCTGACCGGCGACACCCTCTGCGCCGAAGACAAGCCGGTCATTCTCGAGAGCATCAAGTTTGCCGATCCGGTCATTTCCATGGCCATTGAGCCGAAAACGAAAGCCGACCAGGAGAAGATGGGCATCGCGCTCCAGAAGCTCGCCGAGGAAGACCCGACCTTCAAGCTCTCGAGCAACGAGGAAACCCAGCAGACCATCATCTCCGGCATGGGTGAACTCCACCTCGAGATTATCGTCGACCGCATGAAGCGCGAGTTCAAGGTCGAGGCCAACGTCGGCAAGCCCGAGGTCGCCTACAAGGAAGCCATTAAGAAAATGGCCGAGGCCGAGTCCAAGTACATCCGCCAGACGGGCGGCCGCGGTCAGTACGGCCACTGCTGGATCCGCGTAGAGCCCTTAGAGCGCGGCAAGGGCTACGAGTTCGAAGACGCGGTCGTCGGCGGCGTTATTCCCCGCGAGTACATCAAGCCCATCGACAAGGGCATTCAGGAAGCGGCGGCCAGCGGCGTCATTGCCAGCTACCCGCTCGTTGACTTCAAGGCCACGGTCTTCGACGGTTCCTACCACGAAGTCGACTCCTCCGAAATGGCGTTCAAGATAGCGGCGAGCAAGGGCCTCCAGGACGCGGTCAAGAAGGCCAACCCCGTTATCCTCGAACCGATCATGAAGGTCGAGGTCATTTGCCCCGAAGAGAACATGGGCGACGTGATCGGCGACCTAAACAGCAAGCGGGCGCAGGTCAACGAGGTTACCGACCGCGGGCACCTCAAGGTCATTGCCGCCCAGGTGCCGCTGTCGGAAATGTTCGGCTACGCGACCACGGTGCGGTCCATGACCCAGGGCCAGGCCAGCTTTACCATGGAGTTCAGCCACTACGCCGAGGTGCCGCGCAACATTGCCGACAAGCTCATTGAAGCCCGCGCCGGCATGAACCAGCGCAAGGGGCAGCTCTAAATTCGAAGGGAAAACCCACACGGTTTTCCCTTCCGAGCCTCCTTTTCCAAAGTTGTGAAGACCGGGGTGAGTGAATCACCCCGGTCTTCTTTTATATTCAGACCAAGGCCTAATGCGTTGACATGGGCTCAAAAAGGAGTACGATACGGGCGCGCGGGGTTTTTGAAAAAGAACCCTGCATTTGTTTTACATACCGCAGGGGGATAGTTGGTGCGTTTAGTGCGCCTTTTGCCTGCCATCTTTGCGAAAGAGGAGAACCATACATGCCGAAAGCTCTTGTTATTGGTGGCGGCGCGCGCGAGCACGCCATTGCCCATGGATTGAAACGGTCAGGTTGTGACGTTATCGTTGCGCCTGGCAATGCGGGGATCGCAAATGCGTTCGAATGCATCCCGCCTCCTGAAGCGGGGGTGCCGGGGTTTATGAGCGTGGCTCGTGACTTACGTCCAGACATCGTGGTCATTGGGCCGGAAGCGCCGCTCGTCGCAGGTCTGCCTGACATCCTTGTGGACGAAGGCTTTGCCGTATTCGGTCCAACCAAGCAAGCAGCCATGGTAACCGAGGGCAGTAAAGCCGAGTGCCGCAGGCTGCTTCAGGAAGCTGGCGTTCCGAGCCCAAAGTACCGTATCGCCCCCACACGTCAGCAGGCGCTCGATTACGCCCAGGGCTTGCCTGGCGGCATCGTTGTAAAGGCGGACGGTTTAGCAGCGGGGAAGGGAGTCATGGTTTGTGTGAACTCGACTGAGGCAGCCGCTGCTGTGGAGCGGATCATGGATCCCTCCTTCGCGAACGGAGCTGGAGCGACGGTCGTGTTCGAAGAGCTGCTCGTTGGTACCGAATGTTCATTCATGGCATTCACGGACGGAACCAACGCTGTTCCGCTCCGTCGTGCGCGCGACTACAAACGGCTGCTCAATGGTGACCAGGGAGGAATGACTGGCGGGATGGGGTCGTACGCTCCGGTTGAGGAGGCCGATGGTTTCGAAGAAAAAGTCATGGACACGATCGTCTATCCGACGATCAACGCGCTCCGCAGGAAGGGTGTTCCGTACCGTGGTGTACTCTACTTCGGGCTCATGCTGTGCAGCGACGGCTCCATCAAGGTGCTGGAGATTAACGCCCGGCTCGGCGATCCCGAGGCGCAGGTCATTCTTCCGACGCTCGAGACGAACCTCTACGACCTCATGTTGGCCGCAACGAAGGAAGGGGGGCTGCAGGGGCTCAAGCTCGAATGGAGCGCTCAGTCCGCGGTCGGCGTTGTTCTCGCTTCGGCCGGATACCCTGACGTGGCTACCCGTCCGCAGCCATTCTTCGGGCTCGACGAAGTCGGGAAAATGGAGAACGTCCTCATGTACTACGCCGGCGTCGGTGTGCAGCAGGAAACCTTCTTGGCGACCGGCGGCCGGGTACTGACGGTGGTTGGCCTCGGCGCTGACCGGGCATTGGCCAGGAAAACCTGCTATGAAGCCGTCAGTAAGATCCATTTCCATGGTATGCAATTCCGCACCGACATTGCCGCCTGAACTATAGGCGCGCACGCAATTCAAAAGGCCCCCGGGGAGACTGGGGGCCTTTTTGTTTGGGAGAACGACCTTTTGCCGAAATAGCCATTCTGCTACCATTATGCAGCTAGAAACGCATGGCGAACCTGAAAGACATACTAAAGTTGGCCGAGGCAGCCGGGGGAAAGTTTTTCGTCATTGGCGATGACGGGGAGCTGAAGCTCGTCATTTTGCCGGCGGCCGAGTACGAGCAACTCATGCTCGGAAAGCTCAGGGGCACGGTGGCCCAGCAGCGCCTCGACGTCGATCGCGTCAACCAGCTCATTACCGACGCCCAGCTGACCCAGCCAGAACCCGCGGTGGAGACGCCGGCCCCGGCGCCCGCAGCTCCCCAGGTTTCGGTGCAGGCGCTCGGCGAGCAGGCGCTCGAACTGCGAGAGGAAGCCATAGATCCGAGCTTCGACTTCGAGGGCCCGAAGGTAACCGAGGAAAGCTAGGATGAAAAAAATTGTTTCTTTTGCTTCTATTTTGCTGCTCGCGGCCTCGTGCCGCTTCGGCGGCCCCACGGTCGGCCGGGGACCGGACGTAGTGCCGAACCCGGCGCCCGCTCCGGAACCGTTCGACGGCCGGCTCGAGGTTACGAGCCCGAAGCCCGGCGAGTACGTTGACCCGAGCGGCTTCACGGTTTCGGGGCGCGCCCAGGGCTGGTTCGAAGGCAACGTGCCGGTCTACGCCTACGATGATGCCGGCAACGAGGTTGGGTTCGCGCCGAACACCGTCCCGGACAGCTACGAACGCCCGGGCGATTTTAACGTTTCGGTTCAGCTCACCACGCCGCCGGACACGGCGGGCGGCAGCGTTGAGTTTTTCGACTACTCGGCCAAAGACGGCAGCCTCGTGTACCACCGCACCGTACCGGTGAAGTTTTCGGAGCGTTCTGGAACCGGCCCCGACGACCACACCATGCCGACGTTCTCAGCCGAGGGCTTCTCCTTCAGCGTTCCGAGCAACCTCAAAATTTTTACCGCCGAAACCATGGACGAGTCGCGCCAGCTCTCGTACATTCCGCCGTGCCAGGACGGGGCGCTCGCCTGCGCCGCCTTCGCCGGCAAGGACCTGCAGCCCGGCACGAACCTCGGCGGCGGCGGGTTCTCGGTCCGTACGGTGCCGGCGGCCAGCGAGTCCGCCTGCAAGAGCGCGGCTGGGTCCGCGCCGAACGCCGACGGAGCGCCGCTCGAGGGGAACATCGACGGCCAGCGCTACTGGGTTACGAGCGGGGGAGGCGCGGCGGCCGGACACTCTGAATCGGCTACGAGCTACGTGACCTGGCACGGCAACACCTGCTGGCAGCTATCTTTGAGCCTCGGGCAGACGAACGTCGGCAACTACGAACCCGGCAGCATAAAGGAGTTTGACGTTCCGGCAGCTCGGCGTCCGCTCGAGCGGACGCTCGTCTCCTTTCGCTTTAAAGGCTAACGGTTGCTATTTGGGCATAAGCTGTGGATAAAGTCAATGGGTTTTTCGGAATTGACAGCCGCGGTTTTCATCCGTAAAATACTCTCTGCGTGAGCGTAGAACGCTTGCGCAATTTTCATCAGTTAAGTGCAGCCCTGGTTTCCTTACCCCCGCCTCCATCCAGAGCCGGGCCTGAGGAAAAAAAGAGGTCTACCGTTACTTGCACGGTGCCCCCGCTATAAAGCGTGGGGGACTGAGAGGTGTGAGTAAGGGTTGGCCTCGGGCTGAGAAGGAACCTCTCTGCTATGGCAGACAAGTTCGACCGCAGCAAGGTCCACGTCAACGTCGGCACCATCGGCCACGTTGACCACGGCAAAACCACGCTGACGGCAGCCCTGACCACGGTACTCGCGAAGTCCGGGAAGTCCAAGGCTCGCGCGTACGACCAGATCGACAACGCGCCCGAGGAAAAGGCGCGCGGTATTACCATTAACACCGCGCACGTAGAGTACGAGTCCGACAAGCGGCACTACGCGCACGTCGACTGTCCCGGCCACGCCGACTACATCAAGAACATGATTACCGGCGCGGCGCAGATGGACGGCGCCATCCTCGTCGTCTCCGCTGCCGACGGCCCCATGCCCCAGACCCGCGAGCACATTCTGCTCGCCCGCCAGGTCGGCGTGCCGTACATCGTGGTGTTCATGAACAAGTGCGACATGGTGCAGGACAAGGAGCTCTTGGACCTCGTTGAGGAAGAGATCCGCGACCTCCTGACCAAGTACGAATTCCCCGGCAAGGACACCCCCATCATCCGCGGCTCGGCCCTCAAGGCCCTCGAGGGGGACGCCGAGGGTGAAGCGGCGATCACGAAGCTCGTCGAGACCCTCGACACGTACATCCCCGACCCGAAGCGCGAAACCGACAAGCCGTTCCTCATGCCGATCGAAGATATCTTCAGCATTGAGGGCCGCGGCACCGTCGTGACCGGCCGCATTGAGCGCGGCGAGGTGAAGATCCAGGACGAGGTTGAGATCGTCGGCATCCGCCCGACGGCCAAGACCATCGTCACCGGGATTGAAATGTTCAACAAGCAGCTCGACAGCGGCATGGCCGGCGACAACGCCGGTGTCCTGCTCCGCGGCACCAAGAAGGACGAGGTCGAGCGCGGCCAGGTCCTCGCCAAGCCCGGCAGCATTACCCCGCACACCGACTTCGAGGCCGAGATCTACATCTTGACCAAGGAAGAGGGCGGCCGCCACACCCCGTTCTTCAAGGGCTACAAGCCGCAGTTCTACGTCCGCACCACGGACGTGACGG
>CAZLPF010000031.1:0-6465 GCA_964561365.1 uncultured Candidatus Saccharibacteria bacterium | reverse complement strand
CGCGAGCACGTTCCTCCAGGGGAAGCGGACCCAGTACGCGGCCACCGATCCCGAGGCGCTCGAGTCCATGTACGAGTTCGAGAAGCGCGAGCTCGAAGAACGCCAGCGGCAGTTTACCGAGCACCTGCTCCCCTCTCTCAAGCTCGTGAACAACCGCCAGGCGAGCAAGCCGGTCGTGAAATTCTACGAGGGCAAGGCCGGGCTCGCGAGCTGCTACAACGAGTTCGTCGCCCGCTACAAGAACACCGATGGCAACGAGACGGCGCACATTTTCTACAACAAGGACCTCATTGACCAGACCTTCACCCACGCCGAGCGCGAAAAGTACCGGAAGTTCCGGGTCACGAACCAGGTACCGGTTAAGACGCTCTACGTTTCTGACCGGGTGACCATGGAGAATACCCCGGACGCGCTGCGCATTAAGCTCCCGGGCGGGGACTTCCCCACCACCTGCGACATCGGCGTCCACGGCGACAGCATGCGCATCCTTACCGTCCGGAAGGGCAAGTACACCGGCGTGCTCATAACCGACCCGGACGTGTGCGAAAGCATGACCTCGGTTTTCAGGCTCGCCTGGGAAGCCGCTGAAGCCCGCGAAGCCAGGGCGGCGAAGTAGCTACGCGCGTATCGTCCCAAACAGTTCCGCCTACGGCGGGGCTGTTTTTTACGTTGCCCAGCCGTCAAAATCGTTGTAAACTAAAGCAAATATGGACGCCGCGTACCAAAAAGTCCTCGACGAGTACCGCAGCCTGACCGAGCAGCTCGCCACGGCTTCTTCGGCGGATTTGCCGCGCCTCGGGCGGCGGCAGGCCGAACTCTTGCCCACGGCCGAGAAGATCGAGCGGCTCGGGAAGGTTCTGCGGGAACTGAAGGACGCGAGCTCGCTGCTCGGCGACGAGAACGCCGAGGTCCGGAGCATGGCCAAGGACGACGCCGAGCGACTCGATGCCGAGGTTGCGCGTCTCCGCGCCAGCATCGAGGAAGACCTGGTGCCGAAAGATCCCCAGGACGGCAAGAACGTGATTGTGGAAATGCGCGCGGCGAGCGGCGGGGACGAGGCGAGCCTGTTCTGCGCCGAGCTGTTCCGGGCCTACGGCAAGTTCGCCCAGGTCAACGGCTTTTCGGTGCACGTGGTCTCGGGTTCGAAGACCGACGCCGGCGGCTACAAAGAAGTCATATTTGAAATGACCGGCCGCCAGTCTGCTCCGGTGGGCCCCTACGGCGTGTTCAAGTATGAGTCGGGCGTGCACCGCGTCCAGCGCATTCCGGAAACCGAGAAGCAGGGCCGCGTCCACACCTCTACGGTCACCGTAGCGGTCATGCCCGAAATTGAGGAGCGCGATTTCGCCATTGACCCGAAGGACCTGAAAATAGAGGCGACCACGAGCTCCGGGCACGGGGGCCAGTCGGTAAACACGACCTACTCGGCCATCCGCATCGTGCACATTCCCACCGGTATTACCGCCCAGTGCCAGGACGAACGCTCGCAGGCACAGAACCGGGAGAAGGCGCTCGCGGTCATCCGGGCGCGGGTGGCGGCCCACTACCGGGACATCGAGAACGCGAAACTCAAAGACGCCCGGCTCAAGCAGATTGGCACCGGCGACCGGAGCGAGAAGATCCGGACCTACAACTTCCCGCAGGACCGGGTAACCGACCACCGGATTAACGAAAACTTCAGCCAAATCGCCATGATCATGGAGGGCGGCTTCGAAAACATTTACGAGCACCTGCAGCAGGCTGACCTCGAGGCCCGCCGGCAGGCGCTCACCGCGTAAAAGATATGGCTGAACGTGAAGGAAAGTCAGGCCCGGAGGACGAACGGGTCGAGGGGCCAGAGACGGAGGAAGAAACGACGGCCGACCGTCTCGAGGAGCGTGGAGCTTTTACCGCGGGACTGTTTGCGCACGTGAAGGAGAGCAGGCAGTTTGACGTAGCCGACGACTCCCGTGAGGCGTTCGAAACACCCGAACAGCTTGAGGCAGCTGTTGAGCGGCAAATCCGTGCCTGGTCCTCTGACCTTGAGCTCAACAACTTTGAACATATGCGGATCCGCGTCATCAGTCGCGAAATTATGGAAGAGCAGCGGATCGGGAAGATTGGCCGACTCGCAGGGCGCGAGCTCCTCACCGAAGCCATGGCCCGGTTCACCTCGGGAACCTACGGCCTCGACATGAACGCCTACCGCGAGCGGCAGCCCGGTTCCCGCTACCAGGCCGGCACCTTGAACGAGGATCGTTTTCGGGACGATTTCAACGCGGCTAGGATGCTCTACCGCGAGACTGAATTTCCGGGCTGATGTTCGTTCGCGATGGGAGCGTGCTCGCCGCCCGTTTCCCGGGCGGCGAGCTTTTGCTTCAGCGCATCCTCGGACGTGACGCGACCTGGGTTGCGCTTAACCCAGGGGAACGGCTGACTGCCCGGCAGCTGTGGGAGCTCCGCAGGCTCATAAAAAAACGGAGCGCCGGCTGGCCGGCCGCGTACCTGCTCGGCTACCGGTACTTCATGGGGCTGCGGTTTTTTGTTAACCGGAGCGTCCTCGTGCCCCGGCCGGAGAGCGAGTACCTCGTGGAGCGGGGGCTCGAAGCGTTACGCTCGCTCCCCCGCCCCGCCCGGGTGCTCGACGTGGGTACCGGCAGCGGCTGCATCATTACTTCCCTCGCCAAGCTCGCCGGGCCTCATCACCGCTACGAGGCCGCCGATGTCTCTGACAAGGCTCTTTCAGTGGCTCGTAAGAACGCCCGGGCGCACGGCGTGCGGGCGCGGTTCTTTAAATCGAACCTGCTCGAACGCGCGAAGGGTCTCTACGGCCTCGTGCTCGCGAACCTCCCGTACGTTCCCGCTTCAGACTATAAAAAACTACGACCGGGCCTGCGCTTCGAGCCGAAGCTCGCGCTCACGGACGGAACCGATCGCTTCACCCTCATTGGGCATTTCATAAAAGAACTCCGCGATTTTTTGGCTCCCGGGGGTATCTGCTTACTGGAAATAGATCCCAAGGCTCGGCCGACCGTCAGTCGCGCGGTCACGCGCTATTTTCCGGAGGCGTCGCTCGCGTTCTCGAAAGACCTGGCCGGCCGCTGGCGCTACGCTGAAATCACCGTGCCGAAATAAAAAAATACCCGAGGCGCCGGGTATTTTTTTATTTTGAACGAGGTTCGCCGCGGGCTGCGGCGAGCTCGTCGAGCACCATTTTTTTGAAGCTTTCAATGCCCTGCTCCCCGCCGACGCGCAGCCGTGGCACCTCCATGGGCTGGTCGCGCCGCACGGCCGCGCTCGTCCTCGTGGTTATGCCGAAGGTGAAACCGGCGTCACGGGCCAACTGGAGGTACTCGGCGTCGTAGTGGCCGTAGGGGTAGACGAGAATGGGCAGCGGCTCTTCGCGGAGGTTCTTCTTGAGGTCCTCCGAACTCGCCTTGAAGTTCGCGAGCTTCCAGGCGGGCGGATTGTCTTTCGCGGTACCGTCGAAGTGGTTCTGGGTATGCGAGACGATCTCCATGCCAAGCTTTTCCGAGGCGCGGATTTGTTCCCAGGTCGCGTAGCGGTTCGTGCCCTGCTCGATGCCCGGGAACTGGGTAATGACGGCGAAGCTTCCCACGTACCCGTACTTTTTCAAAACGGGCACCGCGTTTTGAAAAACGTCATCGTAGCCGTCGTCGAAGGTGAACACGACCGGGTTCTCCGGCAGGGAGACCTCGCCCTTGAGGTACCGCCGAACCTCGTTGAGGGTAACGGCGTGGAAGCCCTGCCCCCTGAGCCACGCGACCTGCTCTTCGAAAGCCGCGGGGCTCACGGTGAGGTCTGACCGGAGCTTATCGGAACCAGCCGGAACGGCGCCGACGTGGTGGTACAGGAGAATGGGCAGCGGCGTGACCGGCGGGACCTGCTTGGTGATCTGCTGCTCGGGGCCGGGTCCCGAGAGGTGGGTCCCGAGAGCCGCGGACTGGAGGTCTTGCCACTTCGTGGCCGTCTGTTTATTGCCGAACCCGACGATCAAGACGAGCCCAATGCCAACGGCGCCCACGAGGCCGGCGGCCGCGAGGAGGTAGCTGTTCGAAATGGTTAGGCTCGGGGTTGCTTGGTTGTGCACGCTGGAACGAAACCAGTCCCGCATTGGCTACGGGACTGGCGGGTTGCTACTTGGTTTCTTTCGGTTTCTGGTCTTTGGCTTCGGCTTCGGTTCCGGGGGCGGCCTCGGGCTGCTTTTCCGCGGCGCCCTCGACTTTGCTCACGTCCTCAACGACCGGCTCGGCCAGCTCTGCCTCAACGTCGCGCGGCGGCTGAACCTTGGCGATGAGCTCGTCGGCCCCGGTAACAACGGTCACCTTTGGGGAGACCTTCAGGTCGCTGACGTGGATGACGTCCTCTATAACCTTGAGCTGGCTGATGTCGACCTCGAGGCTGTGCGGCAGGTCCCCCGGCAGACACTCGACCTCGACGTGCGAGAGGACCTTCACGATGGTGCCGCCGAGGCTCTTGACCGCGGGCGATTCGCCGACGAAGTCGAGCTCGACGTTCGCGGTCAGCTTTTCTGAAAGGTTGACTTGGTAGAAGTCGACGTGGATGGGCTGGCCCTTCACGTGGTCGACCTGGACGTCCTGGATAATGACCGGGCGCTCGGTCTGGCCGAGCTTCAGGTAGACGACGGTGCTTTCGCCGGCAGTGCGGAGGGCTTTTTCGAATTCGTTCAGCTTGACCGAGACGTTCTCGTTCTTGATGCCGTGGCCGTAGACGACGGCGGGAAGGGTGCCCGCGCTGCGGAGGGCGGCAACGCTCCCCTTGTCCTGGCGGGGCTCAGCGGTGAGGGTAATTTTGTCCATGTTCAGGGTGGGTTGATCTGACGTTACGGGCGGTTGAATCTTCGGAAACTATAACAAAAAGCCTTGCGCTTGGCAAGGCCCGGCCCTAGAGGTTCGCGGCCGCGGCTCTGATGTCGAGGTTCGATCCCCGGAGCGCTTCGTGGATACGGATAACCTCGTCGGGCGAAATGGCGGCGCGGGTGCGTACCTCGCTCGCCTCGTCGCCGGAAAGGTCGGTAACCGCGGCGTGGCTGACCACCTCGGGACCCCGGAATTCCATGTTGAAAACCACCGAGCTCTGGCAGCGGGTACAGTCGGAGTGGACCACGATGCGGGCGTTCTCGCCCGCTCCCGGCTCACTCGACGACAAGACCTTGGTCGTGCCGAGATTGTAGCGGTACTGGCAGACGGGGCAGCGGAACACGAACCCCAACCAGTGCAGGACTTTCTCAAGGTCAACCTTCTTCATGAGCCTATTTTACCACAGGAACAGGCCTTTGGCAGGGGCGATATCCACCGAAGTTTAGAAGCGGAGGACCTTGGACTGGACCGCCACGTTCTGAAGGATGCCGAGGCTCGCGAAGGTCGCAATGACGTTGCTGCCCCCGGCGCTCACGAGCGGCAGCGGTATGCCGGTGACCGGCAAAAGCCCCACGTTCATGCCGACATTTACGGCGACGTGGGCGAACAGGAAAAAGAACGTGCCGCCGGCAATGTAGGTGCCCAGGTCGTCGCGGGCCTGTTCGGCTACCGAGAGCGCCCGGTAGAGGACGATGCCGTAGAGCAGCAGTAGGACCCCCGAGCCCACGAAGCCGATTTCCTCGGCCGAGGCGGCAAAGATGAAGTCGGTGTTGCGCTCCGGGAGGAAGCGGTGCTCGGTCTGCAGCCCCCGGCCGAAGCCCCGGCCGAAGGCTCCCCCGCTCCCGACGGCAATGGCCGCCTGGCGGACATTGTAGCCGCGGCCGCGCGGGTCGAGCTCGGGGTTCAAGAAGACGAGGATGCGGTCGCGCTGGAACGGTTTCAGGAAAAATTTCCAGCCGATCCCGGTGGCGATGAGCCCGGCGGCGAGCAGGGACAGCACGAACCGTTTTTTGATGGGCGAGAGCAGGACGGTGCCGGCCCATATGGCGAAGATGACGAGCGCCGAGCCGAGGTCAGGCTCGAGGAGCACGAGGCCGGCGGGGATGGCGGCGTACACGAACGACCGGGCTATGCTCCACCAGGTGTTGATGCCCCCGCGCTGGAGATAAAAAATGCGGGCGAGCCCGACGATGACCACGACCTTCGCGAGCTCCCCGACCTGGACCGTGAACAGGCCGAAGTCGACCCAGCGCCTGCCGCCCCGGGCGAAGTGGCCGAACAGGAGCAGGTAGAGGAGCACGAGCACGCACAGGACGTAGCCGGCGCGGTTGAGCTTGGCGAGCCGGTGGTAGTCGAAACCCGACAGGCCGACCATGGCGAGGAGGCCGACCACGGCGTAGACGAGCTGGCGCCAGACGGTGCCCGGCTGTCCGGACGAGGTCGCGACGCTGTAGAGGAGCGCGAGGCCGGCGGCGGCGAGCAGTACGGTCGCGGCCAGGAGCGGGAGGTCGAAGTAGCGGAAGCGGTAGAGCAGCTTGGTGAGCATGGTGTGGTAGAGATGCCGCGAGCTCGGGCAGCAGCGCTG
>CAZLPF010000030.1:0-7071 GCA_964561365.1 uncultured Candidatus Saccharibacteria bacterium | reverse complement strand
CGAGCTCAAAACGAGGTAGGTGGTGGCCCGGTTCACGCCGGACTTCTTGGCGATGTTCTGGACCGAGGCGGCGCCGAGCTCTAGCGTGGCGAGGTAAACGCTCGCCTCCTTCTCGGTGAGCCCCAGTTTCAGTAGCTCCTGTTCTAGTTCGGGCATTCAGATTTTGGTGGTTAGTTCGTATGGAAATGGTTGGTCAGCGTGTAGAGAAAAAACTGCGGGGCCCTCGGATGAACATCCTTCGGGCCCCTTGATCGAACGTGCTTGTGAATTTACCGGCGGCGTGGAAACCGCCGGAAGTGCGCGCCTCACTGCTTAAGCCTTGCTATCGGCCGCCACAGCGGGGACTTTTGAGCCAGCGTACGAACGCACTAACTCGGGCCTGTGTCGTTCTTCATGACGCCCTCCTTAAGGAACCGCCACTAGGGCACCAAGGCGCATCGATGAACCGCCCTGGATTTTCTTGAGCCCTAAAGGCCGTTACAGCTTGTTGTCCATTACCATTCCTCCCGTAGTGCCAGGAGGATCATCTGAAACGGTCGACCGTGAGAATTGTGCCGGCTGGCACGGTGGCATCTCTGTAATCCCGCAACGGGGTGTCTATAAGGGCGCCACCCTTGGATCGAGTCTCCCGATTCACCTCTGACCATTTCAATATATAGCCGAAGCCTGGTAAATGTCAATGGTTATTAACTGTTGATAAATACTACACATAAATGAAGGTGAGTTTTAAGTCAAAAAACAACGGAAAAGTGACTCAATTTAGGATACTAAAGCAGATTTTTGACAAAGAAAAATAACAAAAAATGTTTTTATTTTCTTTATCTAAAAGGAAAAAATTGGTTATACACATTTTTTTTGTTATTAAGCATTGACGTTATTTGTGACTAGTTGTAACTTCAGATTGTTCAAGGAAAAAAATTAATAAAACTTGTGTCAGAAAAGTTCAACACTAACGTCATCAGTTGATTCAGCCAGGTCAGCTACCCCCCTCCCGAACGCACGGGCAGGACACGAACGAAAGAATAGCGTTTGAACCCGGTAGTACATGGTGCAAAGAATCACAGGTACGGGACGGTGAACGGACGACACGACACAGAAACGAACATGGAAACAACCGCGGTAGCCACAAAGAGCCCAACGACCTACAAGTTCTACCTCGACGTCGTCAACGACTGGATGGAACAGCTGCCCCCGGGGCTGAAGGACGACCTCTACCGCTTCGGGGCCCTCGGGGAACTGACGACGAAGCTCCACGAATCAGTGAGCGCGAGCCTCGCACCGCACGGGGTGCCCCGGCGCGGACACGAACCTTAAAAAATAAACGGTGCGCGTTCGGTAGCCGGGGAGCGGAAAGAACTCCGTTCGGGGGTTCCCCGCTCGGGTGGGAGGCCTCTCTTGAGTGCAGGGGCCACCGCCCGAGCGGGCAGGAACAGGGAATGACGTTCCGGTCTGCGGCTCGGCGGAGCAGGACGCCGAGAATGTACGGAGCCGCCTGACGAACGGCTATTGGGGCTTGAAGGCCAGGGGATGCTGCCGGATGGCGGTCCGGCGCAGAGCACCACCAAACGTGCATTGGTACATCCGTCTGAAAAGGCGAAAGAAGAGCTTCGGGCAGCACCTCCTTCCCGTCACCGAAGCTCCCTGCTAGGGAACAAGTTATCGACATGTGGCCGGGTAGACTTGGTGTAGCGGTAATAAAAGATAACGCCAGAGTGGCGTTGTTCGAGAGTTCGAGAAAATGAAGGGGGGTGCATTGCGGGCTAGCCTGCGGCGATAGCGTTTCAGTTCAGTACTGAGGAGCACAGGCGCTTTCGGGAACGGGTTCCAATCCTACCGTTCCCTCCCTTCGCGAGATTGCAACGCAGTACGTTGCATGCTCGCGATCGGATGCGGCCCCCGCTTCGGGGACCGGTCCAAAACGAAACCACCCCCGCCTACCGGCGGGGGTGGTTTTGAATCGGGACTACTTGGAGCTGCCGCGGGCCTTGCGAACTTTCTTTGGCTTGGCAGCCACCTCAGCGCGCTTCTGGGTGCCGAGCACGGTGCGCTTCTTGAAGCGGTCAACGTGGCCGGTGGTGTCGAGCAGGAGCTGCTTGCCGGTGTAGAACGGGTGGTTTCCGGACCAAACCTCAACGTGCATTTCCGGTACGGTTGAGCCGGTCACGAGCACGACCTGGCCATTGCAAATGACCTTGGCGTCCGGGTACCACTTCGGGTGGATGTTCTGCTTCATAGGGCGAGAAAAAATGCCTGTAAAAGGCAAAATAAACATAGGTTCCTGCCCTTTCGGCAGGCAATTTACCGAAGTATAGGCATACTTGCGCGTTCCGTCAAGGTTTGGTAAGATTCTTCCGTATTTCCAGCACCTTCCGGTAGCCCCGGCAGGCGCCCATTAACTCGCATGCCCCCACATTTTCCTGTCTACCTTCGGGTGGATACGCGGGGCAGACGTATGAAGGAAAATACCATGCAGGAGATATCCCTCCTCGAGCTGCTGAAAAGCGGCGCCCATTTCGGGCACTCCACGTCGCGGTGGAACCCGAAGATGAAGCAGTTCATCTACACCACCCGCGGCAGTATCCACATTCTCGACCTCGAGAAGACCCGCCGGGGCCTGACCCGCGCGGCCAAGGCCGCGGCCGACATAGCCGCGAGCGGCGGCACCGTTCTGTTCGTCGGCACGAAGCGCCAGACCCGGGACTCGGTCCGCAACGCGGCGGCGGCTTGCAACATGCCGTACGTCTCGGTCCGTTGGCTCGGCGGCACGTTCACGAACTTCAAGACCATCCAGAAAACCGTGCGCAAGCTCGAGAAGCTCGAAGACCTGAAAATGTCCGGCGAGCTGGAGCAGAAGTACACCAAGAAAGAGCGGCTGCTCATTGAGCGCGAAATTCTGAAGCTCAAGAAGCTGTTCGAGGGCATTGCGAGCATGCGCAAGCTCCCCGAAGCCGTGTTCGTCACCGACGTGAAGCACGATGCTATTGCGGTGCGCGAGGCGACCAAATCCGGCGTGAAGGTCATCGGCATCGTCGACACAAACAGCAGCCTCGACGGCGTTGACTACGTCATTCCCTGCAACGACGACGCCACCAAGGCCGTTGACCTCGTGGCCACCATCGTGGCCGAAGCCATTGCCGAGGGCCGCGCCTCGGCGCCGAAAGCTCCGGAGCCGGTGAAGACCGAAACCCCGGCGGCCCAGGCAGCGTAGTACCCGAGCAGCAGACCTACCAAAAAACGAATACCCATGAACGACGTTCTGAAAAAGATTCGGGAAGAAACCGGCGCCGGCATTTTGGCCGTTAAGGCCGCGCTCGAAGAAGCCGGCGGCGACAAAACGAAGGCTGTAGAAATTTTGCGCAAGAAGGGCGCGGCGAAAGCCGGGGCCAAAGCCGACCGCGTGGCCAAGGAAGGGCTCGTCGAGAGCTACATCCACGCCGGCGGACGCATCGGCGCGCTCGTCGAGGTCAACTGCGAAACCGACTTCGTCTCCCGCACCGAAGACTTCCGCAGCCTCGCCAGGGACCTCGCCCTCCACGTTGCGGCCGCAAACCCCCTCTACGTGAGCCAGGCCGACGTGCCGCCCGAGGTCGTGGAAAAGGAAAAGGAAATCTACCGCGAGCAGGCCGCGGGCAAACCCGCGGACGTTGTGGAAAAAATGCTCGACGGTAAGCTCCAGAAGTTCTATGAAGAAGTCTGCCTCATGGATCAGCCGTTCGTGAAGAACGGCGACCAGCGGATTCGCGACCTCGTGGGCCAGGCAACCGCCACGTTAGGCGAGAACGTCAAGGTTAAGCGCTTCGCGCGCTTCGTGCTCGGAAACTAAAAATCTTACGAGAGACAACCCCTCCGGGGTTTTCCCTCGTAGGCTCCCTTTCCCGGGGAACCGCTCGTCCCAGAGTGAATCTGGGATGAGCGGGACCAAGGGCTCGGAGCTAACGGTGCCTGCACCCGCAGGCGGTGGGGGATCAACGTGGCGTACGACGTGCTCCCGAACATCATATTCTTGGTCTCCGCGCTCGGCGCCGTAAGCATGGTGCTCAGGCGGCTGCCGGAGGCGCAGGCGGAAAGCCAGATCGGCGCCGCGGTAGCGCCGCCCGGACCCGGGCTCCTGCGGACGTGGCTGCAGGCCGCTGCCGCCTGGCTTTCGCGCGGCGCGGGTACCGCCTGGCGCTTCGCGCTCGAGGCCAAAGACCTGGCGCCCACGAGCCTCGTGGGCTACCGGGCGCGGAAAATTGCGACGGCCACCGCCCCCGACCAGCAGCGCCGCAGCGTGCCGAGGCGCCCGAGCGTGGACGTTACCGAGCAGGGCGAACACGAGCTCTTAGAACGCATTCGCCGCGAGCCGAAGAACGTGGAGGCCTACGAAGACCTCGCGCTCTTCTACCTGAACCACCAGCAGTTCCAGGACGCCTACGAGGCCTACTCGTTCGTATCCTCGCGCCAGCGCGAGCGCGCCGAGGTCCACGGCCGGCTCGGTTTTTGCGCCTACAAGCTCCGTAAATTCGGAGAGGCGGCGGCGCACTACGAGCGGGCGCTTTCCCTTGATTCTTCAGACCCCAAACGCTACTATAACTTGGCCATGGCGCGTCAGGCGCTCGGCCAGCTGCAGGACGCGGTCGTCGCCCTTGAGCACGCCGTGGCCGCAGATCCCAGCCAATCGCGCTTCGCCTTAGGCCTCGCCGACGCCCTCGCCAAAGCGGGGAGCGGGGAGCGGGCCAAACAGGTTCTCCGGCAGGCCGCCGAGCGGTTCCCCGACGAACCCGAAGTCCGGGCGAAGCTCAGCGCGCTCGGGTAGACGAAAGCGGTCTCATAAAATAAGCTCGCGCGCAGCCACGTGCGCGCCGTTGTAGCTCAGTTGGTAGAGCGTCTCCATGGTAAGGAGAAGGTCACCGGTCCGATTCCGGTCAACGGCTCCAGGTTTTACCCGAAGTGGCTCGTCGTTCCAGTTCCCGCGCGGCCCGGTCGCGGAATTTTTTTGGGCAGGTGGCGGAGCGGTCAATCGCACCTGACTGTAAATCAGGCGCCCTTGTGGCTACGGGGGTTCGAATCCCTCCCTGCCCACCACGCGTCAGCAAACCCTGCGGGCTCCGCGCGCTGGAAACATCCAGCGCGCTGCGCCCTCCAGGTTACTGCCGCTCTTCCCCATTTCCTCCTTCGGAGAAAATGGGGACCCCGTTCTAGACCAGACCCATTCCGGGTCTTCGTGGGGACCCCGTTAGACCAAAAATCCAAGGACTAGGTTACTGGACAGCGGAGCGGGTTTCTGGTAGAATTTGCGAAGGCTATGCCGGTGTAGCTCAGCTGGTAGAGCAGCTGTTTTGTAAACAGCAGGTCGTCGGTTCAAGTCCGACCGCCGGCTCCAGCTACATTTTCGTTCTGTAAATAACAATTTTAGTATGTCCCAGGATAACCTCATCAAGCTCGCCTCCGAAGGCGACGAGCAGGGCGTCGGCAAGGGCCACGTCATCTTCAGCCGCAAGAACAAGAAAAACACCAAGGAACGGCTGCAGCTGAAGAAGTACAACCCCGAAGCTAAGAAGCACACGGTCTACAAAGAGTCAAAGTAGCGAACTTCCGCCCGTCCGCCTAAGGCGGGTGGGCGGATTCCATTTTGGGGGCGTCGTATAATGGTAGTACAGCGGTCTCCAAAACCGCTTGCGTGGGTTCGATTCCTACCGCCCCTGCCACAAAAACCGCCGATCGGCGGTTTTTGTGTTGGGTTTTTTGTTATGCTCCCCCCATGGTTGAAACGTACGACGTGGTCGTCATCGGTGCCGGCGTCGCCGGATTAAGCGTCTCCGGGTTCCTGGGCGAAAGCGGCCTTCGGGTGTGTTTGGTTGACTCAAAGAAAGATCTACTGAACGTCTCGTTCCATACCCTCGGCAGCTTCATTGACGCAGGGAAGTTCGGCTTGAGCCGGAACGTGATTGCTTCAGAGATTTCAGAGTGTGTTTTTCACTCGAAACGTGTCCACAGCAAGAAAAAAATTTCCGCGTACATTTTGGACAAGGTTGAGCTGCACCGAGAGCTCCTGGAAAGGGCCTTACAAAACAAAGTATCGGTAAAACCATCCACAAAAATTGTGTCGCACACGTTCAACGCAGCGGGCTCCCTAAAACAGGTGGAGGATAGTAAGGGAAACGGGTACCGCGCTGAAGTTTTTGTAGATGCGACCGGGGTGAATGGATTTCTCAGTAAAAAAATCGGTCTCCAAGATTTGAAGTTAAAAATAGCGGTTGGCCTCGAGTACAACGTACGGTACCTAGCTCCGCAGTCCCAAGCCCACCTGTTCATCGGTGCGGCCTTTCGGGGTGGCTACGGCTGGATTTTCCCCCTAAAAAACGGACGGGCAATCGTCGGCTACGGTACGTTCCACAAAGAGTCCATCGCTCGGTTGAAGCAAAAGCTCGACGCGGCGCTGCACGACCAACCCATGGCCGAACTCGTGCGGAAAGACAACGCTGAAAGCTACGGCGGCACGATTCCGGCCGGCCCGGTAAAGAATACATTCGTGCAGGGCAATATCGTGTGCGTTGGCGACTCTGTCTCCCAGGTCAACCCGGTGGTCGGCGAGGGCTACCGGTTCATCATGGAAGCGTCGGCCCTGGCTGCGCGCAGCATAACGGAAGCGGTGCGTTCGGGCCGCCTAGAATTGCTTAGCGGGTACGATACCGCGTGGAGCCGACGCTTTGAGAAAGCTTACCGAAAATCCAAACGCATTCAGCTGCTCGCCGACCTCTGCGGTCGGGCCGACGCCCTTTCGGATCTCGCGTGCCTCGCGGTGCGCTCCATGAGCGACGCGCGCTTTCAGAAGAACCTTGCGGCTAACTTTTGACTGGTCCGTGCAAAGTACTACAATAGGGTTAAATCTTAACGAGTCGAAGCCAGAGTAGCGGCTTACTCGAGGACACTCGCATGACTGAACACGGTGAAGGTGAACCGAATCCCGGGGGAGCGTTCGATGTTACGTCGGAAGAGCAGCTGGGGGAGTACCGCATAGTCGCGGTGCACGAACCGGACGAGCAGCGGGGGAGAGAACGGGCGGCGAGGATAATGGAACAGGCTCGGGAA
>CAZLPF010000029.1:0-7134 GCA_964561365.1 uncultured Candidatus Saccharibacteria bacterium | reverse complement strand
CGCCATGTTCATTGTCCTGAACTACATTTGGAACTCGGTCCGCTCGGAGCTCAAGAAGCGCATCCTCGTGCTCGACGAAGCCTGGATCCTCATGCAGCACGAGGACAGCGCCCGGTTCGTCTTCTCCATGGCAAAGCGCTGCCGCAAGTATTACCTCGGCCTGACCACCATTACCCAGGACGTGCAGGACTTCCTCGCGAGCCCGTTCGGCAAGCCGATCGTGACGAACAGCTCCATGCAGCTCTTGCTCAAGCAGTCGCCGGCCGCCATCAATTTCATTGCCGAGACATTCTTCTTAACCGAGGGCGAGAAGTACCTCCTGCTCGAGAGCGACGTCGGCGAGGGCATCTTCTTCGCCGGCCTCAAGCACGCGGCCATCAAAGTGTACGCTTCGTACGTAGAGGACCAGATCATTACGACCGATCCGAAGCAGCTCCTCAAGCAGGCGGGGGAGGAAGCGGCGGCGGGGGCGGGGAGCGGCGCTCAGCCGGCCTAGGCACGTGCCTGGCGACGAACACGGCGGCGCGACGGCCGCGGCAGGCGAAGGGGCTGAGACTTCCGATGCGGAGGTTCGGTCCCGTTTTCGTATTGAGCGCGCCGCGGCGGGCGCCGGTGTAAAGCCGCCCGTGGCCGAGGTGGACGCGCAGCTCAACGAAGTTGACGTTCAGACGAACCAGCATAAGTGGTCGAGCGAGCTGAGCGCGCGGCTCAAGGAGTCTGATCGGGTTATCCAGCGGCAGCGGATTGCGGCAAACCTGAACCTCCACCGCTCGGTGGAGGCCTCGGGCGGGGCCAGCGCGGGACCTGTTTCTGCTGATCTGCCCGTCGGCATTGACTCGGCCGCGCGCGTCCAGCTCGCGCCGAGCGAAGGCATGCAGGAAACCGAGCGGCAGATTGCGGCCGCCGAGCAAGAACGCCAGCAGGCCGCACTCGGTCAGGCACTCGAGGCCGGGGCAACGGCCGCCGAGCGTACCGTAGCGGCCCCGGAGGCGGCCGGTTCTCGCCCCGCGCCTGCCGGCGAACCACCGGCTGCCCGCGCGAAGGCTCCCGGGGCGCCGCCCGAAGTGGAGGAACCGCCGGCCGAACCCGAAGCCGCGCCGCCCCCCGCGGCAACGGCGCCGCCGAAGAAGCCGCCCGCCGAAGCTGAAGATGCCGCGGCCGCGCTCGCCGGCGCCGAGGTCAAGGCGGCCTGGTGGGAAATCACGGTTACCGCCCTCGGCTTTTTTTGGCTCGTGGTGCCGCTGTTCCTGCTCGCCATTGCCCAGGACGTTTACTGGCTGTTTTTCCACGCCCGCGAGCCGAAGCTCTTTCCCCTCGACGCGGCGCAGAAGGCGACCACGGTGCTCATCAACATGGCCTGCGCGCTCATCGTTTTTTCCATCATCGTCATTTTCGCGGGCATAACCTGGGCGACCTGCCAGAACAAGCTCTCCCTTTCGTACTTCGCCGTCTGGCTGAGCGGGAATTCGTCCATCTGCGACAAGCTCGGGGGCGGGGGCGGCCAGCTGACCGGCTCGGCCGTGGCCGGCATGACCATTGGGTTCGACGCGCCCGGGAAGCTCTCGACCGACGAGGCGACGCAGCGGGCGACGGCCGACATCGCCGGCGTTTCCTCTGACGCCTGCATGCTCCAGGCGGTGGTCCGCATGGAGTCCGGCGGCCGGTCGGACGCAGTTGGCTGCGACTGCGCCTACAACGGCCGGCCCGAGCTGTGCCCCGACACCCGAACGTCTTACAGCGCGGACTACCGGTTCAACTGGGACCAGTGCAGCTACGGCATTGGCCCGGCGCAGGTGACCATTTACCCGAAGGGCACGCCGCCAGAAGCCTACGGCCACTGGAAGGATGCGGCCACCCCGAGCATCCAACCCTTTGCCGGCGGACCGTACTATACGGTCGCCGACCTGCTCGACCCCGACACGAACCTGCAGATTGCCTCGCAGAAGCTCGTGGGCGCCTACACGCTCTCGAAAGCCGTAACGCCCGAGGCGAAAGCCGCCGACGCCTTCCGCACCTACCTCGGCTCCGGCGCGCCGCAGAGCTGGGTCGACGAACGCGTCCGCTACTACCAGGCCTGCGAGGCGGCGCGCGCCACGAGCGGCGGCCTGCCCGCCCCGGGCGGAGAGGAGGCGCCGTGAGCCTCATGAAAGCCTTCCGCGTGCTGCGGGGTAAGGACGTCCCGGGGACGGGCGAACCCAAGCAGCGGGGTCCAGCCTGGATTGGCCTGTCCGTTGGCATCATCGTCTGCGCGAGCGCCTACCTGAGCCTCAAAACCTGGCTCCGCTCTCCGGCGGTACCACCCCCGGCCGGACAGTCAGCCGGCAGCGGGGCGCCGGCCGGGGGCTACCTCCCGAGAGCCGGAGAGGCGGAAAACGTGGCGCGTTTTGTCGAAAGCTTCCTCGGGTTGTATAATAGTTACCGGTACGGTGACTACCGGAGCCTGACCGCGGTCGGGAGCTTCGGGACCGAGGGCTTCCAGAACCGCGCCGCCGAACGGGCCGAGCGCGTAGCCGCCCGGGCCCGCCCCGGGGACTCGGTGAACGCATCGGTCGTACCGGGCAGCGTGCAGGTCACGCTCACCTCGGCCTACCAGCTCGAGGCCGCGGCCGACGTGCGGGTACAGGCCCCGTCGAGCAGCTCAACGGTTCGGGCCGTCGTGGTGCTCGTGCGGGACACCGCGCAGGCACCGTGGCACGTGAGCTCGGCAACCGACCTAACCGAAACGAAATAAAAATAGCTGAATGAGCAGGAAAGCGATCGCGATTCTCGGCGGCATGTTCCTCATCATCGTCGCCACCTTGGGCGTTCTCATTTTTTCCCGGACGTCTAAAAAGCCGGCAGCACAGACGCCGCCCCCCCAAGAGCAGACCGAGCTGACCCCGGACCAGGGGGGCGGCTTGCCCATTGACGGCGGGACGAACCCGTCGTCGACCCCGCCCGCCGCGAGCGGACCGGTCGTCCGGCTGACCGACGAGCCGGTCTACGGGCCGGTGCTGACCCTCCGGGGCGACGGCGTGACGTACTTCACCCAGGCCGGCTTGCCGTTCACCGCCGACCTCGACGCCAGCAGCGGCAGCCTGCTGCTCACCGGCAAGCGCGCGGTTGAGGGGCCGGCCCTGCCGAACGTCCGCAAAGTTTACTGGCAGCACCAGGGCAACGGCTTCATCGCCGACGTTGCGGCGCCGGGCAGTACCGCCCGCCAGCTCACGACCTACGACGTCCAGACCCAGTCCTACGTTCAGCTGCCCCCGCAGGTCTACAGTTTCGATTGGCTCCCCGACGGGAACATTTTCTATGTCTGGTCGAACGCCTCCGGCTACGACACCGTGAACATTGCCGACCCCACCACGAAGCGCTGGCGGCAGGTCAGCGACATTTGGACGAAGAATGCCCAAGTTTCCGTCTCGCCCGACGGCCAGAACATCCTGTTCTACCGAACGGGTTCAACCGAACTCGAGAACGCCATCGGCCTGACCTCACCCGACGGCAAAGTCTGGCGGAGCCTCATAACGAACGGCTACAACGAGGGCGGGCTGTGGTCCCCGGACTCGAAGCGCTTCCTGTTTGCCAAGCGGGATACGATTAGCGGCCGGTTCCAGCTTTGGATCTACGATATTTTAACCGGCGAAACTAAGAACCTCGGCCTCTTCGGCTCAACCGACAAAGCCGTGTGGGCCCCAGACGGCGTGACGCTCTACACCGCAGTACCCCAGGCTTCCGGAACGGGCGCGGACACCTTCTTCGAGGTCAATACCCAGACGCTCGAGAAGCGCGAGCACCCGACCGGCGACCTCCAGGTTTCGGCGGTTGAGCTGTTCACGAGCCGGGATTCTATGAAGATTTTTTTCCGCAGCACTACCGACAACGCCCTCTACTACTTAGACCTCACCAAGTAGCGGAGCAGCACTTAACCCCCGCCGCTGGCGGGGGTTTTGTTAGCTGGACCGAGCCGCGCCGCTCCTGCTAGCATGCCCGTACCATGGCAAAACAGACGGTCGAATACATCTGCAGCTCCTGCGGGCACAAAACCCAGCGCTGGCAGGGCCGGTGCCCAGGTTGCGAGTCCTGGAATACCCTCGAGGAGCGCCGTTCTGCAGCCGCCGGTCCGCTCGGGGCGCGGAACGCAAAACCGGCGACGGTCGTCGATCTGTCCGAGCTGGCCGGCGGCCAGGCCGACCGGTTCTCTTCGGGCATTGCGGAGCTCGATGCGGTCATCGGCGGCGGCTTCGTCCCCGGCAGCCTCGTGCTGCTCGGCGGCGACCCGGGCATCGGCAAGTCGACCCTCGCGCTCCAGGTTTGCCTCGCGGCAGGCGGCGACGTGCTCTACGTCAGCGGCGAAGAGTCGGCCCAGCAGGTGAAGCTCCGTGCCGCCCGCGTTTCATCCACGCACCCGCTGCCGGTGCTCGCGGAAACCGACCTGGCCACCGTGCTCTCCACCCTGGAGCAGGAGGCGCCGCGCCTCGTGGTCCTCGACTCTATACAGACGCTCTACAGCGATCAGCTCTCCGGCGTCGCCGGCGGCGTAGCCCAGGTCACCGGCGCGGTCCAGGCCGTCATGCGCCTGTGCAAACAGCAGCACATTGCCGCGCTCATCATCGGGCACGTTACGAAAGACGGCCAGCTCGCCGGTCCCAAGACCCTCGAGCACATGGTCGACACCGTGCTCTACCTTGAGGGCGAGCGGTTCGCCACCTTCCGCATACTCCGCTGCGTGAAGAACCGTTTCGGTCCCACCAACGAGGTCGGCGTCTTCGAGATGACCGGCGGGGGCATGCGCGAGGTCAAGAACCCCTCGGAGCTGTTTTTGGAAGACGCCGGGCCGCGCGCCTCGGGCAGCATCGTCACGGCCGTGACCGAGGGCAGCCGCGCCCTGCTCGTGGAAGTCCAGGCGCTCACGAGCCCCGCGGCCTACGGCTACCCGCGCCGAACCGCGGCCGGGTTCGATGCAAACCGCCTGCAGCTCTTGACCGCCATACTGGGCAAGCGCGGCGGCCTCAACCTCTCGCAGCTCGATCTGTACATAAACGTCGCCGGGGGGCTGAAGGTGACCGAGCCGGCCGCCGACCTCGCCGTGGCCATGGCTATTGTCTCGTCTATAAAAGACCATCCCATGCCCGACACCGTTGCGGTGGGGGAACTGGGCCTGTCCGGCGAGGTCCGGTTTGTCCCGAACATCGACAAGCGCCTGAACGAAGCTAAAAAATTGGGCTTCAAGCGCGCGCTCTGCCCGAAAGTCCGCGGCGCTGCGCCGAAAGGCATCGAGGTAGTCGAAGTCCGAACCCTCGTAGACGCCCTCAAGCAACTGTAGGCAAGTAGAAAACCCGCTCCTGGCGTGGGAGCGGGTTTTCGATACAAAAGTATATTGCGCGCGACGTGGCGATTTAGGCGGCGTGGGCGAGTTCCCCGGTGAGATCTTCGACATCCTCACCGTGTCTATCGACCCGCTCCTGGCAGCGGATACAGTACTTGGCCCACGGAACCGCGTTGAGGCGTGCCCGGCTGATACCTTCTTCGCAGTGGACGCATGTTCCGTAGCTCCCATCGCCGGCAGCAATCGCATCGAGGGCTGCGACAATGAGGCGAGACTTCTTCGAGGATTGGTTTGCCTTGTATTCTGCGAGCCGATCGATGCCGCTGCCCGTGTAAGCGGCAGTGTCTTCGGTACACGGCGACGCCCAGTTGTGAACATCCAGCTCCTGGCGAATCGTCCCGCGGTTTTCGTTAATCTCCGACCGGGCGGTCTCGAGCTTGCCTTGGCAAATGGCAATCTCCGCTTTCGTGAGTTCCCCGGTTTGCTTCGGGTCAAGCATGGTTGGTTGCGGCTCCCTCTCGGCGACCGAGGTGGAATCTTGGTTATCAGGAGCAGCGCGAGCTTTTGCGATATTAGGAAGAACAATTTCTGCTGAGACTGTTCCTATTTGTTTGGTTTTGGCGGTTTTTCGTTTCAACTGTCTTCTCCAATCATCATGTAGGGGGAGGTTGTCTCACGCCAAGAAGCCACGCCGGTTTGCGCGTATCCTCCTTGGATGATAGTGCATTCTAAAACCGCCCGGCCGTGTTGGCAAGGGCGGTTTTCGGAGCGGCTATTCCAGGTGGATATCGCGGTCATCGGTCAGGTTTTTGAGCAGCGGGTGGCGCTCGAGCGCCGGGTCCTGGGCGAGCAGGCGTTCGGCGTGCTGGCGGGCCCGGGGTATGAGGTCGGCGTCCTTGCCGGTAAAGAAGCGGAAGCCCCAGCCGGTCTGGGCTTGGCCAAAAATATCCCCGCTGCCGCGGAGCCCCAGGTCCAGTTCCGCGAGCTTGAAGCCGTCGTATGTTTTTGCGAACCGGCTGAGCCGATCAAGTGACTCTTCGGGTGCTTCATCCGAGAGGCAGGCGAAGCAGCGGCCGGGGCGTACGCCTCTCCCGACGCGGCCGCGGAGCTGGTGGAGCTGGGCCAGGCCGAACCGCTCGGCACCCTCAATGATCATGACGGTAGCCTCCGGTACGTCCACGCCGACCTCAACGACCGTGGTAGCGACCAGGACATCGCTTTTGCCTGCCGCGAAGTCGGCCATGGCCGACTCTTTTTCTTTCGGCTTCATCCGGCCGTGGAGCAGCCCGACGCGGAGCTTCGGGAAGCGTTTCGCGAGCACGTGCACCTCGTCGGTGGCCGACTTTACGCCGAGCTCATCGCCGGCGTCTACCGCCGGCACGACAACGAAGGTCCGGCCGCCGGCCGCCGCCTCGGTTTCCACAGCGCGGTACATGGCCTCGCGTCCTTGGGCGCTGGCGACAATTTCGGTAGCAATGTTGGCCCGGCCGGCGGGCTTTTCTTCTATGCGCGAGACGGCGAGCTCGCCGAACATGGCGAGCTGCAGGGTGCGGGGGATGGGCGTGGCCGAGAGCGAGAGCAGGTGGGGCCTGGTGCCGCCCTTGCCGACAATGGCGCGCCGCTGGGCCACGCCGAAGCGGTGCTGCTCGTCGACAACGACGAGCGCCAGCTTGCTAAAGCGCACCGGCGCCTCCAGCAGCGCGTGAGTGCCTATGTAGAGCCCGGGAACCCCGGTACTCGTGTCGCGCAACACGGTGTCCCGCTCTACGTCTTCGCTCCCAACACGAGAAATGCTTTGCGTTACGAGTACGGTTTGAACGCTG
>CAZLPF010000028.1:0-9471 GCA_964561365.1 uncultured Candidatus Saccharibacteria bacterium | reverse complement strand
CCCACCGTTCAAACACCGGTGCCAACCGCCGAGCGCCGCCGCTCGGCAAAGGCCCGCAACCGAAACCCCAATCACACGACCCCACCCAGAACCCCGCCAGCGGCGGGGGGAGGGTGGGGTTTTTGCTTAAGCGTTTAATAAAAAACTGAAACGTTACTTTGAAACTCTCACATCGTTTAATGCTAACGGTGCTAAATTTGGGTTAGCATTTAATACCCCAATATCATAGGAATTAGCTTTGACTAACAAGTTCCAACCACCACCGTTAGAGGTAAAGATTTGACCGCTCGGCACGCCGATCAATCCATCTTTTGAAGAATAGTAAACCGTACCTTTAAAAATTAACCAACTACCCCATGGATGAGCAGCATTCGCGGTTGTGATTATTTGGCTGGCTGATGATTTGTAGTTAGTTAGGTCACCCTCGATAACATTTCGGAATGAGTAGCCAAGACCAACGAATGCTTGATAGTTAGTGAATGCCATTTTGGCATGGCCGCTACCAATAAAGTAAACCGTGCCGTCATCATTAACTAAGCTTCCCGAAGGATATGGGTAGAAACCTGATGTATTGCTTTCGGTATTAGATATCTGTTTTGGTTCGTTTACCTGCTGAACATCTGACCACTTGTAACCTTCATCTAGGAAATTTTGAGCCGAAGTAAAGGGTTTTAATTTTCCACCAACAATCAAGTAGATGGTTGCACTGCCAGGTAGTTTTATAAGTGCTCCGTCAGGTAGGGTAACGTCACTGGGAGAAAAAATACTGTTGGGGGCCGGGTTTACAGTTAAAGTAAATTGCTTATATAAGTTTGCTGAATATTGGTCTGTTAAATTTAAGGTTACTGTATATGTCCCCACTGTAGTAGGGGTTCCGCTTATGGTTACCGTGCCCGGGTTATTATAGATAATTCCATAAACGGTATTTGGGCTCGACGTGCTACCAGTTGTTATGCCAGCGGGCAATCCGTTAAAAGCCACATTGCTTGCGTAGTTTGTGCCACTGGTAATGTATTGGAAATCAATTTTTGCGCTGTAGTACACCCCGGCTGTGGCTGTAGGTAGCTGGCTCGTATTAATCTGGAAATAAGCAACCGGGTTATGATCGGAAGGGGAAGGTTTTATATTTAAATTTATTGTTTTTGTCGTAGTGTTTCCCACAGAATCCTTTACTTGAAAAGTCCATGAATAGAGCCCCGCTGGGTAGGTGTTTACAATAGTCGAAGCACTTTGTGTATTAAAAGGAACAGAGTTCCCGCTGATAGGATCACCGTTATTGCTCAATCCGAGAACGCAGCAGCCAGCAGGATACGTGGTAGAGAGAGTCGTCCATCCATAAGGGCTCACCCCACCGCTTACTTGAACCTGACCAGAGTATGCCTCACCTATTGTGGCGTCAGGCAAGCTCGTTGTGATGATTTGTAAGGGCTTGATAGGGCTTGTAACGGTAAGGGAGACTGTAATACTTGCCGGCGAATTTGAAAAGTTTCCACTGAAATAAATAGTCGTGCTGTAAGTGCCTACAGCAAGATTAGTAGGATTGATCGCCACACCCACGCCACCGCTCTGTAAGGGGCCTAAGGGCAAGCTATTAGTATTGTAAGTAGTACCTAACCAACTCGGTTGATTAGGAACAGAAATAGTGTAGTTAATAGTCTCGTTGTTTGAAGTATTCGTTATGTGTGCAAGGTAAGAAGAGGGGACCGCGTCTCCTTTAGTGTAGTTGAAAGAAACTGAGGGATCACTGATAACTAAAGTTGGCTGGGCTGCAGGGACGATAGTCAGGCCTAGTGTTTTGGTTACAGAAGCACCAGTCGCATCAACTACTTTCAAGGTCCATGAGTACGTGCCTGCTGGGCTTAAAACCACGGAACTACTTTGAGCATTGAAAGTGACTGCGCCTGGTAAGGGTTGGCTATTACCGCTGAGTCCTAAAACACAACAACCAGAGGGATATGTTGTAGAAATTGTTGACCATATGTAAGGTGATACGCCTCCAGTCACGTGAATTTCGGTCGAATAGGATTGCCCTACTGTGGCATCGGGTAAGCTATCTGTGCTTATTTGCAGACTCTCAGCGCTAACATTTCCTGCAGGGAAGAAGGTAAACAATATCCCTGTTAGAAGCAATACTGAGAATACTTTTTTCATAGTTATTTTCATTAATATAATTTTAACTTAATTTAATATAACAAATTTTCGTAAAAGCGTGGGGGTAATTTTGTTTAAAGTATAGATAATGCGAAGCCCTCTAAATCTGCTCTGAAGGAGCAGGGGAGGGTGGGGTTTTTGCTTACTATAAATTCAAACCCCCGACCGCGATCGGGGGTTTTGTTGTTGGGCAAGGTGCCTGTTGATGGACGTGTTGCGCGTGGCTCGGTTTAGCCCGTGATTTTCTTGGCGGCTTTGTAAACCTTTCTGCATCCGGAGCACGTAACCGTCGCGCCGAACGAGCAGGCGGTCCAGGCGCGGCAATTTTGATCCGGGCAGTGCCCCTCTTCCCAACGGGTGCTCCACTCACCTTCGGCCATGGCATCCGGCGCAGGTGTGGTCACTGCGCCGAACCGTTTGTTCGTGAGCCAGATGTTTCCCAGGGTTATGGTTTTCCCCGACGGCAATTGCACGAGCAGCAGGGGATTGCCGCTGTAGTCGCGGCCCGGTTCAATGTTCGACCCTGGTTCACGCGGCTTGTTCCCGGTTGCGGTGAGGCCGACGAAGGTGAATTTGTTTCCGAGCTTCGTGGCCCACCCGAGCGGGACAACAACCCCTTCGAAGAGTTTGATGCCTTCGCTGCCGGTTACGGTACCATCCCACCCGAGCTGTTCGCCGGCGGTTAGCGTCTTGGCTTGTTCAGCCGTCATAAATCGAACCTCCTTGTATCTAGACGATCGGGTCATTGTAGGCCCGGAGAAAGAGAAGCACAAGGCCACCAGCGTCGAGCGTTTAGCGGATAGGGGAGGGAAGGATAGCGGATAGCGTACAGCGGGCGGAGAACAACAGCTACCAGCGTATAGCGGATAGCGTTTAGTTGGGAGTTAAGAGTTTTTTGTTCTATATAAGAGAGTTTTTGCATTGACAAAATTAGTAAAATATGCTAAAATGTACATAGTGCATTTTGCACCGTACTTCTTCCATCCACCGGCTACCCCACGGGGACTGCCTCGGAGAGCGAAGGATACATTTCAAAACAAGTTGGAGGTTCGATCATGTTCGTGTTACCAGTGGCTATGTACCTCGTACTCCCGCTGCTCGTGCTTCCGGTCGTCTTGGTCTTCGTGTTCTTCATGCGCTCTATTGAGGAACGCAGCATCACGAGGATCGGCCGGCGACCGCCCGTCCTGTTCAATTGGTCGGAAGATAAATCCATCGTGTACGTCACGACGCAAGAGGAGTACCTTCGCGCCGGCGTTCAGCAGGTCGGTGCTACCGAGATCCGCGTTCCGGACCTGCTCATGGTGTTCAGTGGTCTCGCGGAGATGGAGCCGTACCGTAGCGGAGACTTTAATGACTTCTACGCCCTGTTCGGCCACGACGTGAACCTGTCCGTCCGGGATCTGTTCGCGCCGGTCCCCGAGTTCTTCCTGAGCACCGGCCACAAGCTGCGCCTCGGTTCCGCCTTCCGCAACTTCACCACACCGAAGAGCCGAGCAGCCTGCTTCGAGGCCGCCTACGGGTACCGTGAGGACAGCATTTACGGCAGCGCCGTCAACTACTTCGTAGAGCGGCCGGAAACCTGGCAGCCGTTCACTATCGCGGGGACAATCATCCTCGGGACGGCGACGTACATCCTCGGGACGTGGCTTTCCGTGAGCTACATTGTTCCGCTGGTACACAAACTCATCGGCTAACGGCCGAACTTCCGGGCCTCCGCAGCAACGCGGGGGCCCTTTCGTTTGTCTTGACAAAAATCTTTAAAATCGTTATATTTTCGGGTTAAAAACCAATTTTGTGCGGCCCGGCCGCATGGTAAAATTCCCCGTACATAAGGGAAATTGGCAATTTTGTCAGATTGTTGAAACTGTGGCACGAAAATCGAGAATAGCTAAAGGCATGCCGGATTCTACCGAGAGGCAGGGTGCGCGCGAGAACGCAGACCGCGAAAGCGGTCCGTTTCTTTCGCGCCTTTTTCGTACCCTGAAGCGCCGGCTCGCGAACCCGCCCGTGGAAACGTTTACCGACCCCGCGAGCGGCGGCCGCGGCCTGCGCTACCGGGGGAACGAGTTCGTCTACCACAGCGAGCTGCCGGTGGAGGAGAGCGCGCTCTACACGTTCTCGGTTGAACAGAAAATGGCCATGATCGCCGCCGCCCTGGTTGCGGCGCTCGCCTTTGCCGTGAGCTGGCACTGGGCGCTCGTGGTCCTGTTCGCGCTCGTTACCGCCGCCTACGCGGTGGACCTCGGTTTTGGGTTCTACCTCATGTACAAGAGCCTGCGCGCGAATGCGGAAATTGCCGTTTCGCCGCGCGAGCTCGCGGCGCTCACCGACGCCGAGCTCCCGAGCTATACGGTGTTCTGCCCGCTCTACAAAGAGTGGCAGGTCGTGCCGCAGTTCGTGGAAGCCATGGAGCGGCTCGACTACCCGAAAGGCAAGCTCCAGGTCCTGTTCCTGCTCGAGGAGGACGACCGCGAGACCGTGGAGAAAATTTCCTCGCGTCAGCTTCCGAAGAACTTCGAGATTGTCGTTACGCCGAACAGCAAGCCAAAGACGAAGCCGAAAGCCATGAACTGGGGCCTGCGCTTCGCCACCGGCGAGATCATCACCATCTACGACGCCGAGGACAAGCCCGAGCCCGACCAGCTCAAGAAAGCGGTCGTGGCCTTCCGCCGGAGCCCCAAAAACACGGTCTGCGTCCAGGCCAAGCTGAACTTCTACAACCCGAACCAGAACCTGCTGACGAAGCTGTTCACCGCCGAGTACAGCCTGTGGTTCGACGTGGTGCTGCCCGGCTTGCAGTCGGTGGGCGCGCCCATTCCCCTCGGCGGGACGAGCAACCACTTCCTTTCGAGCGCTATCCGCGAGCTGAACGGCTGGGACGCCTTCAACGTGACCGAAGACTGCGACCTCGGCCTGCGGCTTTCGAAGCGCGGCTACCAGACGGCCATCGTGGACTCCACCACCTACGAGGAAGCCAACTCCGGCTACCTGAACTGGTACCGCCAGCGCTCGCGCTGGATAAAGGGCTACATTCAGTCGTACCTCGTGCACATGCGTCGGCCGCAGGACTTTACCGGCGCCGAGCAGGGCTACTTCAAACTGTTCGCCTTCCAGGTGGCCATTGGCGGCAAGGTCATTTCCATGTTCGTGAATCCGTTCCTCTGGCTCGTGACGTTCGCGTACTTCGCGTTCCGGAGCGTTGCGGCGCCCATCATAGAGCCGCTGTTCCCGAGCCCCGTGCTCTACACCGGCGTGGCCTGCTTGGTGTTCGGCAACTTCCTCTACCTCTACTACTACATCATTGGCACCGTGCGGCGCGACCTCGGGGGCCTGACCAAGTACGCGGCCGTGGTGCCGTTCTACTGGCTGGCCATGTCGGCCGCCGCCTGGCAGGGGCTCTACGAAGTCTTCGTGAAGCCGCACTACTGGGCGAAAACCCAGCACGGGCTGCATCTCAAGCCGGCAGAGCGTGTAGCGGCTAGCGGTCAGCGGATAGCGAGCCCAGAACTGGGACTCGCGTACAGTACCACGCTAAACGCTAAGCCCTCGACGCTAGCCGCTCGCACCATTCCCGTTCGCGGGTGGCAGCCCACCGTGGCGTCTGTCTCGGTGCAAACGAGCGTGGGTGCGCAGCCCGCGACGGCCGGCCGGCCGGCAGCGCGGCTCGTGGTAGAGGCCGTGGAGACCGAAGCCGTTTTCGGACCGACCCTTTCCGCGCAGCTGAAGGCCGCGCTCCGGCGCGACGACGTGCGCGAGGGCGCGGTGCTCACCGGCGCCTCGCTGCTGTCCAACTTCATTTACCTCGTGGGTTCGGCCTACCTCGGCCGGACGCTCACGCTCGAGCAGTTCGCGGCGTTCTCGGTCTTCAACACCCTGACGCTCGTGCTCGGCATTTTCCTCGGCGCGCTCCAGACCACGACGACCCACCACGTGGCCTACGCCTCCGGCGACCGGACCGGGCAGCTCGAGAGCTTTTGGAAGAGCGAGCAGAACGCCCGCTGGCTCGCCCTGGGTTTTAGCGCCGCGTGGGTGGCGTTCATGCCGCTCCTCGGGGTGTTCTTCGGCGTCCAGAACCTCTGGCTGCTCGTTTCCTACCTGCCGGTTATTGCCCTGACCTTCCTGGCTTCCCCGGGCCGCGGCTACCTGAAGGGCCGGGCGCGCTTTGCGGTGCTCGGCTACGGCCTCGTGGTCGAGGCGGCGGTGAAGCTCCTGGCTTCCCTGGTCCTCGGCCGCGCCGGCGCCGGCGTGTGGGTTGTGCTGTCCCTGCCGGCCGCCGCCGCGGCGGCCTACGCGGTGACCCGCCTCTCGCTCCGCGGTACGCCGGCGCGTACGCCGGCGCGTGCGCTCCCCGCGGGCCGGTTCTCGTGGAAGTTTTTCTCGGCCGTCGCCGTCTCTGCCGCCGCGAGCGCCGTGTTCATGACCGCGGACGTGCTGCTGGCCAAGCACTACCTGCCGGGCGCCGAGGCGGGGGAGTACGCGCTGCTCTCGCTGGTCGGCAACACCATTTTCTTCCTCGGGTCGCTGGCCTCGGTCTACACGGTGACCTACGTCAGCCGCGCCGAGGGCCAGGGCAAGAGCTCGGCCGGGCTGTTTAGCCGCATTGTCGGCGCGACGGCCGCGGTTTCGTTTACCGCCTGGCTCGGGCTCGTACTGCTCGGCAGCACCGTGCTGCCGTTCGTGTTCGGGCCGAAAATTGCCGCGACCTTCCCGTACCTCACCGGCTACGGCGCGGCCATTGCCTTCTTTACCGTGTCCTCCGCCGTAACCGGCTACCACCTGGCCCGCCGCCGCTACATTTTTTCGCTCGCCTCGCTCGCGGTTACGGTCGCGCTCATTACGGGCATTTCGGCCTACCACGGCTCCACGGGCGACATAGTCCGCGTGGTGTTCCTCACGTCGGTTGGCTACCTGCTCTCCGTCTCTGCCCTGCACGCCTTCCGCGACCGGAACTGGTTCCTGGCCCGCGCCTTCCGCGACCTGTTCGACGTGCTGCTCGAGGACGCGGTGCCGCACGAAGCCCTGAACGTGCCGGGCAAGCGGATCCTAGCCTTCAACTGGCGCGACACCCGCCACGCCTTCGCCGGCGGGGCCGAAATTTACATTCACGAGCTCGCGCGCCGCTGGGTGGCCGAGGGCAACCACGTGACCCTGTTCTGCGGCTCGGACGGGGCGCAAGCGCGGAGCGAAACCGTGGACGGCGTGCACGTGGTGCGGCGGGGCGGGTTCTACCTCTGCTACCTCTGGGCCGCCCTCTACTACTTCTGCCAGTTCCGCGGCCGGTACGACGTGGTGGTCGACTGCCACAACGGCATACCGTTCTTTACGCCGCTGTTTACCAAAGAGCCAGTCTACTGCCTCATGCACCACGTGCACCAGGAGGTCTTCTACCGCTACCTGCCGCGGCCGCTCGCCGCGTTCGCCGCGTTCCTCGAGGGCACGGTCATGCCGTTCGTCTACCGCAATACCCCGTTCATTACCATTTCGAACTCGAGCCGGAGCGAAATGGAGTCCCTCGGGCTCGGGCTCTCGGGCATTTCCATGGTGCACCCGGGCGTGGACCTCGCGGGCCTCGAGCCCGGGGAGCGCGACCCGCTCCCGACCATTCTCTACCTCGGGCGGCTGAAGGCCTACAAGTCCGTTGACGTGCTCATCCGCGCCTTCGCGCAGGTCTTGAGCCGCGTCCCGAACGCGCAGCTCGCCGTAGTCGGCGGGGGAGAGGAGCTCGGCAACTTGGAGAAGCTCGCGCGCGAGCTCGGCGTGGCCCACCGGGTGACGTTCGCCGGAAAGGTGGACGAAGCCGAAAAGCTCCGCTGGTACCAGCGCGCCTGGGTTTTCGTGAACCCGTCCATGATGGAGGGCTGGGGCATAACCACCATAGAGGCGAACGCCTGCGGCGTACCGGTGGTAGCCGCCGACGTGCCGGGCCTGCGCGACAGCGTGAAGGCCCCGGACGCCGGCGTGCTCGTGCCGCACGGCGACGCGGACGGTTTTGCCGAGGCCATTGCGAACATTCTTGAGCGCCCCACCGAGCGCCGGGCCATGGGCCGTCAGGGCATACAGTGGGCAAAAAACTTCGGATGGGACCGGAGCGCCGCGCAGTTCTTTAAGCTCATCTACCAGCATGCCCGCAGCTCGTAAGCTCCCGACCGTTTCGGTCGGCATACCGGCTTACAACGAAGCGGCGAACATTGCCGAGCTGCTCCGCGCGTTGCTCAACCAGCGCGAGGACGGATTTGTGCTGCAAGAGATCATCGTCATCTCCGACGGCAGCACCGACGCGACCCCCGAGATTGCGAGAACTTTTAAAGATGCGAGGATTGCGGTCTTAGAGCAACCCGATCGCCTTGGTCAAGCCGACCGTCAGAACCAGTTTTTTGAGCTTGCCGTCGGGTCGGTCGCGGTTCTCCTCGAAGCCGACACGCTACCGACATCTGAACGGTACCTGGCCGAGCTTGTGGCCCCGGTTACTTCCGGCGTCGCCGACCTTTCGCAGGGGTTACCGCTTCCGCTTTCCGGTCGGAACTGGTTCGAACAAATGCTCGTGAGCCAGTGCCGTCACTACCTGAACAGCGTTCCACTCAACGAGAGCTCCGTCGTGTCGGGTAGGGGAGGGAGGGCATTCGCGCGCAGGCTGTACCAGCAGCTGCGCTGGCCGAGCCAGGCTCCCGAAGATCTCTACGCGGCTCAATGGGCTAAAATTAATGGCTTCAAAATTTTAGTGGCAGCAGAAGCCGTGATCCATTTTCGCGTAGCGAACACCGTCGCGGATTTTATTCGCCAGCGCCTGAAGGTTGCCGCTGCGAAGCGTGACTACCGGAAACACTTTAAGTTAAAGGGAGCCGGCGCCGGCGATCTCGGTATGCTCCAAAAAGCTTCGTGTCTTTGGTCTTTCCTGTGGGGTGAGCCGCTCCAGGCGTTCGTGTACCTCGCCCTCGTCTCGTTCATCGCCCTTGTGGCCCCGGTCCGAGCCCGGCGTTTTCACTATCGGTTGCCCGTCGCCGTGTCGACGAAACTCCTTTCCGCTTAGTCCCTCTATATACTGTCCCTATGAACGTAAGCGTCGGCATCGCCGCCTACAACGCCGAGCAAAACATTGCTCGATTACTGAAAGAAGTTCTCGCCCAGCGCGAGGACGGTTTTACGCTGTCTGAAGTTCTCGTACATGTAGACCTTGGTTCCGACAGAACCGCCGAGGTGGCCCGGGCGGTAGGGGACAAGCGTGTGCGTGTGATAGAGGCGACCGAGCGTCAGGGATTTGCCGGATCGATTAAGCGTTTATTTGCTGAAAATCAGAATAGTGTCCTCGTCCTGCTTAAC
>CAZLPF010000027.1:0-9819 GCA_964561365.1 uncultured Candidatus Saccharibacteria bacterium | reverse complement strand
TGGGCCGCTCTAGGCACCAAACCATGGTGCTGCTGGCCGGCGCGGCGGCGATTGTCGCCCGCTGGGTGGTAAAGCCGCTCGTGCTGCTGCTCTACGCTCACCCGCGGCCGTTCATTGAAATAGCTTCGGTCAAGCCGCTCGTCGCCACGTCGGCCGCTGAACATTTTCAGTCGTTTCCCTCGGGCCACGCGCTGTTCTTTTTTGCCTTGGGTACGGTACTCTTTTTATTTAACCGGCGGCTCGGCGCCTGGTACCTGGCCGCGGCCGTACTCATGGGCTTGGCGCGCATCTACGCGGGCGTGCACTGGCCGGCCGACGTGCTCGGCGGCGCGGTCCTTGGCGCGGCCGTCGGCTGGGCCGCCTACGCAGCGTACCGCAGGGGGCAGCGCGCATGAACCTCGCGTACGCAGACGAGCGCGGCCTGCTCGGCCGGAGCTACTACTGGGACAATTTCGAGCGCATGGGCATGACGAAAGACGACGTGCTCGGCGCCGGGCTTACCGGCGAACGCATTCAGGTTGATGAGAGCATCGTCCCCGCGCTCCGGAGCGCCGACGCCACTCTGCAGCAGCGCGGCTTTCGCCTCTACCTCAAAGAGGGCTACCGGCCGGAGGCCCTCTACGAAATAGCCTACGCGCGGCGGGTGGCGAAGTTCGGGAAAGCGGCTACCGACAAGCTCCTGAACATGGAGGCCAAGCCGCACGTTTTGGGAACATCGGTAGACGTCTGCCTCTGGAACGAGCGCGAGGGGACGGAGGTTGCCATGAAGAGCAGGGAAGACGGACCGGACGCGCTCATTGCTGACTTCTACCTCGGCAAGCCGGACGAGCGCAGCCGCCGCTACCACGAGCTGCAAACGCTGCTCATAAGAACCATGCAGGCGGAAGGTTTCCGCTTCGGACGCCTTCGCGAGTACTTCCACTTCGACTACCGTCCCAAAACCGAGCCGAACTACCCGTAGCGAAAATCCGCACCGCGGAGCGGAAAAATACCCACCGTTTTAAGCCGCCCGGGGGCGGCTTTTTCGGTAGCCGTTCTACCCGCCCGGGCGTATACTGAAAGTAGAAGAGGGGCCGCACCGCCCGCGGCGCGTTCGCCGAAAAAAACGCTACTCCCATGGTAATGAACGAGCTGGAATCGCAACACGTCCACGAGTTCAGGATTCGGAAGAGCGTAAAGATACTCCTGCTCAAGGGCGCCTTCGCCTGGCTGCTGCTCGCAGTCATGGATTTCGGCTTTGACCAGATTCCGACGCTGCTCTCGGGAATGGACGGCCGCAGCTTCGGCTCGATGCTCCTGAACACCGACGGCGCGGTAACCCCGAACCCGCTGTTCCACCTCACCATGAACGTCCTCTACGGCTGGTTGCTGCTCTACGTTGTCCTCTCGTGGGTGTTCGAGTACTACATCATCAAGCACGATTCCATTATCGTCCGGAAGGGAATTATTTTCAGCGACGAGAACGCCTACCAAATGGAAGACATCAAGACCATCGAGGTCTTCCAGGGTTTCTTCGGGAAGCTGTTCAACATGGGGACGCTGAAGCTCTTCGCTTTCCGGGCGCGCCAAGACATTGTACTCACCGGCATTGACCGTCCCCACCGCGTAGCGGCCCACATCCACGAGCTCCACCCCGCCCCGCAGCTGCTGGAGTACAAGCCCTGGCCCTAAAGCACGAAAAACCCCGCCCTCCCGGGCGGGGTTTTAGAAACTTTTTACTGGGCCGTAACCCACTGCTGGCCGTTCCAGCGCATGCCGGGCGCGTAGCCCGCCGTACCGGTGGCGCCCTGCGCGGGGACGGCCTTCCAGGTGCCCATGCCGCCCTGCGGGAGGGAGCCGTCGGCGCTGCCGTCGGCTGAAAATCCGTACATCATGCCCTGCGGCGCGTAGGTGCCGCCTTGGGGCGCGCCGTACATCATCCACGGACCGGCGGAACCGTTCCAACCGTACATCATGCCCGGGCCCATACCGCCGCGGAATCCGTAGTAGCCGCTGCGGCGCAGGGCCTTCAGTTCGCCGACCTTAACCCCGACCCAGAAGGCGCCGAGGATAACGACGAGGCCCAAAATCCAGCGCACCACGCGGTAGCGTCCGCCGCACATGACGCACTGGCACATTTCCGGGTGATCCTTTTTCATTTCTTGCATTTCGTTTCGTCTTACTTGCAGAGGGTAGTATACCGCGGCGCGGCTCGGCCGGCCAGGCGGCTGTGGGAAAGCCGCGCGGGGATTTGGGGTATAATGCCCCGTGTTACCGCTGATTACTAAGTTCAGTTACCGTATGGCAATGAAGAAAGTTTCTTTCGCGGACGCGTTCCTGTCCTGGCTCCCGCTCGGTGTTGCGATCGTCGTTCTGGCCGGCACCGCGTTCCTGCTCGTCCAGCAGGGCCTCCGCCAGGCGGCGAACGATCCCCAGATTCAGGTCGCGCACGGGGTTGCCCAGGACCTCGGCCGCGGGGCTGACCCGAGCGCCATGTTCCCGCCCGGAACCGTCGACGTCGTAACCACCTTCGATCCCTACCTCGTGGTTTACGCCAGCAGCGGGCAGCCCGTTGCCGGCACCGCCCAGTTGGGCGGCAAGGCGCCCACGGTGCCCGTGGGCGTGCTCAAGGCTTCGGAGGCGCGCGGCGAGAACCGCGTGACCTGGGAGCCGAAGCCGGGGGTCCGCGTTGCGGCGGTCATTGTGCCGTACCAGGGTGAGGGTGGGACCAGCTACGTGCTCGTGGGCCGCTCGCTCAAGGAAACCGAGCAGCGGCAGCAGGACGCCCTCCGCCTCGCCTTGATCGGCATGGCCATTGCGCTCGTGGCCTCGTGGGTGTTGGTTTACGTGGCGAAAGCCTTCGGCGGCGGCCAGCCTGCAGAAGCCATGCCGCAGCCCATGGACCACCTGGGGCACCACGGCACCTAAACGGTACGCAGCGAAGAGCCCTCCGGGGCTCTTTTCGTACTTGGTTCCAGCACTTCGCGGCCCGTGCCAAACGCTCTATACTGAAGGTAATTCCAGCGACGTTTAACCGCCCATGAAACCCCACTCCCTGAAGCTGTTCATCCAGGAATCGAACATAAATTTCCACACCTGGTTCATTACCGCCGCCGGTTTCCGCCACCGCTACTTCGAGCGGTACTGCGGCGGCGTGGTGGGGACCTGGGCCTGCCACGTCGAGAACGACGTCGGCGGCTTTTACCTCGACCCCGCGGCGTGGCTGGCTCTGGGTCGCGGTTTAGAGCGCTCACTCGACTCCGGGAGGCTCCAGCCCCGCTGGGTTGAGCGCGAGCACCTCAAGAACGGCCGCGGCCTCTTTACAATAGCGGCGCAGATCGAGCGCGCGAGCCTCGAGCGCGCGAGCCTGGCGCAGATCCGCACCTGGCTCCGGCGCATATGGAAGCTGCACGATGACCTGACCGGCGCCGGCTTCCTGCTCGTGGCGAGCGACTTCGACCACAGCTTGCTCATGAGCCGCGCGCACGGGGTGCTCGCGAAGCGGAACCTCCCGAACGCCGCCCTGCAGCAGAACCTCTCGCTGCTCACGAGCCCGCACTGGGAAACGCTCTACCGAACAGAGCAGGGCGAGCTGCTCGCCCTGGCCGCACGGCACAAGACCGAAGCGTCCCTCGAAGGCTCGAAGGCTTTTTCGGCGCACGTCGCCCGGTGGCACTGGCTCAACTACGGCTACCAGGGACCGTCGTGGAGCGCGGCCGACTTTGCCGCCCGCGCCGAGGGCTTCCGCAAGCGGGGGAGCCTCAAGGAGCAGCTCGCCGAACACCGCTCGGAGCTGAAAAACGTAGAGCGCCGGCAGGCCGCGCTCGCAAAAAAATTGAAGCTTACGGCTGAGGAGCGCAGCCTCATGGACACCGTGGCGCTGTTCACGCACCTGAAGGGCTACCGGATTGAGGCCCGCCACCGGACCTGCAGCGCGCTCGACGCCCTGTTTACCGAGCTCGCGGTGCGCTTCGCGGTGCCGCTCACGTTCTTCCGCTACGCGACCCCCGAGGAAATAGAAAAGCTCATGGCCAAGAAGCGGGTCGACGTCCTCGGCGCCGTGGCCCGGCGGCGGAACATGCTCCAGCTCCTGGACCGCGGGCGGTACGCGCTCGTTCCGGCAGCCGCCATTGCTAAAACGCTCGCGCGCCTCACCGCCGTTGAGCGGCTCGCGAAGACCGACACGGTTACCGGCCAGGTGGCCTACCCGGGCAAGGCCAAGGGCATTGTCCGAATACTTAAGAGCCCGGCCGACGTTTTCAAGGTCAAGCACGGCGACGTGCTCGTAACCTTCGCCACGACGCCCGACTTCCTACCCGCCATGTACCGGGCCGTGGCGTTCGTCACCGACCAGGGCGGCATAACCTCGCACGCGGCCATTGTCTCCCGCGAGCTCAAGAAGCCCTGCGTCATTGGCACGAAGGTCGGGTCGAAAGTTTTTTCCGACGGCGACGTGGTCGAGGTTGACGCCACCGAGGGCACGGTCCGAAAGGTGGCAGGCTAGCGTGAACTACCGAACGCTCCTTCGGGCCACTGACTGGGAAAAGCGCTGGCAGGCGTCTGACTTTTCGCTCGTGAGCTGTTCGCTCGCGGGCGAGGCCTACGACCGCGACGCTCGGCGGCGGTTCGGCACCGGACTGTCCCGCAGTTTTTTTGTGTACCGCGACCGCGCCGTCACCTGCTACCAGTCCGCTTCAGAGACCGAACGGTTCGGAAAATCCATCGCGCGCCGCCTCGCCCGGAACCAGCGTTTTGCGGTCGACCTGTGCGGCGAGGTCACCAGCCGGACCAAGCTGCTGCGGAAGACCATGCAGGGTGGCCCTCTCGCCCTGCTCCAGACGGCGCGGTACCGGGAATTCGTTGGCCAGTACCGGTTGTTCCTCCCAATTTTTATAGCCTTGAGCCGTTCGGCGAACTACGTGTCGAGCCCCGCTACCGTTCGCAGGCTCGAGCGGGCCCGGATCTATTCGGAAAATGTCCTCGTTGAGGCCGATGCCGTTTTGGTCGGGCTCGTACGCGCCCTGGCTCGGCGCGACGGGGTAGGGGTCGCCGGCCTCGAAAATTTGGTAACGGAGCGGGAGCTGTCGTATTGGCTTAGCACCGGAAAGCGGCCAACCGGCGCCACCCTCCGTGGGCGGCGATTGAAAACCGCGCTCTACAGCGCCTCCGGGAAGAGCACCTTCGTCAGCGCCACAAATGCCAGCAGTTTCGAACGAGGCCTCGTCCACTCGGTTGGCAAAACCGCCGCGCGCGTACGCGGGACCTCTGCCTACCCGGGGGTGGTGCGCGGTACGGTGCAGATTGTCTTTAACCCGAAGCTCGCCAAAGATTTTCAGAAGGGTTCCATTTTGGTGACCGGCATGACCCGGCCCGACTTCGTGCCGCTCATGCGGAAAGCCGGTGCGGTGGTCACCGACGCCGGGGGCGTGCTCTGCCACGCGGCGATTGTTTGCCGGGAGCTGAAAAAACCGTGCGTGACCGGCACCAAGGCCGCGACGTCCGTTTTCAAGAACGGCGATGCGGTAACGGTGAACGCCACCGAAGGCCTGGTTGAGAGGGTAAGCGTTTCGCATGGACGCCTCCGGCCTTAACCCCTACGGCTTCGAGCGCTACATGGAGCGGGTCGGCCTGCCGGCCGGGCTCGACCTGTCCCGCGTGGCGCGCGTTTCCGCCGAGCACCGCGCACGGTTAGAGCTCCTGTCTGCTAGCGGGCCGCTCGTCGGCGTAGTGCGCCGGGGCGACCGCTACCGCGCCGCAGACCCCGCCACGTTACCGAAAGTCGGGGATTGGGTGACGTTCGAGGTTGCCGCCGGGGGGACGACCGTAGCCGTTGAGCGCGTGCTGCCGCGGGTCTCGAGGCTCGCCCGGGTCGGCGTCGGCAAAGAGCAGCAGGAGCAGATCGTGGCCGCGAACGTTGACCTCGTGCTCGTGGTCCTGCCGCTCGACGTCGGCTGGCACGTGAGCCGGCTCGAGCGCTACCTCGTGATGGTGGCCGCCTCCGGCGCCGCGCCGGTGGTGGTACTCACGAAGGACGACGTGGTAAACAGCAGCGCGCGCGAGGTGGAAGAGGCGGCGCGCGTTTCGGCCGGCGCGCCGGTCCTGGCCATCAACGCGAAATCGGCGTCCGGCGTGGCGGCGGTTCAAAATCTCCTCCCGCCCGGGCTCACCGCCGCCGTGGTCGGGCCCTCGGGCGCCGGTAAGTCCACGCTCGTCAATGGCCTGCTCGCCGCTGCACACCACGCCACCGGCGCGGTGCGGGAGGACGGCCGCGGCCGCCACACCACCACGCACAGGGAGCTCACGCTGCTGCCGACCGGCGCGCTGCTCGTGGACACGCCGGGCATTCGCGAGCTGCAGCTCGCGGCCGACGAAACCGCGCTCGCGAGCACCTTCGCCGACATTGAAGCCCTGTCGGGGCGCTGCCGCTTCCACGACTGCGACCACGAGAAGAGCGAAGGCTGCGCCGTACTCGCGGCGCTCGCCACCGGCGAGCTCGGCGCCGCGCGCTACCAGAGCTACCTGAAGCTGAAGCGCGAGATGGCCTTTACGGCCTCGAAGTCTAAGAAGCGCGTGCACGAAGGTCGCCAGCGAAAGTTTAAACAGCAGACGAAAGAAATGCACCGCCGCATTAAGAGCAAACGCGAATGGTAACCACACTCGTTCGGGCGCGGAACGCGACTATAGGATTTCTGTACCGGGTTCTGCTGAAGCCGTTCTTTTTCGCGCGCGACCCGGAGGCCGTGCACGACCGCATGGTCGCCGCCGGCGCCTGGCTCGGCCGCAGCGCGGCCGGACGCACGCTCACCCGCGCGGCGTTTTTCTACTCGAGCCCCGCGCTCGAGCAAACCGTCGCCGGTGTCCGCTTCAAAAACCCCGTCGGCCTGTCCGCGGGTTTCGACAAAAACGCGCGGCTGACGCAAATTCTGCCGGACGTGGGCTTCGGTTTCGCCGAGGTCGGTTCGGTAACCGGCGAGGCTTGTGCCGGCAACCCCGGCAGGCGCCTCTGGCGCCTGCCGGAGTCCCAGTCGCTCGCCGTGTACTACGGCCTCAAGAACGACGGCTGCGAAGCCATTGCCGCGCGGCTCAAGGGTTTGCCGCAGCGGGCCGTGCTCGGGATCAGCATCGCCAAGACGAATTCCGAAGCTACGGTAGATGAAGCCGCCGGCATTGCCGACTACCTGAAAGCCTACCGTACGTTCGTGCGAGCCGGGGTGGGGGACTACTACACCATCAACGTTTCGTGCCCGAACGCGTTCGGCGGCGAACCGTTCACCGATCCCGGCAAGCTCGACCGCCTGCTGAAAAGCCTCGCGGAGGTCCAGAAGCGCGCCCCGGTCTTCCTGAAGCTGCCCGCCGAGCTGCCGGACGCCCAGGTCGACGAGATTGTCGCGGTCTGCCGGCGCTACCCGGTGGACGGTTTCGTCTGCACGAACCTGGCCAAGCGGCGCGACAACCCGCGCCTCTTGGACGCGAACATCCCGGCCGTGGGCGGCTTTTCCGGCAAGGTGGTTGAAGACCTCTCGAATCGGCTCATTTCACGGCTCTACCGGAGCTGCGGCGCGGACTTCGTGCTCGTCGGCAGCGGGGGCGTGTTTTCTGCCGAAGATGCCTACAAGAAAATCCGCCTCGGGGCGAGCCTCGTGCAGCTCATCACCGGCATGGTCTACCGCGGTCCGCAGCTCATCTCGAGCATCAACGTCGGGCTCACGGGGCTGCTGGCCCGCGACGGCTTTACGAACCTCGCCGAGGCGGTCGGCGCCGATCACCGCTGAAACCCATGCCCCCCGAACGAACGGTCCGCGCTAAAAAAATGGCCGCCGTGGCCGCCCGGCGGCAGGAGGGCGTGGTGGTGCTCGAAGACCTGCACGACCCGCACAACGCCGCAGCCATTTTCCGAACGTGCGAGGGCTTCGGCATTCACAAAGTCATCCTCATTTTCGAGCAGGAAAAGCCCTGGAATCCGCGGCGCGTGGGCAAGGCCTCGTCTTCTTCCGCAAACAAGTGGCTCGAGTTCCAGGTATTCCGTTCAACCGACACGGCGCTTAAAACTTTACGCAAGCGCGGCTACCGGCTGTACGCTACGACGCTCGGGCAAGGGGCAACGCCGCTCGCCCAGGTGAAATTTACCAAGCCGAAGACCGCCATTGTCTTCGGCAACGAGTACCGCGGCATTTCCGAAACGGCCGCGCAGCTCAGCCACGAGAAAATTTTTCTGCCCATGCAAGGGTTCGTGCAGAGCTTCAATATTTCCGTGAGCGCCGCCATTTTTTTGTACGAGCAGTTCCGCCAGCGGGCTCGGCGGGGCCTCGGGCGCTACGTTTTGTCGGCGCGCGCCCGGAACGGCATCAATCGCCAATGGAGCAGCCGCTAGAAAAGAATTCAGATTGCACGTTCGTCATAGTCCGCCACGGCGAGACGACCGCGAACGCGCGCGGCATTATTCAGGGCCAGTCCGAGTGGCCGCTCACCGAACGTGGCGAGCAGCAGGCCATTGAGCTATCAAATAAACTGAAACAGTTTTCCTTCAGCGCCTGCTACAGCTCGGACTTGGAACGCACCGAGCGCACCGCCGAGCTCATTATTTCCGAGCTCGGGATTGCAAACAAAACTTCCCCGCTGCTCCGTGAGCGAAACTGGGGCGTGGCCCAGGGGCAGGCGGGAGCTGAATACCGCGCGAAGCACGCTCGCGCGCTCGGCCGCTTCGCCGAAATGAGCGAAGCTGAACGCTGGCACTTCAAGTCCACGCCGGACATAGAGACGAACCATGAAATCGTCGAACGTTTTCTGCTCTTCCTGCGCTCTGCGGCCGCCGCGCACCCCGGGGAAACCGTGCTCGTAGTTTCCCACGGCGGGTTGGCCCGCATGCTGCTCGCGCGGCTCGGGTACGCCAGCCAGGCCGAGCTGCCGCCCGGCGCCTTCAAGAACGGCGGCTACCTGGTAGTGACCTGCGACCGCGAGAATCTTCATCTCAAAGAAGCCGTCGGGGTCGAAACCTCGGCCGAACCCGGATTCGCGGAATAGAAAAAATACGAAGCCCCACCCAGCAATGCCGGGTGGGGCGTTTAGTGATCGGTCAGACCCTGCCTTCGAGCAGGTTGTCGGCGAGCCTCGCACGCACCTCTGTGAAGAAGGGATTGTGGCGGCTGTGCAGCTTTTCGTACTCAGCAATCCGATCGAGGATTGCCATGACCCGCAGGTACTTGGGCTTGAAGTGGTCTTTGAGGTACGATCGCTTCAAGAACGCGGCGATCGTCGGCCAGCGCTTGTTCTGGTTGTTGATGTAGAAGATCGACTGGGTCATTTTGTCGTTCAATAGCTTTTCGAAGAAGTCCTGTTCGAGCAGCGTGATCCAGCAATCAAGCCAAATCGCCCGTGCGAACACAATCGCATCTAAGTTCGGGGCGGCTGTTTGGAGCTTATTCAGCGTATCTTGGGCTGCTTCAAGGGTTTTGTCGTTAACGCTTCCGTGGATTGCAAGCTGCTCAAGAAATACCGCGAGTTGTTCTACGAGCTGTCCGTGCTTCCGTAGCTCGCCAATGGGATTTGTTCCCGACAAGCTGGTTTGTGCCGAGCTCATGGAAACCTCCTAAGGTTTTGGGATAGTTGGGGTTGCCAACATGTTACTATACTATTTTTTTACCCATGTGTCAACAAAACCCCCTCACACGCGTGAGGGGGTTTTCGAAAGCCTTAGAGATCTTTCAGGGTGAGCCAGGTCGGGTTCTCCGAGGTGCGGAGGCCCTTGAACCAGCTCGGCATTTTCACGGGTTCATTGTAGCGCTTGCGGTCGCGCTTGGACTTCGGCGCGTTGAACGGACCTTTCCGCTCTTCGCCGGGTTT
>CAZLPF010000026.1:0-10245 GCA_964561365.1 uncultured Candidatus Saccharibacteria bacterium | reverse complement strand
GGACCGAGAGGGCGGCGGTGAGGGGTTTTGGGAGGAGCTTCGTGATCATGGTGGCGTGGGCTGACCCCTTACTTATAGAAAAGAATTTCAACGCTGCTCAGGAGCTCGTTCGCGGGGCCGGTAGCCAGGATGTCCGCGCGCTGCGCGGCCTTGCCGGCCTTCACGAGCCGCTCGGTTTGAGAAATCCGCTCCACGAAAACCGTCCAGCCTTTAGCCTCGAGCTGGGTTTTGTAGAGATCCGCCACGTTGTCGGCGCTGTTGGGGACCTTGAGGGCGACGTTAATTACCTCGCCGCCGCTCGCCGACTTGGTGCGGAGCGCCTGGTCGAACGGGCCCGAAACGAGCTGGAGGTCTTTCGGAAAGTCGTCCGGGTACGCGGTGAACTGCACGTTCGAACGGATGGCGTTCGCCCGCAGCTGATCTTCCGCGAAACGAGCCGGGCCCGAGCCCTGGCGCTTGTGCTGGGCCGCGTACCAGATGCCGGCGACGGCGAGAACGGCGATGAGCAAGAATACGAGACTTTTTTTTGTTTCCATGCCTGTCTCCTGAATGGTGCTTCTATTATAGTACAGCCCGCGCGAAGCTAGGCCGTAGTCCAGAGGAGCATAGCCATGGCCGCGACGAACGAGGCGTTCGCGACCATGCCGACGTGCTGCACGTGCCGGCGGATGCCGATGGCGAGAATCAAGCAAGCTACGACCGCGGCCACGACGCCGAGGTAGAGGTTCTGCTCGAAGTTCGAAACGTCGAACGGCTTGCCGAAGAGCTCAATGTGCGCCGCCTTCACCGCGCCGGGCGCCGCGTCCGGGAGCTCCCGGCCGACGCTCCCCGCTTCGCCGAGCACCGCAGCGCCGTCCGTGCCGTAGGCCTCAACGTGCACCGGCACGTTCCACTGCGGCAGCTGCTCAAGCGAAATGGTTCCCTCGAACCGGCCGTCGCCTTTCGGCGAGAGCCAGGCCACCCGCTCGCCGAACGTCGCGAGCACCTTCACGGCCGGCCCGGTAACCTTCGCGGTTACCGCGAGGTCGCTGCCGAACAGCAGGCTCTGGGCGTCGGCCACGGCCACGGGTTCAGCTGCAATCGGCTGTGCGGCGGCAGCTCCGACGGTTTTGGGTTCGGTTTTCAATCCAGAATCCGCTCCGCCGCTCTTCGCCGCAGCGACCGCTGCGGCAACCGGAGCAGCCGCAGGCGCGGCGTTCGCCGCTTGAGCGGGAGCCGGCACCTCGGCCGTTTGCACCGGCGTCGGGGCCGGAGCTGCGGTGACGTTGGCAACGAGCGGCGTGCCGAACATTTGGACGACGAAAGTCGTGAAGCGCCCCTCGAACTCCCCGCTCGCAATGCCGACGCCAATCTCCTCGAACTTGCCGTTCATGATGTTCGCCCGGTGGCCCGGGCTATTCATCCACGCGTCTTCAATATCCTCGGCTTCCGAGAAGTTGACCGCGAGGTTCTCGCCGGCGCTCCGGTAGCGGTAACCGGATGCTCGCACGAAGTCCCACGGGCTCTTGCCGTCGGGCGACTCGTGGGCGAAGTAGCCCTTCGAAAACATGTCCTGGGCTTTGGCCTGGGCGGCCGTCGCCAGCGTGCCGCTGTAGAGGAGCGCGGGCAGGCCGTTTTCAGCGCGGGCGGCGTTCGCGAGCTCGGTAATCTTCTCCGGGGTCACGGCCGACGAGTACGCCGCCGGCAGCGGCCCGAACGTAATGGCGCCGACCGCGAAGATCTTGGCGGCAACGAGCAGGGCCGAGAGCAGGGCGAGCGTGCGGTGCGAGAGCGCGTGCGGACGGTAGTCGTTGCGGGCGTGCGGAACGAAGTGGTCGTGGAGGTGCTCGGCGAATGCGCGAAGACCCGCGCGAATCTTTTCGAGCGGATCGTCTATGAGCGGGAGGCCCGGTGCTGGCGCTGCGGCGGCTGCGAACATTGGGTAAATTTCGGCGCAGCAAAAAAGCTCGCACTTTCTTGCCGGCCCGTATTCGGTTGGTTTTTGTTTCTTGCTCCGCTCGGCTATTTTGGCCGCGCGGCGTTCGATCTATCTGAAAGAAGTATAGCAGGTTTTTTTAAAAAAGTAAAGCCCCGTCTCGCCGGCGGCGGGACGGGGTCCTTGCTTGGTACTACCGCTTCGACGGAACGCGGTGGATCACGCCGAATACGGGCTGCTGGTCGTCCTCAATGCCGGAACCGGAAATCATAATGTAGCTCACGAGCGAAATTCCGGACACGACGAGGAACACGATTGCCCAAATGAACCACCGCGGGTTATAGAACGGCGGTTGGGCGCCCTGGGGATCCTGCATGGTTTTGTTTCTTGAACTTAGGCCAACTAATCTTTACCCAATTGTAGCACAGGTTCGGGATCGCCGACGTTCAGGGCCCAAAGGAAGGCCAGGATGCTGGCGCTGTCCACAGCGGCGCAGTACTGGCAGACCTTGCGTATGACGAACAGCTGCAGGCCGACGAGAACGAGGCCGACGCAGAATCCGGTACCGAGGAGCCACGGCAGGAGCCGGCGGCCGGTCCCCCGCCAGGCCGCCAGGCAGAGGCCGGCGGCGGTGACAAAATACGCGAGGCCCAGGTACGCAACCGGAACGCCGAGCAGGTTCGAGTAGCGGCTCGTCAGCACCACCTCGCAGCCGGCCCGGATGGTGCACGGCGGCAGCACCCCCTGGGCGTGCTCCCAGCTCAGGTAGGCGCTGACTCCGAGACCGGCGAGCAGGAGCGCGAGCAGCACCGGGTATTTCAGGTTCTGTATTTTCATAACCTATACATAGTAGCAAAAATCGAGCAGGCGACGCCGGGGGCCCGCCGGGCGAAAAAACAAAATCCCCTCCGCCGGAGCGGAGGGGATTTTGAGACTCAGGTGCAGTCCGGGTATTAACCGCGGGGCTGCATGGGGCGCGCTTCCTGCACGAGCAGTTTGCGGCCGCCGAAGTCGGAGCCGTTGAGCTGCGAAATGGCCTGGTTGGCCGAATCGTCGCTCTCGTACTCCACGAAGCCGAAACCGCGGGAGCGGCCGGTCATCTTGTCGGTCACAACCGAGGCCTGGGCCACCGGACCGAACTGGCTGAAGTGCTGCTTCAGCTCGTCCGCGGTGGTCGACCACGGGAGACCGCCAACGAAAAGCTTCATTGGTGTTCCGTATCCTAGCGGCGCTCATCGTAGCACACCGCCCGGTGAATATTCGAACGATTCGCACCTTGACTCACCGGGAGGCGAACCTGCCCTGGGAGCACCGCGAAACCGTAACGATGATACAGCTAGTATAGCCTATTCGAGCAATAAAAGCAAGGCCATGGCCGCCACCCCCGAAACGAACCACAGCAGCTGGTAAACCGAGCGCCGGCGGCTCGTTTCGCGGTGGAGTTCCGGCAGCACGTCGGACATGGCTATGTAAATGAAGCTCGAGGCGCCCAGCGCCAGCAGCGCGGTCGGCGCGCCGGTTGCGCCGCGCGCGAAGGCGAGCACGAGCACCGCTCCGAGGACCGCGAACAGCGCCGAGACGAAGTTCCACCACAGCGCCTTGCGCGTGCTCCAGCCGCCGTGAACCAGCATGGCGAAGTTTCCAATCTCCTGGGGAATCTCGTGGAAGACGACCGCGAGCGTGGTGGCCAAGCCCACGGCCGGGCTCACCAGGAAGCTGACGGCAATGACGATGCCGTCCAAAAAGTTATGGAGCGAGTCGCCGATCTGCGTCAGGTAAACGACCGAGTGAATGCTCTCGTCGTGCTCCCCGTGCGGGTGGTGCCAGAGCACGAGCTTCTCGAGCGCGAAGAACAGCGCAATGCCGGCGAGGATGTACCAGCCGTAGCGGACCGAGAAACCCGCCTCGCCGAGCTCGGGGAGAATGTGCAAAAAAACGTCGCCGAGCAAGGCGCCGGCCGAGAAGGCCACGAGGGAGAGCAGCGAGCGGCGGAGGCGGTCCTCGCGGATTGCGAGCGTGAACGCGCCCACGAGCGAGATGAGGCTCACGGCGGCAACCGACAGGAGGGTGTAGGACCAGACGTGGTTCATGTAAGTGAAAATGACGTGCGCTCAGTATAGAGAAATGCTCGGCGAACGAAAAGCCCGCCCCAGACGATGGGGCGGGCTCGTGCTGAACGCTGTGCGCTGCGTTCACGCGATTAAGATTCATCCTCCACCTGAAACATACCCATGGTGGCCAGGTGACGTGCCGTCTTGGCAAGAAGCGCGTTGGCTCCAAAACCAGTAAACGCTCTGCTCGACTTGGTCAGACCCTCCGCCAGAGCCCTCCGTGCAATAGAGACCTGACCGCGGAGTGCTGCGTAGTCAGACCTCATGGCCCTCACATGTCTGATGGCGAGATCCAAGCTAGTGGCCGTATCTTGAGATGTGGGACTATCGACCAGCTCCTGAAGCAGCTTGGCTTGGCGCCGGAGAGCGAGGGACTCTGCCATAAGCGGAAACAGTAGCTCAGAGGCTTTTGCCACACCGGCCTCGTCGGCTTGAACCGTTCCAGGCACGAGGCCTAAGGCGTCGGCAATCCTCTGAAAGAGCGACTGCAGCAGGTCGAGCTTCGGACCCCAGTCTTTCATCAAGTTTGCTCGCCAGTTTGCCTCGTGCAAAATCCCAGAATGGGTTGCTGCCTCAGACTGTACCGCGGCGTAGAACGTCGCATCGTCCATTTCATCGGACCGCCCAACCTTCAACGCGACTGCCAGGTGAGCCAACACCGTTCGTACGGCCAAGAGCTGATCTTGAACGGCAACCGCTTTCTTCTGCTCCTCAGCCGCGGCAGTGACAGTCTCTTCCGTAACCCCTTCATCCCCGTTCAGGAACGAAAGGAGCAGGCTTGCGTCGGGCACACGCACCATACCTACACTGAGCACGCCGCTCGTGCTGGTATAGATTGTGCCTCCGATTTTTGCCCAGACAGCCGATTCGTTCGCGCCGCCGATATGGTTCCCTTTCGGAACCCACACGGCCTCGACATCCACGAAGGTTTTGTCGTCTTTTACCGTTACCGGAACGAGAACCGATTGCCACCCGCTCGTCTTCTCATTTTTACCGGCTACATAAAAGGCAATGGCGACAACGCCAGGCTTGGTCACCTTGACTGTGAGTTCAGTAAATGTGTCACCGATGAGTGTACCGACCATCGCGCCATTGCTCGCGCCACGCAGCAGGCACCTCGCCACGATTCTCTCTGCGCCCCGCGCATCCGGGAAAATCACAACCCCGCCGGTTTCCGCGGCTTTCACCGAGAAAAACTGTTCGAATATAGTACGCATCGCGTACCCCCTTGTGTTTGAAATTCAGCCCCTGCGATTGCAGAAACCTAAACAGGAACAACGCCCCTGCCTTACGGGCGGCAGCTTCAAAACTAAATGCGTTTTGATACTGACTATTTACTTTACATAAAAAAGCATATTTTGTCAATCACAATAATATCAAAATGTGCTAAGATTAAGAGGATTTTTCAATTAGCCCCTCTACATTACCTCTATGAACTCAATGAAAAGCTTGCTTAAGTACCTGAGGCCGTTCTGGAAGATTATTGCGTTTGCCCTGCTCTTGGCGGCGGTGAACCAGATCTTCAGCCTGCTCGACCCGTACATCTTCCGGCTCATGCTCGACCGGTACGTGGCCAAGTTCAGCGAGCTGCCGAGGCACGACTTCATATGGGGCATTGTCCGGCTGCTGCTGCTGGGCGCCGGCACCACGCTCGTCTCGCGCATCGCCAAAAACTTCCAGGACTACTTCGTGAACACGGTCACCCAGCGGGTGGGCATGAACATGTACTCCGACGGCCTGTCGCACAGCCTGGAGCTCCCCTACCAAACCTTCGAAGACCAGCGGAGCGGCGAGACGCTCGAAACGCTGCAGCGGGTCCGCGCCGACACCCAGAACCTGATTTCGACGTTCATCAACATCCTGTTCTTCTCGCTCGTCGGGTTCGTCTTCGTGATTGTCTACGCCATCCGGCTCTCGTGGGTCATTGCCGCGGTCTACCTCACCGCCGTCCCGCTCCTGGCCCTCACCGTCTCGCTCCTCTCGCGGAAGGTGAAGCAGGTTCAGGCCAAAATTGTGGCCCAAACCACGGCCGTGGCCGGCACCACCACCGAGTCGCTCCGCAACATTGAGCTCGTGAAGGCCTCGGGCCTCGGCGGCCAGGAAATACGCCGGCTGAACGCCGCGAACGAAAAAATCCTCTCGCTCGAGCTCGAGAAGATTAAGTACGTCCGCTCCCTCGACTTCGTGCAGGGCACCGTTACCGACAGCATCCGCCGCGTCATTCTGGCGGTCATGCTCTACCTCATCTACATAAAGACCATCACGTTCGGCGAGTTCTTCTCCATGTACATTTACTCGTTCTTCCTGTTCCAGCCGCTCCAGCAGCTCGGGCAGGTCATTACCGCCTTCCGCGAGGCCGAGGCGAGCCTCAAGAACTTCAGCGACATTTTGGGCAAACCGAAAGAGCCCGTGCCGCAAAACCCCAAGAAGGTAGACGTCATTGAGGCCGTGGACTTCGAAGACGTGAGCTTCCGCCACCAATCCGGCTCGCGCGACGCGGTGCACGGGGTGAGCTTCCACTTAGGGCGCGGCCAGACCGCGGCCTTCGTGGGGCCGTCGGGCGCGGGCAAGTCCACGCTCATTAAGCTCCTCGTCGGCCTCTACCAGCCGAGCGGCGGCCAGGTTCGGTACAACAGCGTTCCGAGCGGCGAAATAGATATGGCCGGTTTCCGCCAGCGCATCGGCTTCGTGAGCCAGGACACCCAGGTCTTCGCCGGCACCATCCGCGACAACCTCCTGTTCGTCCGTCCCGACGCGAACGATGCAGAAATGCTCGCGGCCCTGCACCAGGCCGCGGCCCACAGCCTGCTCCAGCGCGCCGAGGCGGGCCTCGACACGAAAATCGGCGAGGGCGGCATGAAGATCTCCGGCGGCGAGAAGCAGCGCCTGTCCATTGCCCGCGCCCTCCTGCGCCACCCCTCGCTCCTCGTGTTCGACGAGGCCACGAGCTCGCTCGACTCCCTGACCGAAGAGGAAATTACCAAAACCATCCGCGAGCTTTCCGGCCAGCAGGCCCACACCACGGTGCTCATTGCCCACCGCCTCTCTACGGTCATGCACGCCGACCGCATCTACGTGCTCGAGAAGGGCGAGGTCGTCGAGCAGGGCAAGCACGACGAACTGCTCGCGCAGAAGGGCCTCTACTACGCCATGTGGCGCCAGCAGATCGGCGAACAGTAGCAGAAATTTCTCAAAAGTTCTGAATAAACGCAGAAACCGCTCCGTAGCCTGGCTACGGAGCGGTTCTTTGTTTACGGCCGCCGTCAGATGGAACAGATCCAATTCCGGGGATCATCCTGCTTTCCTTCGCGGCAGATCATGCCCGCAACGTCGACCGGCGGCTGGCCGTCGAGACTGCGACGTCCCGCTCCGGCGAAGTGCACAATGCCGTCATACCCTCCGGTCAGCGAGGTGAACCTCACGATTGGGAAGCTGCCGTCCCCGGTCTCGATGTTCAACTCGCCCCCGGGACTGAATACTCCACCCCACCGCAGAATGGGCGTTGCGCCGTCGGGCCGCTTCGAGAGGCCAAGCTGCATGAGCTGCTGGGCAACGAGATCGAGCGGGTCCGATTCAGGGTCCCCGTACGGGACAACGCCGCGAACCGCCGGCCCGCCGCGGAGCATGCGGGAGATACCGCACGGAACAGCGCCGAGCTTAACCTGCGGTGCGAAGATGACGACGGGTATGTCGGCGAGGCAGTGCTCCTTTGCCAGGTTGCACAGGCCGACCTCCACCCCGCCGCCCCAGGTCGGCTCGATTGCGAACACGAGAAGCGCCGAGGTTTGCTTGAGGATCTGTGCGCTCTCCGCCGCGTAAACTTCCTGCGGCGTAAAGCCCGCTTCGGTTACCGGATCGTAGTGCTCGTGCGGCACGAACGCACGCACGCCGGTGATTTCTTCGACCCGGTCTGCAATGCGTGAGTACAAGCCCTTCACGGCTGGCTGTATGCTCGGGTCGAGTTCTGTAAGCGGCCCACAAACGTAGGCTGTTCTGGTTTTGTCTTCCAACTGACTATCCTCCTTGGAGCGATCTAGAACAGCGCATTCTACCTAAACAAACACCAAAAGTCAACGGTACGAGAAACCGCTCCGTAGCCTGGCTACGGAGCGGTTCTTTGTTTCGGTAGTGTTCAGTCAGATGAATGTCTGATCGTCAGCCGGCTGTTCAGCGTTTCGAGGCGTAATAGAGTAGGTCATGGCTTGGACCACCATGGTGGCCATGAGGGCTGCGAAGCCAATCTCACTGGTCGGCATGGCGCACATTGACCACCACAGAATGGTGGTGCCGATCACGAACAGGAGATGAGCCTTGTCCCATAGATCCCAGCGCCAGCCCAGCTTCATGGGCAAGGTTTCAATGCCTTCAGACCAGTCACGACTGTAGTCGCGCATATCACCGACAAAATTGCGAACGGCAATGATGCCGAAGACCGCGAGGAGCCAACCGCCATACGTCGGTAGCCCGAGCAGCAGAAAGAGGTTCTGCGCGCCGCGGGCGAAGGGGGAAATGAGCCCGAACGGCTTCTTGTTCTTTGCGGCGTACAAGCCCGAAAAGAAAATGAAGCCGACAACCGCGAACGCCGCGTAGGTCCTCGCGTCCACGGACGCGCCGCCGACATAGAAGTACAGCCCGCCAAAGAAGGCTGCGATGGCAAGGACCGGATTCACCGCTTCGCGGTAACTGTGTCCGTGCACGAGCTCAAGGGTGAACAGGAACGCCACCCAGAGCAGGCACGCGCCTACGATCTGCTTCCAGTTTCCGCTGAATGCGTAGAGCATCCAGACTAAATCGACCAGCGAATACAGCCGAAGAATTCCTATCATATTGTTGTTCTCCTCCCGAAGTTTGTCCGGCATATTCTAGCGAAAACGTTGGGCTTTGTCGAGGGTTATAAGAAGACCGGCCCCGCAGCATGCGGGGCCGGTCGAATCGTTACTTGGTCTTGCCGGTTTTCTGGTAGCGGTCCCAGACCGGCTCCCATTCCTCTTTCAGTACGCCGAGCACGATGGTGTCGTAGTATTCGCCCCGCTTAAAGATCTCACGCCGCACAACGCCCTCCTGTTTGTAACCGCAGGTCAGCTGGCAGTTCAGGCTCCGCTCGTTGAACGAGTAGACGCGCGAGCCGACTCGCTGCAGCTTCCGCCAGTGGAACGCGTAGTCGAGCAGGAGCATCTTCGCGTCTGTGCCAATACCCTGCCCCCAGTGGGCCTTGCTGCCAATGACCGTGCCCGAGGCCGCCGTTCCCCACTCCCAGTTAATCCGGTGCAGACTAATGTTGCCGACGTACTCGCCCTGGAGCGTTTCAATGCCGAAGGTCACCTCGTTCGGGTTTTGGCCAAGCTTGGAAAACCACATCTCTTCGGCGGTCTCGTGGACCGGCGGGTTCATTTTGAGGTACTTTGTTACCTCGACGTCGTTCATCCACGCCATGCAGAGGGGTAAGTGAATGCTTTTCTTCAAACCAATGAGACGGCACTTGTGGCCGGTCAAGTTACCAATGCTATTTGGTTTCATGTTTCCTTCTTTCAATTCAAATTCGAGTACGGCGACAAAAAAATCCCTGGCGCTGTCTCGCCAGGGGAATGTTTCTAAATTGCCGATCAATTGCTTTTACGAACGAGCGGTATCGAATTCGTAAAAATCATGCCTAAACATTACCAAAGCCAAACAGCGGGTCGCCGCCTTCGAGGCGACGCCGAGGTTCTGGAAGGTAATGTGATTACAATGTTTGTGCATGGCTTTGTTCACCGTAAAAGGTGAAAAATGATAGTACTATAAATGCCCCGTACAGTCAAGGATAAACGAAAAGGCATCCCATGAAGGGGCGCCTTTAGCGTTTCCTAACGTACACCGCCTGCTTTGCAGCAGACGGCCGTGGTTGGTCTTTCACCACTGAACAGTGGTAAGGAAGAGACACATTTGAGTTTTGCTCTGCTTTGTCCGCCGTAACTTCACCTTGAGTTTGATCTAGGAATTAACCGAGATCCGACCAACAGAATGTCCGGACTAGATCTTCGAAAAGTTCTAGCCGGAAATTTTCCTTAGAAAGGAGGTGATCCATCGACAGCTTCCGCTACCGATGCCTTGTTACGACTTCGCCCCAGTTACGAGTATCAGCCTAACCCCAAAAGAGGCTTCAGCCGCTCCCCGCTTCCATGGCGTGACGGGCGGTGTGTACAAAACCCGAGAACGTATTCACCGTGGCGAGGCTGATCC
>CAZLPF010000025.1:0-11831 GCA_964561365.1 uncultured Candidatus Saccharibacteria bacterium | reverse complement strand
AATCCCGAGACCGAACGTCAGCGGCGCGAGCGCACAGTCGCTGCAGTGGCCCTTGAGGCGGAGGATGACGACCTCGGGACCGGCAGAAACAACTTCCGCTCCCCCGCCGTGGGCTCTGAAGACCGGCTGGAACTCAAATAGAATTTCTTCGAGGATCTGCTCTGGCGTCTTCGGTTCCCGGAGGGCCTCAACGCGCGCAATGGCCGCGAGGTTGGCAGGGTCGGCCACTACCCCGCGCGCCTCAGCCCCGCTCACCCACCGGCTGTCTAGGAACTCCTCGGGGCTGAGCTTAAAATTCGTTCCGTCCGTTTCGTAGAGGTACCAGACCTCGTAGTGCTCGCGGCAAGTCTGCGCCTCGTTCTGAATGTCGGTGTGCGAGAGCAAGAACGGCTCCGGCAGCACACCGAACGCGCCGTAGACGCCGAGCTCTTCGGCCACTTCCCTATTTAGAGTATCGAGCAGGGATTCGCCGGGCTCAACGTGGCCGCCGGGCGAGATCCACTTTCCTGACTTCTTGTGGTGAATAAAAAAGAAATGCTCCGACGCGCGGTCGTACGGCAAGAAGTACACGCAAACGTGCGAGCGGGGGTCCTCGGCTCGGGTAAACGGCGGCCGCTCGAGTTTTTCACTGAAGCGCTTGTGCGACTGGGCCGAGCTGAACCGTTCGGGAACCACGAGCGGCCTCAGCTCGTCGATGAAGCTAGCCATAGTACTTTTCAACGTAGAAACGGATGAGCTGCTCTATCTCTGGAATTGCTTCCGGGTCCCCGACCCCGACTTTCAGCTTCTTCTGCACGGACTCTAAATCTTTCGCGCCCTCGAGTACCGCCTCCTCGATGTCATGGTCGGTAACGTTGAGCTGCTTGTCCACGACCTTCGCGCCCTCGACGATGATGCGGGCGTGCTGGCCGGTGGCGCGGAAGTACTCGTTCACCGTTTTCCGGAAGGCCTTATCGGCCAGGACCGAGCAGTGGATCTTCCGCGCCGGCAGGCCGTCGAGCCGACGCATGATGTCCTGAGGTTTTACCTTGAGCGCGTCGTCTACGGCCATGCCGCCGTTCTCGGTAACCATGACCGAGAACATGGACGTCGCCGCAATGGCGCTGCCGCAGCCGAACGTCCGCCACTTCATGTCGAGCACCCGGTCGGCCTCCCGGTCGACCTTCAGCCACATGGTCATCATGTCGCCGCAGGCCGGGCTGCCCACGAGGCCCTCGGCGTCGAACTGGCCGGGCGCAGGGTCTTCGAGCAGCAGGTTGCGCGGGTGGAAGAAGTGGTCTTTCACGGTGTCTGAGTACACCCAGGTCTCCCCGGTGTACTGGTTGACCACGTCGGCCTCTTTCTTGTCTTCCGTTGAAATTGGCTTTTGGTTCAGCATCAGTTCACCTTGCGGTTACGGAACTTGGCCATGTTTTCGCCCACGAACGCTTTCTCCACTGAGACCTGGACTTTGTGTTCGGGATCGAGCCGCACGGGGCTGATGCGCCGGAGCTCTTCGACCACTGGCGGCAAAAATTCCATGAGGTAATCAATGTCCGCCTTCGTGGTGCTGCGACCCAGGGTGAAGCGCATGCTGCCGTGGGCGTACTCGTACGGTCGACCAATGGCCAAAATGACGTGCGAGGGGTCGAGCGAGGTTGACGTGCAGGCCGAACCCGTGGACATGCAGACGCCGTAGGCATCCAGGTACAGCAAGAGCGCCTCACCTTCTATGTCGAGAATGCTGACGTTGACGTTATTTGGCAGACGCGCTTCCTCCCCTGCCCTAACGTGCCGCCCGCGCTCGTCCGGACCGTTCAAAATAACTTTCGGAACGTTTTTTTCAAGGGAGGTTATGAGGTAGTCCCGAAGCTCCCGCTGGCGGGCGTTCTCGGCTCCCTGCTGTCCGCGGGCAATGGTGAAAGCTTCAGCAAAACCCACCACGCCCGGCACGTTCTCGGTGCCGCTCCGGAGGTTCTTCTCTTGCCCGCCACCGTAAACGAGGGGCCTAAGGCGCGTACCGCTCTTGGCGTAGAGCATGCCGACCTGCTTCGGACCGTACATCTTGCTGCCGTTTACGGTCATGAGATCGACGCCGAGGCGCTGGACGTTCACGTCGAGCGCGCCGGCAGCCTGGCAGGCATCGGTATGGAAGAGCACTTTCGGCAGCTTCTGAATAGTGCGCTCCTGGTTCAAAAGCTTCAGCCGCTTGCCGATTTCAGCCACCGGCATGACGGTGCCAATCTCGTTGTTGGCGTACATGACCGAAATGAAAAAAGTTTCGGGACGAACGGCGGCCAACACGTCGTCCGGGGACACCCTCCCCTGCTCGTCCACGTCCACGAGCGTAACCGCAAAGCCCTCGCGCTCGAGCGCTTCAAGGCTGTGCAGCACCGCGTGGTGCTCAACGGCCGTTGCAATGAGGTGCGGCCTGACCTCTGCCGTGGCTTTCTGGAAACGGGCCGCTCCGAAAATGGCGAGGTTGATGCTCTCGGTCCCGCCGGCGGTGAAAATTATTTCGTCAGGCTTGCTGCCGATGAGTTCGGCTACGCTGCGCCTCGCCGCGTCTAAGGCGAAGTGCGCCTCCCTCCCCTTCCCGTAGAGGCTCGAGGGGTTGCCGAAGCGCTCGGTAAAGAACGGCAGCATAGCTGAAACCACCCGCCCGTCGACCGGGGTGGTCGCGGCGTGGTCTAAGTAAACGAACCGTTTTTCTTTCGGCTGCGGGGGTAGCACCTCTCTATTATACCCCGGCTTACCGGGAGGACTTACGGAAGCCGGCGGCGAGCGCCTCGGCCTCGCTTTGGAAACAGATTTCGGGGTCCACCCGGTCGTAGAACGAGCCTCCGCGGACGTGGTAAATTTTCGACTTACCCGAGATGTTCCCCTTCACCGTGCACGGCTTGGCCGCGGGGGTCGTGGTAGGGGCCGAAGTGGTCGCGGCCGCAACGGCCGGGGCCGGTTCCTCAGCCGGAGCTTTTGGCGACGCCGGCTTTGGGTTTGTGGTATAATTCATTTGCGATTTTACCCGGTCCCTGCGAAGCTGCCGCTCGAAACGGCCGACTCCGAAACCCACGCAAAACACGAGCACGAAACTAGCCGCGAGCAGGAGCTGCTGGCGGTGCTCGGTTACCCAGGTTTTCAGGTCTTCGTAGGACACAGCCCGTTAGTTTAGCAAATCCGAAAAAAGTAATGTAGGGCTCTCGCCCGCGGGGAGCCAGGACGTATTTCCCATGAAGTACGCGTTCGTGCTCGGGAGGGTCTACACGCTCTCAATAGCCGAGCTGCTCCACGTGCTCGCCCAGCCGAACCCGGCCTACGGCACCGCGGACAACAAGGTCGCCATCGACGCCGCCTCTCCCGAGGTCCTCGTCATCGAAACCGAAAAACCCATACTGACCGAGCCGCTGCTCCGGCGCCTCGGCGGCATGGTCAAAATTTGCCGTGTCGTCGACGAGCTCCCTAAGCGCGAGCACGACTCGGTCAACTTCGCCCTCCGCCACTACTTCCGCCCGAGCACGCTCAAGAAAGAGTTCTTCAAAGAGCCGAAGGGCAAGGTCCAGTTCGGCGTCAGCCTCTACCTGCTCGACCCCGAGCTCGCCAAGCGGCCGCCGCGCCCCCAGCCCGGCGAGAAGCCCACGAACACCGTCTTCGGCGAGCCGAAGCGCATTGGGCTGACGTTAAAGAAAGTCCTGACCGAAGCCGGCATTTCGAGCCGCGCCGTACTCCCGGAGTTCAACGGCCTGCAGCTCGCGTCGGTCGTGGTCACCAAGAACCTCCTGCTCCAGAAGGGCTGCGAGCTCTGCCTGCTCGTTTCAAAAACGAAAGTCTACGTCTGCAAAACCACCGCGGTCCAGGATTTCGAAGACTACGGCCGCCGCGACTACCAGCGCCCGGTCCGCGACGACAAAGTCGGCATGATTCCCCCCAAAGTGGCCCAGATCATGCTGAACCTCTCGGGCGCCAAACCCGGGGACACCATCCTCGACCCGTTCTGCGGCGTGGGGACCATCCTCCAAGAGGGTCTGCTCGTCGGCTACAAGATGCTCGGCTCGGACATGTCCAAGCAGGCCATCCACGGCGCCGAGGTTAACCTCGAGTGGTTCCGGAACCGCTACCGCATTGCCCCCGGCAAGTACCACTTAGAGCTCTCGGATGCCGGCGACATATCAAAATTGCTCGAGAGCCACAGCGTTTCGGCCGTGGTCACCGAATCCACGCTCGGACCGACCTACTCGGACTTCCCCTCTCCTGCCGACATAGGCCGCAACCACAAGGAGCTCAAAAAAATCTACGAAGCCTGCTTCGCGGACTTCGCGAAGTTCTTACGGCCCGGCCAGCGCGTGGTGATGTGCATACCGGCCTACCGCGACTTCCGAGGCCAGTACACCTTCTTTCCGTCCCTTGACTTCATAGAAAAATTGGGGTACCATGTGCGAAGCCTCGTTCCCCGGGAAGTTGCGGCCCGGCTGCCGTTTCTGAAGCTCACCGAGCGCGGCAGCGCGGTCTACGATCGGAAGGATCAAATCGTAGCTCGCGAAATCGTGGCGTTTGAATTTACGAAAGGGCAAACCTGAAGGTTTTCCCTCTCGTACGCTCTCCCTTTCCCTTAGGAAGTTCGGGACTGGCAAAGCCAGATCCCCTCACCTCTTACATGGAAAGGACAGAACCCTAATCTAATTTGAATTGGCACATAAAAAGGCAGGCGGCTCTACACAGTACGGCCGCGATAGCGTCTCGAAGCGCCTCGGGGTCAAAATCTTCGGCAACCAGTTCGCCAAGAAGGGCGAGGTCATTGTCCGCCAGCACGGCACCAAGTTCCACGCCGGCAAGAACGTTCAGCGCGGCGGCGACGACACCCTCTACGCCGGTTCGACCGGGATCGTGAAATTTCAGACCAAGATGGTCCGCAAATTCCACGGCAACCTCAGGAAGACCCGCGTGGTCAGCATCGACCCGAAAGCCGACACCAAGACCGTAAAGAAGTAGCTCTCATGCAAAAGACCCTCCCGAACGAGAGGGTCTTTACAATTCTATTAAAATGTAGTACATTCAGTAGTTCAAAATCAAACCGTTCGCAACAAGAGGAGGATTGAGATATGGCAAAGAACAACCCGGGAATCTGGCGGGCCGTAGCGGATGCGGAGACTTACGACAAGCGCGACGTAATGATGGGCTACAAAACCGTCTCGCACCTGCAGGTACCGACGGACGTTGTCCGCTGGGTCAAGCGCTGCGGGTCCAACGCGTGCTTGTCGGCCGCTGCACTTAACGACCGTGGGGCGAACTGTGTTGCCGAGATGATCATCACCGTTCAGATTAGCATGATCCCGTCAATTGAGGCATGGGAAGGCTACCTGCGGGACGAGGACATGCTCGAACACGAGCTGCTCTCTACGGAGGCCATGCGACGAACCACCCACTACCTGCTGGATGTGTACGAGGGCGGAAATGTGCTCGGCATAGACCGGATTGAGCTGGCGGCTGATGTCGTACGGGCCACGCAGCTCTTCGATCCAGGTGAGTACGCCCACCTAACGAAGGATGGGGGCAAATTCACGGAGCTATGCCAGCGGCTGCTCGACTCGCTCCAAGGCAAGGATAAAGTGACGGCTGACCGAGCTTTCTACGCCAACAACCTCGATCTCTACGCGCTGGCCCGCGAGCCGCGGCGGCCCTAGGCAAAACGCCATACCTACAAAAAAGCGCTCTCCCCTGCCGGGAGAGCGCTCTTCGTTTTTTTATACTTAGCGCTTAGCGCTCAGCTTGGCGGCCGCTTTCATGAAGGCGGCGAAAAGCGGGTGGGCCCTGAAGGGGCTGGACTGGAACTCGGGGTGGTACTGCACGCCCACGAAGAACGGGTGGTGTTTGACCTCCACGACCTCCACGAGCTTGCCGTCCGGGGTGGTGCCGGAAACCACGAACCCGGCTTTTTCGAGCTGCTTGCGGTACGCGTTGTTAAACTCGTAGCGGTGGCGGTGGCGTTCGGAAATCTTCGCCCGGCCTTTCCGCTTTATCCACCCGGCGGCGAGGTAAGCCTGCTCGGCGCGCGTCCCGCGGGTCAGGAGGCAGTCCCAGGCCCCGAGCCGCATGGTCGCGCCGTACTCGCGCTTGAGCAGCTTCTTTTCCTGGTCGGGCATGATGTGGATGACCGGGAACTTCGTCTTCGGGTCGACCTCGGTCGTGTTCGCGCCACGGAGCTTGGCCACGTTCCTGGCGAACTCAATGGTCGCCATCTGCATACCGTAGCACAGGCCGAAGTACGGGATGCCTTTTTCCCGCGCGTAGCGAACCGCCTCGACCATGCCCTCGGTGCCGCGGCTGCCGAAGCCGCCCGGAACCACAATGCCGTCGAAGCCGGAGAGAATGGCGCGCGCGCCCTGGTCTTCAACCTTGGCGGCGTCTATCCAGGTCAGCTTTGGTTTGACCCGGTTCGCCCACGCCGCGTGCTTGAGCGATTCAATAACCGAAACGTAGGAGTCAGACAGCTCAAATTTGCCGGTCGAGAAGTACTTGCCGACGACCGCGATGTTCACGGTCTTGTCGAGCGACTTGATGCCGCGCAGAAGCTTGCGCCAGGGGGCCATGTCGCGGCCGCGGGGCGGCAGACCGAGCTTCTCCAAAATCTGCTCGCCGGCCTTCTGCTGGTCGAGCACGACCGGAACCTCGTAGATGCTCGAAACGTCCGGGTTCGAGAGGACCGCTTTCTTGCCGACGTTGCAGAACAACGCCACGCGCTCCTTGCGGCGGTCGTCCATGGGCACCTCGGAACGGCCGACGATGAAGTCAGGCTCAATGCCCATGCTGTTGAGCGTGCGGACCGACTGCTGCACGGGCTTGGACTTCATTTCGCCGAGGTAGCTCGGAATGGGCAGGTAGGCCACGTGGACGTGGATCACGGTGCCGGGCTGGCGGAGCTTCAAGATCCGCGTGGCCTCGAAGAAGATGCCGTTCTGGTACTCCCCCACCGTGCCGCCGAGCTCGACGATGCAAACGTCGGTGCCCTTGGCCGCCTGCTGGAAGCGACGGATAATTTCGTCGGTGACGTGCGGTATGGCCTCAACGTCTTCCCCGTTGTACTCGAACGCGCGCTCGCGCCGCAGTACCTCGGCGTAAATCTGGCCGGTGGTGAGGTAGTTGGCGCGCTTGACCGGCTCGCCGAGGAAGCGCTCGTAGTGGCCGATGTCCTGGTCGGTCTCAATGCCGTCGTTCGTCACGAAAACCTCGCCGTGCTCCTGGGGACGAATGGTCCCGGCGTCCTGGTTCAGGTACATGTCGACCTTGACCGGGGAAACCCGGTAGCCCTTGCCCTTCAGAATGGCCGCGAGCGAGGCCGAGGTAATGCCTTTGCCGATGCCGGAAATAACGCCGCCGGAAACGAAGATGAACTTCGGGCCCTGCTTTTTTGCCGCCGTTTTCTTTTGGGTACGCTTCCGTGCTGCCGGGCGCCGTTTGGCCATGGATTTCAGTTTAACGTTTATGGGTGTTGGGGCTCAATGCGGACCGTCGCCTCGGCGGTAACGCCGGGGGCTACTCTGAACGTTACCGGGTGGTCGCCCAAGGTTTTTATGGCCTTCTTGAGCGCGACCTGGACGGTGGCGAGCCCGGCGGCCTTGGCGATATCCTGCTCGTGCACCGCGCCGTAGAGCTGGCCTTGGGGGCCGACCTTGACCGTGACCACGACGGTTTTGCCGGAAAGCTTGCCGGCGAGCTCCCGAGCCCGTTCCCGTTCCCGCGCCAGCTTGGCTTCGGCTTCTTTCGCTTCTTTGGTCAAGCGGGCCTGAACGTTCCCGGTCGCGAGCTCGGCGAGGCCCCGGGCGAGCAGAAAGTTCTTGCCGTAGCCCTCGGCCACGTCTTTCAGCTCCCCCCGCCGGCCAACCCCGGAGACGTCTTTTACCAGGACAACCTTCACAATTCGCGATAGATAAATAAAGAAAAAACTCTCGCTCGAGAGTAGTTTGGGACCACTTGTCCCCAGAGGCTCTTCCTCAGTATAGGGCTCTTTTCAAATATGGCAAGAGTCTCCTGGCTAGATCTTCAGGTAGCGCCAAATGGCGAGAATGGTGGTGCCGATGGACAGGACGAGCGCCACGGCCGCGAGGATAACCGCGAGGTAGCCGAAGGTAAAGATGTTCTGGCTCAGGACCGTAACCTCGGGGCTCACGAACAGGGCCAGGCGCGGCAGGATGTGGTGGAAGACGGGCCAGAGCAGCGCGGTGGTGGCGATCGTTGCCGCGGCGCTGTAGAGGGTTGCCTCCACGAGGAACGGTCCGCGGATGTACCAGTTCGTGGCGCCCACGAGCCGCATGATCTCGACCTCTTCGCGCCGGTTGTAGATGGTCAGCGTAATGGTGTTGAAGATCACGAGCACCGCGATGGCGGTGAAGATAACCGAGAGCGCGATGCCGACGGCGACAATGGCACGGAGAATCTTCCCGAGCCGGTCAATGATAATCCGGTTGTCCTCGTAGTTCACCTTGCTGACCACGTCCTTGAACTGGTCCTGCTTGAGGAATTCGGCAATCTGGGGGTAGTACGACAGCTCGGTGGCCTTCACGTTGACCGTGGCCGGCAGCGGGTTGTCCGACAGTTCGGAAATGGCTTGGGCCACCACGGGGTCGGTGGCGTGCTTGGTGCGGAACTCGGCGAGCACCTGCTCGGCCGACCGGTATATGACCTCGCGCACACGGGTGCGGTCGCGCTCGAGCTCGGCCTTCAGTGAAAGCGCCTGCTGCTCGGTGGCCCCGATCTTCAGGTAGACGCTCACGTCAACGGTCCGCTCCACGGTCTTGAGCGAGTAGCTCGTCAGCCCGAACAGAATGAAGAGCGTCGCGAAAATGACGAGCGTCACGGTCATGACCATGCTCGCGGCGGCCGAGAGCCAGAGGTTCCGCCAGAAGTTTACGAACCCGGTGCGGATAACCCGGAAAAATGAGATTGAGTCGAGCATCAAGGTTTTTTATTCTGAACTTCTAGGCCCCTTAGCGCCGAGACGGCGGATTTACTCCGCCGGCGAGGCTACCGCAACCGGAAGGGGGTTTGCGGGGGAAACCACGCGGGTTTCACCCGCACTATAGTTTGTACGAGCCCTTTTCCTGCTCCATGACAACCTGCCCGGCCTCAATGGTCACAACCCGCTTGGCGATGCGGTTTACCAGATCGGCGGCGTGCGAGGCGAGGATGACCGTGGTGCCGAGCTCGTTGATTTTGAGCAGCAGGTCAATAACCTCCCCGGCGTTGACCTCGTCGAGGTTGCCGGTCGGCTCGTCGGCGAGCAGAAGGACGGGGCGGTGCGAGAGGGCGCGGGCAATGGCGACGCGCTGCTTCTCCCCGCCCGACATTTCGTGCGGGAAGTGGTCGCGCTTGTGCGAGAGGCCGACGAGCTCTAAAATCTTCGGCACGTCGCGGTCAATCTTGTCGCGCCGGTGACCGCAGACCTCCATGGCGAAACCGACGTTCTCGAACGCCGTGCGCTTCGGCAGGAGCTTCATGTCCTGAAACACGACGCCGATTTTGCGCCGCAGGTACGGCAAATCATCCTTCCGCACGCGCGAAATGTCTATGTCGTCTATGAGGATCTGCCCCTGGTCTATGTCCTCTTCGCCGATGATGGCTTTGAGGAGCGTGGACTTGCCGGCGCCGGACATACCCACGAGCGTAACGAACTCGCCGTGGTGGATGTCGAGGTTGACGTTATTGAGCGCCTTCGCCGGTCCGTAGTACTTGGTGACGTTGAAAAATTTGATCATCCGCGGCCTAAAATATTCCGCCCGTGCTGTTGCCTGTACGTAGCATTATACCACGGATGCCCGACGCGGCCGAGCGCTGCGGCTAGCGCGCGTGCTGCTCGAGGTAGGCCTCCACGAAACCGTCGAGCTCGCCGTTTAAGACCGCGTCGGGGTCGGCTGACTCGAGGTTCGTGCGGTGGTCCTTCACGAGCTTGTAGGGGTGCAGGACGTAGCTCCGTATCTGGTTCCCCCACTCCGCTGACTTGAACTCGCCGCGGAGCTCCTGCTTCTTAGCCTGGAGTTTCTCTTCCTCGTAGACTTTCAGCTTCGACTGGAGAATTTTCAGGGCGAGCTCGCGGTTCTGGTGCTGCGAGCGCTCGTTCTGAATGCTGACCTTCAGGCCCGTGGGGATGTGGGTCATGCGGATAGCCGAGTAGGTCGTGTTTACCGACTGCCCCCCGTGCCCCGAAGCGGTCGTGGCTTCTATCTTCAGATCTTTCGGATCGAGCGCGACCTGTTCCGGCGCGCTGAGCACCGGCAACAGTTCGAGCAGGGCGAACGACGTCTCGCGGGTGTGCGCCGGATTGTACGGCGAGAGGCGAACTAAGCGGTGCACCCCGGCCTCGCTCTTCAGCAACCCGTAGGCGTAGGGGCCCTTGACCTCAACCACGGCGGACTTGATGCCGCCGTCAGCGCCGCGGCTCTGCTCGAGGATTTCGGTAATAAACCCTTTCCGCTCCGCGTAGCGGAGGAACATGCGCAGCAGCATTTCGGCCCAGTCCTGGGCGTCGAGCCCGCCGGCGCCGCTGTGCACAGAAAAAATGGCGTCGTGGTCGTCGTAGGGTTTCGACAGGAGCGAGATGAACCGGCGCTCCCGGTACTGCCGCTCGAGCTCGTCTGCCTGGCCTTTCAGGTACAGAACCGTTTCTTCGGATTCGTCGGTGTTCTGCTTTACCAGATCGAGGAGCTCTTTGGCTTTGCTTTCGAGGCTGTTCCAAAAGCCAATGAAGTTCTCGATCTGCTTGTACTCCTGGCTCACGGCCTGGGCCACGGAGGGGTCGTTCCAGAACCCCGGCTGCTGCATGCGGTCGCCGAGCTCCAGCAGCCGCTGCTGCTTGGCCGGCAAACTCAGGTGCCCCTTAATCTCGTGGACCGCGGTCAGCAGCGCCTCGATTTTTTTAGCGAGTTCACCCACGGCTACGGCTTTCCGATAATCGAAAACCCTCGCGCCACGAGCTCGGCGACGTACGGATCGTCGTGGGCAATGTTCTCTTCTAAAATTTGCTGCTCGCCGGGACCGATCCAGCGGTAGTCGCTGACCTTGCCGGCTTCGGTAACCACCGTGCCCTCGGCGGTAACGACGAGCTGGAGCGAGCGCTTCTGGGGGTTGTCGTCATCTTTGCGCCACCCGGGCCTAACTTCCCAGTCGTAGTAGCCGAGGTAGTGGGTTATGCCCGTGACCTTCAGCTGGAGTTCTTCTAAAATTTCCCGGTTCACCGCCTGCAGAACGGTCTCCCCCGCCTCAACGTGGCCGCCGGGCACCTCCCAGCAGTTCGGGTAGAGGCGGCGGTCGGCGCTCCGTTTCTGAACGAAAACCTTGCCGTCGCCGTTCACCACGAGGCAGTCTACGAGCAGCTGCCGGCCGGCAGCCGCGGCATCGGCTTCGAGGGTACTGAAAAACTCCGGCTCTGGGCGGGGCCGGACGTTCGGAACAAAGGCGCTATTTTCGTCGGCCATTAGGGCTTCTGGTACTTCTTGTCGAGCTCGGCTTCTTTGACCCGCTGCTTGGCTTCCGAGTCGGCGCGCGACCAGTAGTAGTCGTTGTGGTCTACGAACTTCATGGCGCCGGCGCGCCAGGCGCTCCGCCCCGCTATGGTCCTGTGCATGAGCTGGGCCACGGCGCGGTAGCCCGGATGGCCCTGGGGCGTTGAGCGGAGCTCGAGCAAGTGCATGGCCTCGCGGTCATTGAACGCCATGGACCAGCGGACCTGGTGGCCGTGCAAGACCGCGTACTGGGCCACGGTCGGGTCGTGCTCGGCCATTTCCTTCCACAGTTTCGATGCCGCCTCCACGCACCCGAGCACGCGCTCCTCCGCGCCGGCCGCCTTCAGCTCTGGCGCCACGGTG
>CAZLPF010000024.1:0-12383 GCA_964561365.1 uncultured Candidatus Saccharibacteria bacterium | reverse complement strand
CCGTGATGGCGCCCTGCGGCCTCTGGTGCTCGACCTCGAGGACCTCCTTGCGGGCCTTGCCGACGATGTCGGTCTTCTTCTTCGGGATCCGCATGTCCTCCATGCCGATCGAGATCCCGGCGTGGGTCGCCACGGTGAACCCGAGCTCTGTGGTGAACAGCTGACGGCTCTGGGTGTTCATGCGGTGGCGCTGCAGGTCTTTGTAAACACCGAAGTCGGTGACGAGATCGAAGACGTACGGATAGCCTTCTTCGAGCGCCCGGCCCGGGCGGTCGCGGCGCGTCGCGCGCGTTCCCACGTAGGTTTTTACCAGCCGCTCGCGGGCCGCCTGGTCCATGCGGAACGCGTGCTCGCGCAGCTCGGTCAGCGAACGGTGGGAGTACGGGTAGAGCATGGCCGCGAGGGTCGCAACGTCGCGCACCTCTTGCACGGCTTCGTGCGCCGGCAACCCTTCGTGGCGAATGTGCTTGTCTAAAATGTGCTCGCCCGCGTCCATGAGGTGCACGTCGGGCAGCTGCTCGGACTTGGTTACATCCGAACCCGCGACCTCTTTCGCGAGCGCGAACATGGCGGCGCGGATGCCGGCCTGGTACTCGCTCCGGGCGCTCCGCTTCACGTACTTGGGAATAACCTCGTCGAGTGCGGCTTTCGCCCCGCGCGCTATTTCATGGAACTCCGGCACGTCGGTGGTCATGAGGTGGGAGAGCAGGTTCTGGTAGAACCGGCCGTTGCCGAAGAGGCCGACGTTCGTGAGCGCGCCAACCGGCAAGAGGCTGCGCAGTATGTCGCAGGCCTTGGCCCGCAAGTCGAAACCGTACGTCTGCTTGAAGGCCTTCTTATGCTGCTCGTCGGTGAGGGACGCGAACTTCTCCTTCTCGCCGTCGCCGTTTATGTCGTACTCGGCCTCGGTAATGGGCTTCTGCTGCTCGAGGCGGCTCCGGAGCGGCTCAATGAGCTCGGCGTACGCGGTGAAGATGCGGTCCATGGTCTCCACGTACCGCGCGCCGTACGGCGCCTCCAGAACGTCTTTCCCGCGGTAGTACAAAAAATTGCCGTCGTCGGTCTTCTGGTCGTAGTACACGTAGCGGGTCGACTGCTCAATGGGGCTGCCGCCGATGCGCCGGTCCTCTATCTCCTTGGCCGCGAGCATGGTGACGCGCTCGAAGCTGACGTGCGCGCCCTCGAGCTCCCCAACCGAGTCGTCGCCGTAGGCCACGAGCACCCGCTCAATGAGCTCCTGGGCCTTCTGGGGGTCCACGGTGCCGCCCTGCAAGAACTCTTTGAGCAGGGTTTCCCGAAAACCGCCCTTCGCCCGGCTGTAGCGGGCGTAGGCTGCGCCGGCGAGCCCGGCCATGTTCTTGAGCGCGAACACGTTCGCCGTGGTCGACGTAACGTACTTCGAGAGCGCCTGCGTATCTGCTTCGTTGATCATGGTCAGTTCTGAGAAAGAATGTGAGAGAGGTTTTCGAGGCTCGCGTGCATGCGTTCCATGTCTGTTTCAGTACGGCGCCCGGGCTGGTTGATAATCCCGACGAGCGTGGTGACTTCGTCACGGAGTTCGGTTTTTAGTTCGTCCGAAACTTCGCCCCCCTGAAGCGCCGCCCCGAGCTGAAACAGCAGTCCGGTGGTATTTGAAGCGCGGCAGAGGTAGTTGCCGTAGTCCGGGTCCCCGGGCATCAGCTCTTTGTCCGGCAGGTCGAATCGGTACGGGGGGTGCAGATACATTTCAACGGTCTGACGGGCAGACTCAAGGGCCTGAGAATCCCGCTCCATAACCGCACCGGATTCAGCCGAGCGCCTCATGCCGCCGGGGGCTGAAAGCCTTTCAGGGCGATCCTGCGCACGAGCTGCCAGACTTTCTGCTGGACCTCGGTCGGGCTGAGCAGGCGGCCGCCCTCCTCGACGCACTCCACGAGCTTCGTGTTCGGGAACAGCTCGGCAATTTCGTGGAAGACCTCCTCGGCGCGCTTCAGGTGGTTCAGGTCCGCCTCGTGGAGGTCGCGCTTCTTGCCGCTGACGTAGGCCCGGTCCCCTTCCGACTTGCGGTCCACGAGCCGCTGCGCCGTTTCGGCCGGCACGTGTAGAATGACGTTCAGGTCGGGTTTCGGGATGCCGAACGTCCCGTACTCGAGCTGGTCGAGCCAGCGGAAGAACTTGATGCGCTCGGCCCGGTCGGCAACCTTGCCGCCCTGGTGGCCGGCCGAAGCGGTAACGTAGCGATTGCTGACCACGACCTTCCCCTCGGAGAGCCACTGCCGGAGCTTGAAGCTCGCATCGAAGCGGTCTATGGCGTAGAACGTCGAGGCGGCGTACGGGCCCACCTGGCCGTACTTGCCGTTCAGGTACTCCTCGACCATGCCCGCCGACTTCTGGCCGTACTGCGGGAAGTCGGTGACCTCCACCTGGTAGCCGTCGAGCTTCAGGTTGTCCACGAGCAGCTTCATCTGCGTCGCCTTGCCGGTCCCATCTGAGCCGTCGATGACGATGAACCGACCCGCGCGCTCGCCGGTCTCTTTCTTTTTGCCGAACTTCAGTTTCCGTAGTATGCTCACCCGCGAATTTTTTCTAGCAGCTGATCGACCGAACGGCAGAGCTCCTCAAGCGAGCCGACGTTATCTATCCGAAACTCGGCCTGGGCGCCGATGGACGGGATGCTGACCTCGGTCGGCTCGTGCTCCTGCGCCCGGAACTCCTCGAGCGTCAGGCGCTGGTCTTCGGCCTTCTCCCGCCGCGCGAGCGTGCGCTGGAAGCGGAGGTCCTCGGGGGCGGTAACGTAGACGAGCCGGGCGCCGAGGCCCCTCACGTTCTCCACCTCGTCCTGGAAACGGACGCCGTTTATGACCACGAGGTCGTGGCTCGGTGCCGCGTCGAGCACGCGCTTCCTGAGCGCGCGGCCGAGCACGCCCTCACCGAAGACTTTACGGAGGCCCATGCCGAGATCTATTTCGTTGCGCCGGGAAATGGGCAGATCGAGTATGCCGAGGATGTCGTCCAAAATGTGGCTGTGGCGCGCGTGGAAAGCCCCGCGGCGCTCTACGAGGTAGTTCGCCACGGTGTCCTTTCCCCCGAGCCGCTCCCCGGTGAGCGCAATGATGGTAGCCATAGCCGAAAACTGAATAAAAAAGGGCTATCCTTGAGCCCTCTTCAGAATTTTAACAACCCCAGTCTTCCCGTCAACTTTGACGAAATCCCCGTCGTGGATGGTCCGCGTGGCGTGCCTGGTTCCTATGATGCAGGGTTTTTTGAGCTCCCGGCTCACGATCGCGGCGTGCGATGTAATTCCGCCTTCATCGGTTACGACGGCGGCCGCGAACTTCATGAGCGGGACCATCTCCGGCCTCGTCATGCTCGCGACGAGCACGTCGCCGGTTCGGAATTTCGGAAAGTCTGAAGGGGTGCGTATGACCCGAGCCGTGCCCGAAGCCGAACCGACGTAGGCGCTGTTTCCCCGCACCTCGCGAACCGCGTGCTCTTTGAACAGGCCGAGGCGGCCCATAACCGCTTTGGCCGCCGCTCCCTGCATGACGACGGGCCTGGTCAGGTTCGTGGCGACGAAGAGGCAGGCGGCTGCCCGCTGTTTCAGCAGCAGCGCCAATCGTCGCCGGTCCATACGCAGCAGCGAACGAACCTCGTCGGGGTGGGTCCAGAGGACCTGCGCGAGCGGCAGCCGGAGGCGCCGGGCTAAATCGGCCACGAACCGGTGCTGGCACGCGACGACTTTTTGCATGAGCGCCTTCCGCTCGTCCTGCATGGCCGCGAAGGTCTCGGTAACGCGGAGCAGGAGCCTGCTCTCGGAGTCGAGCGAGAGCCGTTTCCGCAGCGCGCGCTTTTTTTCCTGCACGCTCGAAAATTGCGCCTGCAGGTTTTGAGCCGCCCGCGCGAGGGCGCGGCTGCCCTCGCGGGCGATGAGGCTCAAGAAGTCATCCCCGGTCAGCTCGCGCCCAACCGCGTAGCTGTTGTGGAGCCAGTAGAACCGTTCGGCGTGGCGGCGGAGCAGCCGGCGGTCGCGCGCCGTCGGGGCGCGGAGGTTCCGAATTTTTTTAGCGAGCGCCGCCCGGGCTATTTTTTCCTGGCTCGGCAGCGAAAGGTGCTTCGGCGACGTGAGCAGCTCAAAATCCCGCTGCCACGTCTTCCCGCGGCCTCGGGAAACCAAGACGCGCTCGAAGTGCGGGTACAGGAACTCGCCTGCGGTCATGGAGAACGGATCCTGGACCCCGATGGCGATGCTGAACTCGGCGAGGTAGGCCTCGAGGAGCGCGCGGTACGCGGCCGTGAACGCGCGTTCGCCGAGGGCCGAGAGCTCGGTCCGCCGGAACTCCGCGGTAGCCCGCTCCAGTACCCGAGACCGCTTTCGCCATTCAGCCTCGAGCCGGCCGAGCGAGGCCGGGTTCCTGCGGCAGCGTTCGAGGAAGAGGTCCCGGACCCGCGCCATGTCCGGGGCGTGCCAAAACCACACCGCCCGGTCTCCCCGGAAGGTGTCGAGTGCGATGCGGTGCTCGAAACCGAAGTAGCGCTTCAGGTGGCCGAACCCGATGCGCCACAGCGGGTAGTGGTAGTGCAGAACCCCGTGGAATTCTTTCGGAATCCAGGATCGGCCTTCGAGGCCAAATTTTCGTATGAAGCTGCGGGCGTTTTCGGTTGGCATGTGGCGGTGGGGCGAATGCCGCCCGGGCGGTTCCCGGAGGCAACCCTATTCTATACGCTCCGGGAAAGCCGTGCAGTGCTACAATGTTTCCATGCCAAAAAAGCTCCAGAAACGGGACGTTCAGCTGCTCTTTGAGGCCGGCTGCGTCCGCTTCATCCGCCGCTCCTGGGAGCAGTTCCTGGGGCCGAATTTCGCGAACCTCGCCGAGCACCACTTCCGGGTCTGCTGGGTCGCCCTGCTGCTCGCCGAAATGGAGGGTGTCAGAGACACCGGCAAGGTCCTGAAGATGGCGCTCGTGCACGACCTGACCGAGAGCCGCACCGGGGACGTGCACTACATTTCCCGCCAGTACACCGGCCGGGACGAGCTGAAGGCCCTGGACGACATTTTCTCCAAAACGCTCATTGGCCCCGAGTACCAGAAGCTCTGGCGCGAGTACCACGAGCAAAAAACGCGCGAGGCCAAAATTGTAAAAGATGCCGACTTCCTCGACGCCGACCTCGAGCTCGCCGAGCAGCGGGCCAAGGGCATTTCGTTCGTGAAGGTCTGGCAGGGCAACCGCAAAAAGATGCCGAAAATTTTCTACACGGCCTCGGCGAAAGCCGTGCAGAAAGCCATTTGGTCTTCCGATCCCCTCGCCTGGATCCGCGGCGCCCGGAGCCGCTTCAATGACAAAGACGGCGACTTCCGAAAAAAGCTCGCGAAAAAAAAGAGCGGCTAGCGCCGCTTCTTTTTTTGAGGACCTAATGGAATAGTTCGCGCCACGCCCCGGTCGGCGTCAAGCTCCACGGTCTGCCCGCTCTTGAGGCGCGCGGTGGCAACTTCCGTGCCCACGAGGCACGGCTTTTTCATTTCACGCGCGGTTATGGCCGCGTGGCAGAGCATGCCGCCGGCGTCGGTTATGAAGCCCGCGGCTTTCTCCATGAGCGGCAGGTACTCGGGCCGCGTCATGGCAGCCACGAGGATGTCGCCGGCTTTAAAGACCCCGGGCTTTTTGGGGTCCCTCACAATCCTGACCGTGCCGCGAACTTTGCCGGGGTATGCGCCGGTACCGGTGAGCTCGGCACTCTCCGCAAAGGTCCGGGCAATGGCTTTCTCGGCCGCCTGCGTTTCTGTTTTAGTAAGTATGCGGTATTTTCCGCCCTTACTGAAGAGCAGCGCGGAGCCGCGTCCCCGTGAGGACAGTATTGACGCTGCCGGAAGCTTGCCGTTTTTCCAGTACGACCGTAGCTCGTCGAGCGTCAGCTGCTTCAAGTTACGGACGCGGTAGCCGGTTCTGGCGGCGAGGTCGCCGAGGTAACCGAGCGTGAAGGTCTCGGTGTACTTGTAGACCGGCTCGGCGTGAACGCGGGCGGCCTCGAGCACTTTGAAGCGCTGTGCGAGCACCCTCGGCGGCAAGAAGTTCACCACCCACTTCAGCGGCACGTGGCAGACGATGTACTCGTCCGAGAGCCGCAAGAAACGCCTGAAATCCGCGTCGGTGGTACGGGCGCGGCGCGCTTTTAGAAAAACCATGAACCGGTCGGCAGAGGCGGTGAGGTCGCCGGCGAGCTTCACGAGGAAACGGGGGTTGCGCGCCGCTTTCCGAGCAACAGCTTTCCCGAACCGCTCTAAGTCTTTCTCGACGAACAGGCAGCGGCTGTGGGCTCCGTCCCAGAGCAGCAAAGCGTGGGAAAGGCCCGTGCCGAGGGCGTCCCAGGTGACCTTCGTGTACTCAAAGCCGAAAATGGATGTTGAGAACAGCGACCAGTCCCCGGCCCAGTTCTTCTTCCAGCGGTCTTTGCTGAACGACGGTGTTCTCATGCTTTCAATTTACTTTGAACCGGCGCGCCTGAGCAACCGCACCGTGCCGGTTTCCGCGTCTACGGAAACCACGTCGCCGTCGCGGAAGACCTTGGTCGCCACCCGGGTGCCAATGACGCACGGGACGCCGAGCTCGCGCGAAACGATGGACGCGTGCGAGGTTATGCCGCCCTGCTCGGTGACTATAGCCGCGGCGCGCTTCATAGCCGAAACAATCTCGGGCGAGGTGGCAATGGACACGAGCACGTCGCCCCGGTTCATTTTCGCCATGTCCGCGGGCACGTTCACGATTTTCACCTTACCGGTAACCTTCCCCACGCAGGCCGGCTGGCCGCGGAGCTCGCGGACATCGCCGACCGTCTCGGCGCTGTAGTACCGCTCCACGAAGGCCATAGCCCGCGGGCCCGAAAGGACCGCGGGTCGGTCGGTCACGCACGAGTACACGGCGTAGCGGGTCCGCGCGGCGAGCTCGCGCCGGTACGCGGCGGTGGGGCGTAGCGCCTGGCCGTGCTCGCCCGGGGCGATGAACTGGGCGTGGCGGAACGGGAGCCGGGCGCGCCGCGCGAGCTCGCGGAGCGCGCCCTCGAGCGCGTAGAACGAAAACGTCAGCGCGTCTTTCCGGAGCAGCTTCGTCGAGGCGGTGTCCCGGAGCGCGCGGACGAGCTTCCGCTCGTACGCGTTCAGGCGCAGGGCGGCGGCGGCCGAGGCAGCCTCGCGCGAAACGGCGCGGGCGCGGCGCTCGAGCGCGCGGATGCGGGCCCACGCCGGCTCGCCGGCGTGGGCCGCGAGCTCCGCGGCAACCCAGCCCTCGGAAAACGCGGGCCCGTTGTAGCTGTAGTAAACCCAGGAAAATTTTCGCACGTGGGTGCGAATGAGCGCCCATAACCTCGGGTGCGCCTCTGCGAGGCGGGCGGCGTCGCCTTTTTTCAAAACCTTCATTGCGTCGCGGTTACCCTGGAACCGTTTCAGCGCGCTAAAAAAATTCAGCTCCTGCTGCCGCTGCGCGCTCGGCTCGGGCGGCGTGGTCAGCACCTCGAAGTAGCGCGCCACGGGGGTTTTCAGGCCGAAGAGCGCCGCGCGCTTGGTCAGCAGCTCGGTGACGAAGTTCGTGAACAGGCCGTTCGGAACCTCGACGAGGGTGGAAATAATGCCGTAGCCGAGCATCCGCTCGACCGCCTGCTTATGGGCCGCAAACGCGGCGGCAATTTTGGCGTCGCTCGCCGCCGCCCAGTTAGTCTTCAGCTGCGCGCGGCCGAGCCGGTAGAGCGCGCGGCAGGCGGCGAGCGTGTCGCCCTTCAGGCGGGAAAAGTACGCGGGCTCTTCGAGCTCGCGTTCTAAAATGCGCTGGCTCACCTCGCTCCAGCGCCGCTCGGGCACGAGCAGCCGCATGTGCTCGCCCTCGAACTGGATCATGGCGTACATGCTCGGAAAGCCCCCGTAGCGCTCGAGGCCCGCGGTGAAGCTCGGCGGGAAGAACCCGATGCCCCAGAGGTTTACCCCATCCTCTTCGTTGGCCACGACCCAGCGGTCGGCCTTCGGGTTGAAGCGTGATCGGGCCATTGGCGTACGCGTTAGGCTTTGTAACCGCCGGTGCTGCCGAACCCGCCGCGCGATTCAGAGCGAAGGGTGTCGCTTTCCGTGAGGTTCGCGTAAACAATTTTGACAAAAATACCCTGGGCGAGCCGCTCCCCCGCTTCAACTTCCACCGGATGGTCGGTGAAGTTCAGGACGATGATATGGATTTCGTCCTCAGGACCGCTAAAATCACGATCAACTATGCCAACGCCGTTGGCCAGCGTTAACCCTCGCTTCATGGCAAGGCTGCCTCGCGAGGCGAGCATGAGGAAGGTACCCTCGGGCGCCTCTATGGAAAGCCCGGTCGGAATTTTTGCAATGCCGTGCGGCGGTACCGTGACGGCCTCGGCAGCCGCCAAGTCAAAACCCGCCGCCTCGGCGGATTGGTACTTCGGGACAGTAACCGACGGGTTGATGCGGTGAATGCGAGCTTCCATAGGTCTTACTTAGAAAGCTTCTTAAAAAACGTTCTGAAGGCCGGGACAAGGTCGTTCGCAGAACGGTACGTCACGACCCGAAACTTCGGGTTACCGGCGATCATGGCCGAAAGCCGGCCCGCGCGCGACGCGTGGAGCAGGCAGAGCGTCGGTTTTTTGAACTGCTCGCACAAAGCTAGCTCGTAGCCCACGCCGTGGCTCGGACCGGAAACGTCTGCCACGACCGCCTTCGCTTTTTTGAGCCAGGCTACATCGCGCTTAAAAATTTTAGCCGCCGGCAGCGGCTCGCCCTTCGCGCTCAGGTTCCCGCCGACGTGCTCGGTCAGCACGGTGCCGTACTGCCGAAGGAGCGCAATGATGCCCGGGTAGTAGCGCGAAAATTTCCGGCCGCCGCGGATGCTGCCGGCAAAGTAGACGGCCCGGCCGCGGCCGCGTCTCGCTACCGTCGCTTTTTGCGCGGCGACTTTTTTGCGTCGAAGGTCAGCCACTGGTTGTTCTTGGTGAAATTTTTCCAGTACTGGCTCGCCACCGGCTTCGTGTTGCCGTAGTACTTGCTGCCGAGGCGCGACTTGCCGTACGGGTGGTCGGCCTCGGACGACAGCGGCGTAAAAGACATCTGCGCAATGGGCATCTTGTAGTAGAGCTTTATGGGCAGCGTCGAAATGTTCGAGAGCTCGAGCGTCATTTTCAGCTTGTTGCCGGGGTCGAGGTAGCCAGCCGTGGCGTGGATAATGAGGCCAATGCGCCCCAAGCTGCTTTTGCCCTCGAGCCGGCCGACCATGCTGTTGCCCACGCCCACGACCTCGTAGGTCATGCCGAGCGCGAACTCGCCGGGGTGGATAATGAACTGCCGGTCTTCGTCTATGCTGAGCCGGCTCATCATGCCGTCTATGGGCTCTTTCGGGTCTATGCAGACGTGGTTGTCTTTCTTGAAGACCAAAAAATCCGGGCCGAGGTGAAGGTCTATGGACGCCGGCTGAATGCTCCGGGGAAACAGCGGCTCAACGGAGATGTCGCCCTTCTTCAAGGCTTTCTTTATGTCGCGGTCCGAGAGGATCATACTTTGGATTTCAGGGGTTACTAGCTAACGAAACTGTACACGACGTTTACCCCTTTGACAAAGCCCGACGGCCGCGCTACGCTGCCTCTACTGAAATGCCGTACGCAGCTTCCAGCTTGTCCCTTACCCTCCTCCTTAGCCCCCTGGGGCTCGGGAAGCTTCGCGCTGCGTAAAACCTGCGCGCCGCACTCCCAGCCCCCCGCGGGCTGGTTTTTTATTTTTTGTTCATCGGCTGCCAGGTAGGCGGCAGCCGGTGGCCCGAAAACCGCCACAGAACCACACGGGAGGAACCATGAGAAAATTTACGCTCGCCGAGCCGCTCACCCGCTTCGCCGTTCGAGAGGGGGGCAAGCCCGCAGCGCCGCGACGCATTCACCTCGAGTCAGCGGACAGCCTCGGACGGTACGATGAAACAGCCGCAACGTTCACCGCCATCCGGGTCATTCACGGTATCGGCGCTCCGGCCTGGAGCTGCACCTTTACCCTACCGGCAAGCGGTGGCTCGGGCCCACAGACCTTCTACGGCGCGTACGTCTCTGAGCTCGGCTACGGGCTGACCTCGACCGAGGAGGGCGACGTGCCGTGCATTACCGCGCTCATGCAGCGCGAGCTGAGCGCCGTGCCTGCGTAGCGGCCATCCCCGCTGCGCCGCAACGAAAAACCCTCCGCTTACCGGCGGAGGGTTTTGTCTTTTGGTCTGCTAGGCAATCTTGATCTTCACGCCCGGGCCCATGGTTGCGTTCAGGCTCGCGGTCATGACGAACTGGCCCTTAAACGCAGCGGGCCTCGAGGCGACGAGCGCCGCGGCAAACACCTTCAGGTTCTCAAGGATCTGCGCTTCGGTAAACGACGTCTTGCCGATAATCTGGTGCACGTTGCCCGAGTCGTCGTTCTTGAAGTTAACCTTGCCGCCGGCGATGTCTTTGATGATCTGGCTGACGTTCGCGCCCACGGTGCCGGTCTTCGGGTTCGGCATGAGGCCACGGGTGCCGAGGATCTTGGCGACCTGGGCCAGCTTCGGCATCATGGCCGGCTCGGCCACGGCTACGTCGAAGTCGGTCTTCTCGGTCTCTTTAATTTGCTTAATGAGCTCTTCTCCGCCCACGAGCGTGGCGCCGGCTTCCGTGGCGACCTTCTCGTTGGCTTCGGTCACGAACGCGGCCACCCGCTTCAGCTTACCGGTGCCATGCGGGAGCTGGGCCGTGCCGCGGACGGACTGCTCGGACTTCTTGGCGTCGATTCCCACGCGGACGTGGACCTCAACCGACCCCGCGAACTTCGTGTTCGCAGTTTTCTTTACGAGTGCTACGGCCTCTTCGAGGCTGTAGATTTTACCCTCTTCTACGAGGGCGGTGTTGGCCTTGTGGCGTTTGCCGATGTGCGGCATGAACGGGTTCCTTTCGTGGTGCGAACGACCCTGGCAAATGCCCGGGGATCTCCCACAAATTAGCCAGTAGATATTACCAAAACAAAGCCGCCGGGTCAAGCCCGGCGGCTCAAGGCATCAAATTTAGACCTAGGGCATCCGCTCCGCGGCGCGGAAGTGGAGGTACCAGACCGGCAGGCCGACCACGAGGCACGAGAGGCCGAAGCGGATTTGCTCGGCGACGGTGTAGTACACCCCGACTCCCGCAAACAGGGGCGTGAGGGCGAAGAGCCCGTAGAGCAGCAGAATGCTGCCGAGGCCCGAGACGGCCAGGCCAGCGCCGGCCGCCACGTAGAGGTAGAGCTTCTTTAAGTCAACGTGAACTTCCACCGATTGTTGCTTCCCTAAACGCTCGCCGCTAGCTCTACGCTTCCCGCTTAGCGAGGCGCCAGTGAAACCACCAGACCGGCGCGGCCACGATGATCATGGACAGAGCCTGCGCGGCGTCGCGCTGCTTCTGTGCGCTGCGGGCGTTGTTCGACTGCTCCTCTTGGCGGGCAGTTTCTTCCGCGCTGCAGGGTGACTGGCTGCCGTCCGGGTTGTACTTGGCAATGCACGGCCCGCCGTAGTAGTCGCGGTCGGCCTTGGTGAACACGTACGTCTTGAGGCCCATGTTCAGCAGCGTGATGCCGCCGATGACGCATATGACGAGCGAAATGACCGAGACCAGGTAGAGGTACGCTTTCTTGAGTGACACGGAGGTGTCCTTTCCTTCGCCGCGCGCGGCGAGCGCGAAGAGCACGGCGAGAATAATGACCGGGACGAACGCGAGCAAGGCCAGCACGTTAGACTTTCTCGGCCTTCAGAAACTTTTGTATGTCCTGGACCGTGGCCATGAACTGCGCCGGGAAAATAATGGTCGAGTTCTTCTCGGTCGCGATCTCGGCCATGGTCTGGAGGTTGCGGAGCTGGAGGGCAATGGGGTGTGCGGCAATGACGTCGGCGGCCTGCGCGAGCTGCTGGGAGGCGAGCAGCTCGCCCTCGGCGGCGATGATCTTGGCCCGCTTCTCGCGCTCGGCCTCGGCCTGGCGGGCCATGGCGCGCTGCATGTTCTCCGGCAGAGAAATGTCCTTGATCTCGACGATGGAAACCACCACGCCCCACGTCTCGGTGTACTGGTCGAGCACGGCGCGGATTTCCCCGTTGATTTGGTCGCGGTTGCTGAGTATTTCGTCGAGCTCGAACCGGCCGACGATGTTCCGCACCGTGGTCTGGGCGAACTGGTTAATAGCCGACATGACGTTCTCTATGGCCACGAGGCTCTTGATGACGTCCTTGACCTGGAAGTAGGCCACGGCCGAGACGTCGACCGAAATGTTGTCCTTCGTAATGATGTTCTGCGGCGGCACCGGCATGGTCACCGTGCGCAGGTCGACCTTCACGAGCCGGTCAATGTACGGCACAATCCACGAAAGGCCCGGCTCCTTGAGCCCGATG
>CAZLPF010000023.1:0-15699 GCA_964561365.1 uncultured Candidatus Saccharibacteria bacterium | reverse complement strand
AACCCCGATTTAATGGCTGAGAACCATTCGTCCTAACCATTAGACGATAGGGCCAAACTAATCACGAAAGGACAAACTGACGCCTGCCTGCCGGTAGGCAGGTTTTCTCTCATAAACTCTCTCATTCCTTGAGTGGAAATTTACTGCCGGGCGAAGCCCGATCAGTAAATGCTTCCACTTTTAGAACAAAGCCCAAAAATGTTATCAGACTTTGAGGGGAGTGTAAAGCGTGGCATAATGAAGGCGTACATAAACGCCCTGAAACAAAGACTGAACGAATGAGCTTTACGTTCCCGAAAGGTTTCCTGTGGGGCGCCGGCACCTCGGCGTACCAGGTTGAGGGCGGAAACAAACACAGCGATTGGTGGGCGTTCGAGCACAGCTTTCGGCGGACCGAAGAGCTGCGTAAAAAGGGACGAAACCCTGAAGATTTCACCTGCGGCGATGCCGTAGATTTTTGGAACCGGTTCGACGGCGACTTCGAGCTCGCCGCGCACCTCGGCCAGAACGCGACGCGCATTTCCCTCGAGTGGTCGCGGATTGAACCGAACGAGGGAGACTGGGACGAGGCGGCGCTCGACCGCTACGAGCGTATGCTCCAGTCTGCGCGCTTCCACGGGCTCAAAACGTTCGTTACGCTCCACCACTTTACCCTGCCGCGCTGGTTTTCCGAACGCGGCGGCTTTGCAACCCGGGCGAATGTGCCGCTGTTCGTGAAGTTCGCGAAGCGCGCGGCCGAGCGGCTCCACCAGTACGCCGACTACTGGATTACCGTGAACGAACCCGAGGTCTACGCCTGGCTCAGCTACGGTACCGGCTCGTTTCCCCCGAACCACCGGAGCCTGCTCGAGGTTAAGCGCGTGGCGGACAACCTCGCTGCCGTTCACCGGGAACTGTGCCCGTTCTTCCGCGAGCACCTCCGGCAGCCCGTGGGCGTGGCGCACCACCTGGAGTCTATTGCCGCCGCCTCGCCGCTGTCGGCCCCGGTAGCGGCCGCGGCGCGCTGGCTGAACCGCTACTGCCTCAGGGCCATGGCGCCCTGGGAAGATTTTCTCGGCGTGAACTACTACTACCGCACCCGCGTCGGCTGGTTCGGCAGCCGCGATGAGACGTCAAAAATCGGGGTGAGCGACACCGGGCGGAGCATCTGCCCCGAGGGGCTGACCGAAGTGCTGCTCGAGCTGAAAGCCTACCGGAAGCCCATTGCCGTAACCGAGAACGGGCTCGCCGACGCGCGCGACGATCGGCGCGAGCGGTTCATAGTCGAGCACGTAGCCGCGCTCCACCGCGCCGTGGCGCGCGGGGTAGACGTGCGCGCCTACCTCTACTGGGCCCTGCTCGACAACTTCGAGTGGGCCGACGGCTGGGCTCCGAAGTTCGGGCTCGCCTCCGTTGAGCGCGAGCACCTGTTCCGGCGGCGGGTGCGGCCGAGCGCCCTGCGCTACGCCGAGATCTGCCGTAGCAACGCGCTGACCCGGTAGCCCATGGTCTGGCTCATACTCGGCAAGTACCTCCTCGACGCGGCCAACGACGTTCTCGACAAGTTCCTCATTTCGGCGCGCCGCGTCGAACCGTACAGCTACACGTTCTTTACCGTGGTGCTCGGGCTCCTGTTCCTGCTGCCGTGGCCGCTGTGGTTCGAACGCGTGTCCGCCGCGCACATTTTTATCGATGCGGCTTCGGGCGTCCTGTTCACGCTCGCGCTCTACGTATTCTTCCGTACCCTCGCAGCGGGTGAGGCGAGCCGGGTGGTACCCTTCGTCTTCGGCCTCGTACCGGCGGCCGACGTCGTGCTCGGCAGCCTGACGGGTCGCCACCCCTTGGGACTTTCCTCCGCAGCGGCGCTCTGCCTGCTCGCCCCCGGCGCCCTGCTCGTTTCGTTCCGCAGCGGCCGTGGCTACGGCGCGCACCTGGCCCAAAAGCTCCTGAGCGTCGTGCTCTGGAGCCTGTCTTTTGCCGCCTGGCAGTACGCGGCTCAGGACGGTTCCGTCTTAAACCACCTTTCCTGGAACCGGATCGGGGCGGCCGCGGCAGCCCTGCTGCCGCTCCTGCACCCGGCGGCGCGCGCAGCGCTCGCCTCGGCCCGGCGGGTAAAAAATCCCGCCGGTACGACGGGGCTGTTTCTGCTGAAGCAGAGCATCGGCGGTGTTTCGTTCATTGCCGGCAGCTGGCTGCTGGCCACCACGAATGCCGCCGTGGTAAACGCCCTGCAGGGCGTACGCTTCGGCGCGCTGTTCCTGCTCGCCCTCGCCGTCCCGGCCGTTCGCCGCGCGCTCGGCGAGAAGCGGCTGGGCCGCGACTCGCTCCACCGCCTGTTCGGCATCGGCCTCGTCGGCGTCGGCGTCGCGGTTCTCTTCATGGGTGGCTCGTAATGCAACCGCACCGGAAACTGAAAGCGTTCCTGAAGGGTCTCGGCGTCGCGATGTTTGCCGCCGCCGTTATCTGCTTCGTGCTACTTTCAAACGCCGGCCCGAAAGTTGACCCGCCGGGCTACGGGGTAACGTTCAGCGAGCCGTACGCGGCGTACCTCGGGCTCGACTGGAAGGCGGTCTACACGGAAATGCTCGACGACCTCGGCGTCAGGCGCGTGCGCCTTTCAGCCTACTGGGACGACGTGGAGCCGAAAGCCGGACAGTTCGACTTTGCCGATTTGGATTGGCAGGTTGCCGAGGCAAAGAAACGCGATGCGTCGGTTCTGCTCGCGGTGGGCATACGGCTGCCGCGCTGGCCCGAGTGCCACGTGCCGACCTGGACGGAGGAGCTTTCAGCCGAAGGCGCCACAGAGCGCGCGCTGCTCAACTACGTTCGCGCAACCGTTGCCCGGTACGCATCGAACACCGCGGTCACCGCCTGGCAGGTAGAGAACGAGCCGTTCCTCGGGAGCTTCGGGGAGTGTCCGCCGCCGGACAGTGGGCTCCTTAACCGTGAAATTGCGACCGTGCGTTCCATAGACGCGACCCGTCCCGTGGTGGTGACCGAATCGGGCGAGCTGTCGACCTGGACGAAGGCGGCGCGGCGCGGGGACGTGTTCGGTACCACGCTCTACAAGTACATTTACTCTGACGTCCTGCACCGCTACTACACGCACCGCCTGCCGGCCGCGCTCTACCGGCTCCGCGCAGGCTGGGTGCGGCTGCTCGCTCCCGGCACGCAGGTCGCCATTGTCGAGCTGCAGGCTGAACCGTGGACGACCAGGGGTGTGCAGCTCACCCCGCTCGAGGACCAGTTCAAAACCATGAGCCTCGACCAGTTCAAGGAGATTGTCGCGCTTGCGCGCGAGACCGGGTTCTCGCCCCAGTACCTCTGGGGTGTAGAATGGTGGTACTGGCTCAAGATGCAGGGGCACGGCGAGCACTGGGATTACGCGAAACAAATCTTTTCTTCCGGAAACTGACGTGACCATCGGCCTCGACATTGGCGGCACGAAGATTGCCGCCGCGGTCTTCCGCGGCGGGGTTTGCCTGCGCGCGGCCGAAGCGGCGACGCCGCGCTCGCTGCCGGCCTTGCAAAAGCGGGTCGGCGAGCTCATGGCCGAGGTGTCGGGCGGGCAGCGGGTCGAGCGCGTCGGCATAGCGGCTGCCGGAGCCGTGGATTCTCGGCGCGGCATGCTCGTCCGCGCGCCGAACCTCCGCTGGCTCGAGGGCAAAGCGCTCGCGCCCCTCGTGACGCCGCCGCACGGGCGCGTACAGGTTCGCGTAGCCAACGACGCGCGCTGCGCGGCCCTCGCCGAGCTGAAGTTCGGGCACGGGCGGACCCACAAAACGTTTTCGCTCGTAACCCTCGGGACCGGCATCGGCGGGGCGGCCGTGCTCGGCGGCGAGCTCTGGTGGGGCGAGCGGGGGAGCGCCGGTGAGATTGGCCACCTCTCGTTCGGGCACCGCGACGCCGAGATCGCCTACCAGCGGCCGCACGCCCGCAAAAACCTCGGCGCCGTAGCCGACGTCGCCGCCCTCGTCGTTTCGGGGGCGGCGAACGCCTACGACACCGGCACCGTGGTCCTCGCGGGGGGCGCGGCGCACGAGCTCGGCCCCCGTCTTCTCGCCCGCATCCGCCGGGGCGCGAAGCGCAACGTTCTCGACCCGCGCAATCCAATCCGCCTTTTAAAATCCAAGCTCCGGTACGGCCCCTGCCTCGGCGCGACCCTGCTCTTTAACGGGTAATCCATGATCCGCTCTATTGCCATTGCCGCCGCGGTCGTCCTGCTGGCCGCTGGCTGCCAGCACGGTGAGCTGAAGCGCGAGGTGCCGTCGTCGCCCGAAGCCTCCTACCAGGCGCTGCCCCGCTAGCCGGGCGGTAAAGAAAGCTCCGCCTGCTTAGGCGGAGCTTTCGTCGTTGTCGTAGGGGAGGGCCTCGGGCGGCGGTTGCACGGCGGCATCCGCGGCGGCCTGGGGGGTTTCGGGAAGCCGCACCTTCTCGGTGACGGTCTGGAAGTCGGGCAGCTCGCTGACCGAGCGCAGGCCCATGTGCTGCAGGAACTCGGTCGTGGTCTGGTAGTAGCTGCTGCGCGCGTCCTGCGGGTTCGCGACCTTTTCAATCAAGCCGCGCATGAGCAGCTGCCGCAGGCTGTACTGGCTGTTCACGCCGCGGATAGCTTCAATTTCGGTTTTCGAAATGGGCTGGCGGTAGGCGACAATGCCCAAAACTTCGACCGTGGCGTCGGTGAGCTGCTCGCGCAGTTCGGCGTTTAAGAAGCGCGTGACCGTGCCGACGTTCTCGGGATTCGTGGCTAGCTGGTAGCGGCTGCCGCTCTCGAGCAGTACGATGCCGCTCTCTTTCCTCGCGCTGAACAGCTCCGAGAGCGCCTGCCGCACCGCGCCCTCGGGCGCGCCGGCGAGCTTCGCGAGCTCGGCGGCCGACAGGGGCTTGGAGGAGACGAACAGGATACTCTCGAGGAGCGATGTGAGTTTAGTTTGGTCCATACTCCTTAGTTCGCAGCCGGCTGACTGAGTTCGACGTTGCGGATAACGACCTCGGTAAACAGCGTTTCCTGGCTCGCCGACAGTACCCGCTGCTTTATGAGCTCGAGCAGCGCGAGGAACGTCACAATGGCTTCGCCCTTGCTCTTGGCCGAACCCAAAAGGTCCGAGAGCCGCGTTTCGACCTGCCGGGTTATGGTGCTGCGGAGGTGCTCAATTTTCTGCTGGATGCTGATGGCCTCGCGCACCCGGGCTTTCGGAAGATTGTCGAGCTCGCGGAGGTCTTCCAAGACTTTCAGCACGCTCCGGTGGAGCAGCGCGGGCGTTACCGCCGGGTCGGGGAAGAAGTGAACCCGCTCTTCGAACGTCAGCTGACGCGCGAAACCCTGCTGCTGCCTGGCTTCCGCCGCGCGAACGGCTTTCGCCACCTCTTTGAACTGCCGGTAGAGCACGAGCTGCTCGGCGAGGGACTCGGCCGACTCTTCTTGGTCCGAGTCGACCTCGAGCGTCGGGAGGATGGCTTTCGACTTGAGCACGAGCAGGCGCGCGGCCACCGCGAGGTAGTCGGCCACGGCGGTGGGGTCTACGGACTCGAGCTGCCGCACGTAGCCGAGGAACTGCTCGGTGACCTGGGCCAGGGCAATGTCGGTCACCTTGAGCTCCTGCTGCTCAATGAGCTGGAGCAGGAGATCCAGCGGACCCTCGAACTGCTGGACTTTGACGAGGTGCGCCGCGGTGTTCACGAAAACCTCCCCACGAGGTGCGGCGTCAGCCTGAGGAAGTCTTTCGTCTTGATGACACAGCTTTCGGTGTAGCTGCCGGCCGAAACCACGAGCTTCGGGTTCTTGGCGAGCTGCGTGTCCACGAGCACCGGCAGCCTCCACAGCGCCCCGAACGGGTGAAGCAGGCCGACTTTCGTTTTCAAAATTTTCTCTATATCCCGCTCGCTGCCTATGGATACGGCAGCCGCGGCCGGCTTCTTGAGCTTCGGGTTTGCTTTCAGCATTTGCCGGTAGCTTTTCAGCGCGTGGTCGGTTACGGCCTTCGCAACTTTCTTCAGATCAACGCGCTTGCCGGACGGCACGGCCACGAGTACGTGGGTCAGCGCCTGACGTTCGCCGTTATCGAGGAGGTGGAGCGACGGTTTTTTGAGCTTCAGGAAAACGACCTTCACGACCTGGGAGGTTTTGAGCTTCTGGGTCTCGGCGGCATTGAAGGCCGTGTAGACTTTCCGGTGCGGCTGGAGGGTGAACTTGACCTTGGCTCCGTCTAAGAGTTTTTTGATTTTTGTTTCCATGTTCGGCGCCGCTACTTCTTTGGAAGATCAAGCTTGATGTGCAGCTCTTTGAGCTGCTTGTCGGTAACCGCGGATGGCGCGCTCATGAGCACGTCTTCGGCCGAGCCGTTCTTCGGGAAGGCAATAACCTCGCGGATGTTCGGTTCGTCCATGAGGACCATGAACCAGCGGTCAATGCCGAACGCGCAACCGCCGTGCGGCGGCGCGCCGTACTCGAAAGCGCGGATCATGCCGCCGAAGCGCTCGTCGACCTCGGCTTTCGAGGTGCCCACGATTTCAAACGCTTTGTACATGACCTCGGGGTTGTAGTTGCGGATGGCGCCCGAGCAAATTTCGTAGCCGTTGACCACAATGTCGTACTGGTCGGCGTTTACCTCGAGCGGGTCTTGGGAATTGAGCGCCGCGAGGCCGCCGCGCGGCATGGAGAACGGGTTGTGGGAGAAGTCGATCTTCTGCTCGCGCTCGTCGTACTCGTACATGGGGAAGTCGGTAATCCAGGCCCAGGCGAGGACGTTCGGGTCTTTGAGGCCCATAACGTCGCCCAAGGTCGAGCGGAGCTTGCCGAGGACCTTCGTCACCACCTTCTTTTCGTCCGCCCCGAAGAACACGGTGTCGCCGGGCTTGGCGCCGGTCTTTTCCCGAATAGCCGCCTGCTCTGCATCCGACAGAAACTTCACGATGGGCGAGCGGAGCGTGCCGTCGGCTTCAAAGACTATGTAGGCGAGCCCTCCCGCACCTTCCTGCTTTACGAGCTCGGTCAGCTCGTCAATCTGGCTGCGCGAGAGGCGGCTGCCGCCCTCGCAGCAAATGGCGCGCACCACGCCGCCGGAGGCGAGGGCCGACTTGAAGACCCCGAACCCGGTCTCGCGCAGGTCTTCGGTCAGGTCTTTGATTTCCATGTTGAAGCGGAGGTCGGGCTTGTCCGAGCCGTACTTTTCCACCGCCTCGCGGTAGGGGATGCGCGGGAACGGCTTCCAGCGGCACTTCTTGCCGGCGAAGTCTTCGGTCAGCGCAACCACGAGCGGTTCGAGCTCGTTCCAAATGGTCTCGCCCCGCTCGGCGAAGGCGATTTCCAGGTCGAGCTGGTAGAACTCGCCGGGGTGGCGGTCGGCGCGCGGGTCTTCGTCGCGGAAGCACGGGGCAATTTGGAAGTAGCGCGGGAGCCCCCCGACCATGAGGAGCTGCTTGAACTGCTGGGGCGCCTGCGGCAGGGCGTAGAACGAGCCCGGGTGGAGGCGGGAGGGGACGAGGAAGTCGCGCGCGCCCTCGGGTGAGGAGCTCGTCAAAATGGGCGTGGTAACCTCGGTGAACTCGCGGTCGCGCATGTAGGCGCGGATCGCGGAAATGAACCGGTCCTTCTCTTTGAGCATGCGCTGTATCTTCTCGCGGCGCATGTCGAGGAAACGGTACTTGAGGCGGAGCTCTTCGTTCACCTCTTGGCCGCCGTCCTCGCCGCGGCCGTGGGCGACCTGGAAGGGGAGGGGCTTGGAGGTGTTCAGGACGGTGAGCTCGCTGACGGTGACCTCTACCGATCCGGTTTCGATGTTCTTGTTCACGAGCTCGGGCGCGCGCTGCTCCACGGTGCCGGTGACGGAAACGACGAACTCGTCGCGTAACTTGTCGGCTTTCGCGAAGGCTTCGCCCCGGTCCGGATGGACGGTAACCTGAACGAGACCGGTATGGTCGCGGAGGTCAATGAAGATGACCCCGCCGTGGTCGCGGCGGGCGTTGACCCAGCCGGAGAGCTTAACGCTCTGGCCGACGAGCTGCGGAGTTTGATTGGCGAGTGTTCGTTCCATACGAATAGACGTGTGAAATTGTACCAAAAACCGCACCGTTCTGACAAATTTTTAAGACCGGCGGGAACGGGGGCACCGGGCAATCCACACTTCATGCCGCTTTGCAGGTAGGGTACAATACCTCGTACCGTAACGGAGCGAGACCGAACGAATGCTGAAAAAAATAGTACTCGACCTCGAAACGCAGAAAACCTTCGACGAGGTGGGCGGCCGGGGCAAGAACCACCTCCTCAAGATTTCCGTCTGCGGGGTGTATTTTTATGAGAGCGATCGCTACGTCTGCTACGAAGAACGCGAGCTCGCGCAGCTCGCTCCGCTCCTGCAGGCTGCTGACCAGATCATCGGCTTCAACATTCGCGACTTCGACTTCCAGGTCCTCCAGCCGTACGTCAACTTCGAGCTGACCCAGGTGCCGTACCTGGACCTCCTCGTTGAAATCGAGCGCGCGCTCGGGCACCGCATCAAGCTTGAGGCCGTAGCCCAGGGAACGCTCGGGAGCGGCAAGTCGGGGACCGGGCTCGACGCCATTACCTACTTCCGGAGCGGCCGCATGGACCAGCTCAAGAAGTACTGTCTGGACGACGTTCGGGTCACTCGGCAGGTCTACGATTATGCCATGAAGAACAGTAAGGTGCTCTACAAAGATTTCTTCGCCACCCGTGAAATACCGCTCAAGCTTTCAGAGGCAGTGCCGCGGAGCGGCGTCGTGTCCCAGGGGGCGCTATTTTAAATTATGAAAGGACAAACCTTCGGTTTTTCCTTTCATACGCTATCCTTTTCCGAGCCAATCACTCCGAAATAAATTCGGAGTGATTGGAAAATACCTAAAGATGCAAAGAAAGACCTACTTAGCAGTAATAATAGTGGTGCTGCTCGGGGCGGCTGCAATTGGCCGCGTGTTTTCGGGTGCATGGGTTTTGCCGCAGACGTTCTCGCTCGGTCCGCTCTCGGTCCGCTACTACGGCTTGTGTTTGGCCGTTGCCGCCGGAGCAGGCTACCTGCTCGCGCGCCGGCGCGCCGGCGCCTACGGGTTCTCAACCGAAACCATCGACGCCGTTTTCCCCTGGCTCGTGGTCGGCGGCTTCGTGGGCGCGCGGCTCTACCACGTCGCGAGCGAAGCGAGCGTTTACATCCACCGCCCCGCGGAGGCGCTCTACGTTTGGAACGGCGGGCTCTCTATTTTCGGCGCGGTCTTAGGCGGCGCGGCCGCCGCGTACTGGTTCGCGCACCGGCGGCAGCTCGCCTTTCCGAAGCTCGCAGACTGGCTCGCGCCCTCGCTCGCGCTCGGTCAGGCCCTCGGCCGCTTCGGAAATTTTTTCAACTACGAGCTCTACGGCGGCCCGACGGACCTGCCGTGGGAAATGTTCGTACCGGAAGGCTTTCGCGTCCCCGGTTTTGAGACCAGCGCGTTCTTCCACCCGCTGTTCCTCTACGAGGCCGTCGGCAGCGCGGCCGTTGTTGCCCTGCTGCTATACCTCAGCCCGCGCCTCAAGGGCCGGCCGGGGGCGCTGTTTGCCCTCTACGTAATGCTCTATAATACCCTACGGTTCGCCCTCGAGCCCCTGCGGCTCACGAAACCGGAAGTCTTCGGTTTTCCGCTCAACGCGCTGGTCTCGGCTGCCGTGGCCATCGCGGCGCTGTTGTGGCTGGTGTTCGCGCGGCGGCCCGGCGACGCACGCTAGCCTTTGGAAACTACCCTCTCAAAATTTCACCACTCCGTTTCCGCGGCGGCGGGTCTTCTGTTCCTCGCCGTTTTTCAGCAGCTCTCGTTCCCGGCTCCGATTTTCCGGCTGCTCGTGCCGGCGACGCTCTGCGGCGCGGTGGCGCTCTGGGCGTACGTCAGCCGCTACCTGCGGCTCCACGGCGCCTACCGTTCGTGGGTCGCCGTGCGGCCGAGCCTCTTGCTGCTCGCCGGCGCCTCGGCGGCGTTCGTGGTCCCCGGCGGGAGCCTCCGGGCCGCTACCATTCTCGGCACCGCGGCGGCGGTGTGGATTTCAACCCTGCTGTCGGCGAGCTACTCCGAGAGCCTGCTCCTGTCTGAAACGCTCCTGGCCGCCCTCGGCTTCAGCCTCGCGGCCACGGGCCTGAACCAGTACTTCCCGCCGCTCAATACCTGGTGCCTGGCCGCGGTCTTCGGAGCTTTCCTCGCCCTCTCGCGGGCCTTCGTCGAATTCGCCCCGCACGGCGAGCGCGAGAAGCTCGTGGGCTCGGTGCTCATTGCCCTCTTGTGCGCGGAATTTTTTTGGGTTCTGTCGTTCCTTCCGCTCCACTTTTCGGCCACCGGCACCGTCCTGTTCGCGGCTTTCTACTGCTGCCTCATGCTGACCTACCACCACCTCTACGGTACGCTCACCGGCAAGAAGGTTCAGTTCTACCTCGTTTTCGTCGCCGTCTGCGCCGCCATAGCCACGCTCGTTTCTCCCTGGAACCCCATTAGCTAACGCCTCGCCCGTGCGCACCGAACACATTGCCTGGGTTCTCGTAGCCGTCCTCGCCTCGCTCGCCCTGAACGTTTTCGCCGGGCCGCGCATTGCCGCGAGCCTCTCTACCGTGCCGGCCTTAAACCGCCTCGGCGTGCTCCAGCCCCAGGCGCCCATTGTCATCAACCGCCGCGAAGAGGTCCGGGTCAGCGACGGCGAAGACGTGCTCCGCACCATTCAGGATTCGAAGAACCGGGTGGCCGCCGTCTCGGTAGCCTCCGATGGCGGCGAGCTCACCCAGGTCGGCGTGGTAACGAACCTCGCCGACAGCGGCACGTTCATCGGGAGCGCGGCGAGCGTCCGCGGGCGAGACGTGGCTACGCTCCGGCTCGTGCTGCCCGACGGCCGCGTGGCGCCGGTACTGAAGGTCGTGCTCGACCCCGCCACGCCGCTGGCCTTCCTCCAGACGAACCTCTCGGGCATGCCGGTGGCGCGCTTCACGAATGCCGCGGGCCTCCGGCCCGCGGTGCGGCTCGTGGCGCTCTCGGCCTCGCCCCTCGCCGCTCCGCGCACGCGGCTCGTGTTCGTGACCCAAGCCGAAGACGACTACGCCGGCGGCGCTTTCGCCGCCGATCACCAGAGCCGGAGCTTCGCGATCGACGCGTCTGATCTGCCCGAGGGCACCCCGCTCTTGACGTTGGGCAGCGAGGTCGCGGGTTTTTGGATGGCCGGGGGTACGGTTTCGGCGGAGGTCGCCGAAGCGGCGACCGCGCGCTACCTCTCCAGCGGCGGCGCGGTGCGCCGGCCGGCCTTCGGCTTCACGTACCGCTACCAGGTTTCGGCGAGCGGGAGCCCGGCAACCCTCGCGCCCGTTGTCGTAACCGTCGATCGCCGCTCGGCGGCCCAGGTTGGCGGCCTGCTCGAGGGCGACGTCGTTACCGAAGTGCAGGGCCAGCCGCTGTCGCAGAGGCGCACGCTCGAGCAAGCGCTCGAGCAGGTCAGCCCCGGCGACGCGGTTCTCCTGACGGTCCGGCGCAGCCAGAAAGACGTGCGCCTCGAGATTCAGGCGGGGGAGCTCCGCTAGGGCCATGCGCCTGCTCGTGACCGGCGGCGCCGGCTTCATCGGCTCGAACTTCGTGCGCTACTGGCGAACGCGCCACCCGGGCGACGCCATCACCGTGCTCGACCTGCTGACCTACGCGGGGCGGGAAGAGAACCTGGCCGATGTGCGGAGCGGCATTACGTTCGTCCGCGGCGACATCTGCGATCCGGTCGCCGTCCGGGAAGCTATGGACGGGTGCGGCACCGTCGTTCACTTCGCGGCCGAGAGCCACGTCGACCGTTCCATTACCGGCCCCGATGATTTCGTCCGCACAAACGTCATCGGCACCCACGAGCTCCTGAAAGCCGCGCGCGAGCTGAAGCTTGCGCGCTTCCACCACGTCTCGACCGACGAAGTCTTCGGCGCCTTCCCCGCGGGCTCGCACGAACGGTGGACCGCGGACAGCCCCTACCGGCCCCGGAGCCCGTACTCGGCCACGAAAGCCGCCTCCGACCACCTCGTCCGGGCCTACGGCACGACCTACGGCCTGCCGGTGACGATCAGCACCTGCTCGAACAACTACGGGCCGTACCACTTTCCCGAAAAGCTCGTACCGCTCGCAATCACGAACGCGCTCGAGAACAGGCCGGTACCGGTGTACGGAGCCGGCAATCAGGTGCGCGAGTGGCTCCACGTGGACGACCACTGCCGCGGCATCGACGCCGTTCTCACCGGCGGCGAGCCCGGTAAAACCTACCTGCTCGGCCCGGCCGACCAGCGCGTGACGAACCTCGAACTCGTAAAAAAAATCCTCGGGCTGCTCGGGAAGCCCGAATCGCTCATCCAGTTCGTGCCCGACCGGCCGGGGCACGACGAACGGTACGCCCTCGACGTTTCGGAAACCGAGCGCTCCTTGGGCTGGCGCACCGAGATCTCGCTCGACGACGGCCTCGCGCAGACCATTGACTGGTTCAAGCAGAACGAAGCCTGGTGGAAACCTCTCAAAAAAATTTAACCTTGACGGCCGAGCAGTCGGCGCTCGTCTCGGGGCTGCTCGGTTTGAGCAAGCTCATGGTTATCGCCACCGTCGGCCGGGAGCACGGCGAACCGCAGGCGGCGATCGTCGGTTTTTCCCTCGGCGATAGTTTCGATATGTACTTTGGTACGCGCCGCACTACCCGAAAGTGGCGGAACATTCAGGCAGACCCCCGGGTCGCCTGCGTCGTGAGCAGCGGGCCGGTTACGGTCCAGCTCCACGGCACGGCGATCGAGCTGTCGGGAGAGGCCGCGCGGGCTGCGGCGGCGCGGCACCTCGAACAGAACCCGAAAGCCGCCGCGTACCTCAGCCACCCCGAGGAGCGCTTCTTTTTGGTAAAACCGAACTGGCTTCGCTACACTGATTTGAGCAAGGGCGAGGAACCGTTTTTTGAAGTAAGCACCGACCGCACGTGAAATTTCTCATTTTTGGCAGCGGCCAGCTCGGCGGAGCCTTCGAACAGTTCTTGAAAGCCGGCGGCGACGCTGTATCCGTGGCTTCCGGCGTCGATATCCGCGCGCTCGACCAGGTGGTGGGCGCTATTGCCGGAACTACGCCAGACGTAGTCTTGAACTGCGCGGCCAAGACGAACCTCGACTGGTGCGAGCAGCACCAGCTCGAGTGCTTCGACACGAACACCCTAGGCGCCGACACCGTGGCGCGCGCCTGCGAGGCTGCCGGCACCTACCTCGTCCACGTTTCGACCGGCTGCATCCAGGAGAGTAAGGTTCCCGAAGATGCGCACCGCGAAGACGACCCGCCGACGCCGACGTCGTTCTACAGCTGGACGAAGTACTGGGCCGACCAGCTCATAGAGAACCGCGCCCGGGCCGGGCGCCTGCGCGCGCTCATCGTCCGCCCGCGCCAGCCGGTCTCGGCCGAGGTCAGCCCCAGAAACGCGCTCGTGAAGATGCTCACGTACCAGAAGTTCATTGACACCCCGAACTCGGTGACCGTGGTGGAAGACTTCCTCCCCGCCACGCGCCAGCTCGTAGAGCAACAGCAAACCGGCGTCTTCAACGTCTGCAACCCAGGCGTGACGAGCCCGTACCAGATGGCGCTCTTGCTCAAAGAAATTGTTGAGCCGGAACTTACGGTGACGAAAATTTCGAAAGACGAGCTGAACGCCATGACCTTCGCCCGCCGCATTGACTCGGTACTGAATACCGACAAGCTCGCGTCGGCCGGCATTGTTCTCAAACCCATCGACGTCCGCCTCCGCGAGGTAATAGCCGAGCTGAAAGAGAACCTCGGCGCCTCGCACGCGGGCCTCGACCAGGCGAAAATTGAAACAGAAAAAAAGCTCGCGCTAAAGCACGTCGCATGAAGGGGATTATCTTATCCGGCGGCAGCGGCACCCGCCTCTCGCCGCTGACCAAGGTCACGAGCAAGCAGCTCCTGCCCATCTACGACCGGCCCATGATCTTCTACCCGCTCCAGACGCTGCTGAAGGCCGGGATTACCGACATCCTCATCATCGTCGCCCCGGAGCGGGCGGGGGACTACCTCCGGCTGCTCGGTTCGGGCAAAGAGTTCGGCGCGAAGTTCACCTACGAAATTCAGGATAAGCCCGAAGGTTTGGCCCAGGCGTTCACCATCGGCGAAGATTTCATTGGCACGGATTCTGTGGCCATGATCCTCGGCGACAACATTTTTGAAGACGACTTTACCGCCGCCATCCGCTCGTTCAAGGGCGGCGGCATGGTCTTCGCCAAAGAGGTTCCCGACCCCGAACGCTTCGGCGTGGTGCGCTTCGGCGATGGCGGCGCGGCCACCGAAATTATTGAAAAGCCTAAGACGTTCGTCTCGAACCACGCGGTCACCGGCCTCTACGTCTACGACAACCGGGTCGTTGCGGCGGCCAAGGGCCTCAAGCCTTCGGCGCGGGGCGAGCTGGAGATTACCGACCTCAACAACTGGTACCTGTCGCGCAGCGAACTCTCCGTGCAGACCGTGTCAGGCGAGTGGATTGACGCCGGGACCTTTGAGTCACTGTTCCGCGCTTCCGAGCTCGCCCGGCGGACGGCGAAGAAGGACTAAGGCATGCTCAGCGAGCGACAGCATAAGATCACCGCGAGCCTGCTGACGGCCGCCGTCACGTTCGTCGGCCTGTCGGCGCTCGTTGAGCTCTCGAGCTTAAACCAGCTCGCGGCATTCGGACGCATCGCCTGGTTCGTGTACGCCGTACTCGTTTTCAAAATTCTTTTTTTCTACGACCTGCACTACCGGAGGCGAAACGTGCTCGCCGAGGCGCGCGCGGTAGAACGGCGGTTCCACCGCGTCCTCGCGCACGCGACGCGGGCCCGGCTCGCGCACCTCGTGAGCTGGCGGGCCCTGGAGCTGTCCGGCAACTACCTGCTCCTGCCGACGTTCCTGTACTGGGCGGCCGTCGGAACCATCTTTCTCTACCAGGGCCGGGCGGGCATTCAACAGGGGGCGGCCCTCCTCGTGACCGCGGCCATGACCTACCTGTACTGGAACGTGCGCGAGATCCTCTCCCGGAAGCTCGAGCGCGTCGACCACGAACTGTTCGTGGGTATGTCGACGCTCAAAGTCCTAACCGCCGGCCTCGCGTACGCCGCCAGCCTCGCCGTTCTGCGGCGGTACTGTGTGGGCGCCGAGCTGTTCGCCGCCGGAAGTTTTGCGGTCACGTTCCTGCTCGTTTGGCAGGCGCTCTTCCAGCACAACAGCCTCCGCCGTACCACGGTACTCGCCGCCGTAGCCATTGGCGCCCTCCAGGGGCTGCTCTCGTACTTCGTCTACCGATCGTGGGGGCAAAATGCCTTTACCGCCGGGGTATTTTTGACTGCCGTTTTTCACGGGAGCTGGTCCCTGCTCCACCACCAGATTGACCGGACCCTGACGCGCCGGGCGGTAATTGAAATCATCCTCGTCGTCCTGCTCGCGATGGCAATGGTTTTCTCCGTGACCAACTTCAAAGCGCAGCTCGGCGGCTCCTGCTTTACGCTCTAACCTCGCCAGCTGTGGAAAAATATTCAATTGAAATAGAAACGGCGGCCGGCTGGGTTACCTACCATACCGTTATGCGCCCGGGCAGGGAGCGGGCAGCCTCGGTACTCGCCGAGCTACAGGAGCAGTTTCCCACGGCGAAATTCCGGATCGTGCAGTGGAGCGGCGCGCCGCTCGGTAGCTGATGTTCCGAAGGTACCTAAAAAACACCCCCGCCGA
>CAZLPF010000022.1:0-17157 GCA_964561365.1 uncultured Candidatus Saccharibacteria bacterium | reverse complement strand
CAATTTATCTCCGAAGATATAGAACTTTACGGAGATAGGGCAAAAGCCTTTTATCAGTCCTATTTCAAGGAACGAACGCTTACCGAAGAGGAGGTGGGTCACATTTTCGATGCGGGAATGTTTTGGGCTTGCATGTACATCGTGTACGGGGATACGCCAAAGAGATGGAAACGCATTAAATGGGCGCTTGAAAACCGAAAACCAATAGAATCTTGGTTCAGAGAAAGTACTTTCGATTTTGGAGGTTTTGTGGTATAGTATAGTTAGCGTATCAGGTAGCCGCAACGAAACAAAAAAAGTTCTTAAACACATACATGAAGAAAAAGGACTGGCTCCGGTGGCTCTGGCTCCTCCTCCTTTTGATACTGCTGTGCTTCGTCGCGTACTACTGCACCGACCAGAGGCAACCCAGCGGCGGGCAGCAGCGCGGCGGACCAGCCGGCCCCGACTGGAACCCGCGGCTCATTGCCGACCGCAGCGACGGTTTTTCGAGCCCGCACCCGGTTCCAACCGGCGCCCGGAACATTGAGCTGTTCGGTTTCAGCCTCGAGAACCGGCTCGCGACCTCGAGCTCGTCTTCGCCCTCGGACGTGTTCGTGGATTCCATCAGCTTCCAGGCGACCGGCACGCCGACCTTCCCGCTGAACAAAATTACCAACATCCGCCTGTTCAGCGACGGCACCCAGCTCGCCGGCCCAATTCAGACGCTCGCGCTCACGCCGGCAACGAGCACCATCCACTTCCAGTTCGTGAGCCCCCTGGGCAGCACCAAGCAGTTCCAGCTCATTGCCGACATTGGCCAGGCCCCGCCCGGCCAGGTGCAGCTCCAGCTCACCGGCATGCACGCGGTGAACACCACCACCGGCGACGCGGAGCTCGTCTACACTCCCGACGCGGGCTACCCGCCGCCGCCGACGCACTACGTCCCCATTTACTACCGGCTCTACTCCGCGGTTCTGTCCGTGCAGTAGAACGGGTTATTTCCGCGGTGAAATAATTCGGACCCCGTGCGGTACTAATTGGTGCCTCCGCCCCGCACGGTGGTCCATGCGCGAGCCGGCTCGGCTTGCCTGTGCCGGGTTCCCGGCTGCGCTGGCCCCCGGCGGGCGGAAGGTACCGGATGCAATTTCCGGATTCGAAGCGGCTGCTCGCCACGGCGACAGCCGCTTTAACGTTCGTGGTTCTCTAAATTTGCTAGTATACCTAGGTACATTAACGTTTTAAGCATGCGCAACATTTTGAGAGTTTCCGGGTACCTTGCCCTCGGCCTCCTGCTCGCGGCTTCGTGCCAGAAGACGCGCCCGACCCCGCGGGCGGGCGAGGAAGCCAAGGACAAGCCGAAACAGGAACAGAAGGCCGACGGTGAGACCGTGAACCAGTCGTTCACGGGCCTCGCGGCTTTGGGCCGCAGCCTCGAGTGCGACTGGTCGTTCACCCTCCCGAGCTCGAGCGCCGTGAGCGTCGGCAAGGTTTGGACCGCGGGCGGCAAGTCCCGCTCCCAGGTCCAGCTCGGTTCGACCGGCGGCGAGGTGAACGGGATATTCAAGGACGGCAAGGTCTACACCTGGACCCAGCTCTCGGCCGGTATACCGCCCATTGCTTTCACGTTCGACGCGACCGCTACCGGCACGGCCGCGAGCCTGACCGAAGAGCAGAAGGCCAAGGCCGCCGAGTACCAGAAGAACGCCAACTACCGCTGCAAGGCCTGGACGCCCGACAGCGCGAAGTTTGAGCTTCCGGCCGGGATCAACTTCAGCGGAAGCCTGAACATCCAGAACATGGCGAAAGATATTTTGAAGAACGCCGCCGACCTCAAAGATATCAAGGCCAAGCTTCCCGCTGGCTACTAACAGAACAAGCGTAGAGCGTCTAGGGGTTAGCGTTTGGGGGCCCCGCTACACGCTCGACGCTATACGCTAAACGCTTGTACTAAAATGATTGACCCCCAGCAGCAGCGCCTACTCGAGCTCCTCGAGGAGAACAACCGTATCCTCAAGGGCATGCAGCGCCGTGCCCGCTGGGCTACGGCGTTCGGGATTGTAAAGCTTTTGGTCTACGTTGGGCTCATCTACTTCGCGTACGTGAGCGTTCAACCGTACGTTACCCAGCTCCAGGAAGTCTACCGGCAGACGCAGGGCATCCAGCGCCAGACCCAAGGAGCAGACCTCGGCGGGTTGCTCGAGCAAGCACGGCAGTATCTGAAAGACCAGAAGCAGCAGTAGCAGTTTTAAAAACGCCCCCGCAAGTTGTGGGGGCGTTTTTACTATTCCCTGGCGAGCGCCAGGCACCAGACCTCGGCGGCGCCGGCGCGTTTTAAGACCCTGGCGCATTCGGCGAGCGTGGCGCCGGTGGTGGCAACGTCGTCGACGACCAGAAACCGGCGGCCGGCCGCGGCCGCACCCTCGGCGAGTACGAAGGCCCCGCGGATGTTTGCGAACCGTTCTGCGCGCGCCAGCTCTTTTTGGATTTTCGTTCGAGCCCTGCGCTCGAGTATCGGCTCAACGGGTACCGCGGCGCCTTTCGCGAGCACCTCGCAGGCCACCGCCGCCTGGTTGAACCCCCGCCAGCGTTCGCGGCGCACGTGGAGCGGTACCGGCACGAGCGCGTCGACCTCGAGGAGCTCGGGAAAGTCCCGGCCTATTTTTTCTGCGGCCGCGGCGGCGAGCGCGCGGACCACGTTCGGCTGCAGGTGGTACTTGCCCTGCTGCACGGCGCGGGCAACGCCGGAGTCGGCGTACGGCAGCGCCGCGAACAGGCCGTCCGGGCCGTGCGGCCGCACGCAGCCGGGGTGGGTTTGGCCCAGCACGCTCGGCTGGCCGCAGAGCCCGCAGCGCTGCAGGCAGGGGAGCGGGGCGAGGCGCGCGGCGCACGCGCCGCAGAGCGCCGAACCCTCCCGCCCGCAGGCGCCGCAGCGCTCGGGCAAGAGCACGTCGGCCACAAAGGCCAGCGCGTCGCGTACTGCCGGTTTCAGCCACCCGTTCCAAATATCCATAGCCGGCCAGTATAGCAAAACCCCGTACCTGCGCGGTACGGGGTTTACTGGGTCGGGGGCTAGGCCGCGGCCACCTTCTGGCGCGAGCGCTGGACCGTGAAAACAACCCGGTCTTTCTTCAGTTCGCCGTAGACGGTGCCGCCGTCCTTGAACCCCGTGATGATTTTTTCGGCGAGCGGGTCTTCCACCAGCTGCTGTATGCTCCGGCGCACGAAGCGGGCGCCCTGGGCCGGGTCGAAGCTCTGGTCGGCAATGTACTTGGCGACCGAGGGCGCGAACTTCAGCTGAATGCCGCGCTCGAGCAGGCGGCCCTGCAGGTCCGCGAGCTGGAGCTTCGTAATTTGAATGAGCTCGTCGGGCCCGAGCGGCCGGAAGACGACGACCTGGTCAATGCGGTTTAGGAGCTCCGGGCGGAATTCGCCGCGGAGCGTTTCGAGCACGCCTTCCTTAATGCGCTCGTACTCGAGCGCGAGCGCCTCTTTCCTGCCGGCGGGCTCGTCGGTTTTTTCGGCGAAGCCGATCTTCGCGGCCTGCTGGGTCAACTCCTGGACGCCGAGGTTCGAGGTCATAATCACGACCGTATTCTTGAAGCTGACCTTCTTGCCCTGGGCGTCGGTCAGCTGGCCGTCCTCGAGGATCTGGAGGAGGATGTTGAAGACGTCGGGGTTGGCCTTCTCAATTTCGTCGAAGAGCACCACGCTGTAGGGCTTGCGCCGCACCGCTTCGGTCAGCTGGCCGCCCTCGCCGTAGCCGACGTAGCCGGCCGGCGCGCCGATGAGCCGCGACACGTTGTGGCGCTCCATGAACTCGGACATATCGACGCGGATGAGCGCATCTTCGTCTTCGAAGACCTCTTTGGCGAGGACTTTGGCCGTCTCGGTTTTGCCGACGCCCGTGGGCCCGAGGAAAATGAACGAGCCCAGGGGGCGGCGCGGGTCGGCAATGCCGGCGCGGCTGCGGCGGATGGTTTTAGCCACCGACTCCACGGCTTCGTTCTGGCCGACGACGCGGGCCTTCAGAATCTTTTCGAGTCCCGAAAGCTTGCCGATCTCCGTCTTCGTCAAGCGCGAGAGCGGAATTTTGGTGACCATGGAGACGGTGTGGGCAATGTCTTCGGCCGTTATGGTCTGCTCGCCGCGCGGTTTTTCCGAGGCGAGCATGCGGGTGAGCTCGAGCTTCTGTTTCTGGAGCTTCTCTTCCTGCGCGCGGAGGTGCAGCGCGGTCGTGAAGTCCTGGGCGAGGACGGCCTTGGTCTTCTCCTGCTCGAGGAGCTCCATGTCCTGCTCTATCTTCTTGGTCTGGCGCAGGACCTTGCTGCCGGAGGACAGGCTCCGGAGGAACGCGGCGGTTTCGTCTACGAGGTCGACGGCTTTGTCGGGCAGGAAGCGGTCCTGAATGTAGCGGTCGGAAAGGTCGACGGCCGCGCGGATGGCTTCGTCGGTAATGCTGACCTTGTGGTGGGCTTCGTAGTTCGGCCGGAGGCCCCGGAGAATTTCCACGGTCTCGTCTTTCGTCGGTTCCTCGACGCGCACCGGCTGGAAGCGGCGCTCGAGCGCGGCGTCGGGCTCGACGTGCTTCTTGTACTCGGTGAGCGTGGTGGCGCCAATGGCGTGGAGCTCGCCGCGGGCGAGCGCCGGCTTCAGGATGTTGGCGGCGTCGAGGCTCCCCGTGGTGGCGCCGGCGCCGACCACCGTGTGGAGCTCGTCTATGAACAGCACGACGTGCGGGTCTTCCTTAACCTCGTCTATGACCTGCTTGAGCCGGTTCTCGAACTCCCCGCGGAACATGGAACCGGCCACGAGGAGCGCGAGGTCGAGCGAGAGGATGCGGCGGTCGAGGAGCGAGTCGGGCACCTCGCGGTTCACGATGGCCAAAGCCAGGCCCTCGACGATGGCCGTCTTGCCCACGCCGGCCTCGCCGATCAGGATGGGATTGTTTTTCGTGCGGCGGTTCAGAATGGAAATGACCCGCTCGATTTCGGTTTTGCGGCCGATGACCGGATCAATCCTGCCGTCTTTGGCCTTCTTGGTCAGGTCGGTCGTGTAGGAATCGAGCACGTTCTGCTTCTGCTGCTTGCCCATGTCCTGCGGCATGCTGCCGGCAGCTCCGGGGTTTTGGTTGCTCGGCGCTCCCGCCTCGCCGTTCGGCACGTCGGGGAACCGAGAAATGTGCTCGAAGACGCCGGTCAGGTTCTCCGAGAGGTCTCCGGAGTCTACGCCGAGGCGCGCGAGAATTGCGCGGGCCTTGCTGCCGTCGACCGCGAGCAGGCCGTAAAGGAAGTGCTCGGTGCCAATGAACTGGTAGCCGTACTGGCTCGCGATGATTGCCGCTTTCTCAATGACCGACTTGAGGTTGTCGGAGAGAACCGGTTTCCAGGTGGAGACCCGGTCGCTCTCGTTCGTGGCCGCGACTTCCTGGCGCACGGCTTCGGGGGTGAGGCGGGTTTTCGAGAGGAGCTCGGCGGCGAAGCTGCTGCGTTCGGAGACGACGCCGAACAGCAGGTGCTCGGTGCCAATGTGGGCGTGGCGCAGCTCTTCGGAGAGCATCTGCGCCAGAATGAGCGCGTTCTTCGCGCGGCTCGAGAGGCGTTCAAGGATGTACGTAAAATTCGTCAAAGCGTATAGAATGAGTGGTAGTAGGTTCAGTATACCACGGTTGGCAGTCTCGTCAATCGTCTGCTAATTTACAGAATGCCGTTCGGAAGGAAAAAACCAGCAGCGCTGTCTGAAGACCCGGCCGAAAACCTGAAGCGCGCCAAAACGTACGCCCTCCGCCTCCTCGGCATGCGGGCCCGGTCCGAGCGGGAGCTGCGGGACAAGCTCGCTACGAAGGGATACGGCGATTTTGTCTCGGAAGTTTTAACGTGGCTTGCAAAAGAAGAGCTCATCGGTGACTTTTCAATGGCCGTAGGGCTCGTTGAATCTTCGAAGCGATACCGCTCCTACGGTTTTCAGGCCGTCAAAGCGCTCCTCATGCGGCGGGGTGTACCGCCAGCCGTGGTCGATCGCGCGGTCCGAGAGCATTTTTCGGAAACCGATGAAGCCGTCGTGGCCGCGCGCGTCCTGCAGAAGCTGGGTGATTTAGATCGAAAAAAGCTCGCCGCCCGCCTCCAGAGCCGCGGTTTCCGCGGCTCTGTCGTGGCCAAGGCCCTTGCCAAGTACGGCAAAAACCGCTAGCATGGCCGCGTCGCTGACGTACGTCAGCAGAGACGAAAAGCGGGAGGAAAGAGATGAAGTTGGCCGTTGCATTCCTTTATGTTTTACCGGTTGCGGCGCAGCAGCCTGTGTATTTGGAGGATGTGCCCGGGTACTGGGAAGTCGCGGAGCACCTGAAGCGGGTTACCGGCATTCTTGAAGTCCACCGCCCCGCAGCGTTCGATAAGCTGAAGCTTGCCCTCAAGAGTGGGGATGAGAATAAGATTTCCCGGGCCTACGGCGAGCTTGAGCAGGTTGAGCAGGACCTGCGCCTTTACCGGAATCAGGCAGCTTCCGAGCTCGTCTCAGTGGAAACGACCGCGGAGACCTGGTTTCAGAACGGCAAGCTCACGGAGCGGTCGTACGATCGCTCGCAGGAATTTGCCGTGGAGGTTATGCGAGCGGTTCAACGTTCGCATAAGCAACCGCGCGGCTACGGCGGTCTGCTCAAGCGGGCGAAGCCGGTGCACGACAGGGTTCTCGGCAAGCAGCAGGCCCGCGACCACTCGCCAATTTAGCGAACGATTCAAGTGCGGCGGCGCCCTCCCGGTGCCGCCGCTTGCTATTGCGCCGGCCCGCCGCCGTGCTATACTTTATCTCACTAAAGTATGCGCCGACCGAAACTCCCCGACCTGCTCTCCGTCATCCTCCAGCTGCCCGACCGGGCCGCCGCCGAGGCGCTCTTCCACGATCTGCTCACCCCCGCCGAGCGGCGGGAGTTCGAGAACCGCTGGGTGGCGGCCGTTATGCTCGAGCGGGGGAGGCCGTACCGGGAAATCATCGCCTGCACCGGGCTCTCGAGCACGACCATCGCGCGCACCTCGCGCTGGCTTAAGGGCAGCCGCGCCGGTTTCCGCGGGGCCATTGCCCGTTTGGGCAAAGTTGCCATCGATTAACGTAAAAATGAGAACGCACGCCACGGACTGTGGCGTGCGTTTTGCGTTCTGCGTCCGTTTCAGCAAAACGGGTAGCGTTCTTTCGACCGACGCTCCTTTGAATCTTCGCGCTCTTTTCGCCGCTGGCTCCGCAGTCTGCGCTGCTCTTCGCGGTTGATGCACCCGTCGAACAGGTGCCGCGGGTAGAGCACGAGTTCGGCGAGGGTCGGCACCTCCCCGTCGATGGTGGGGTAGTTGTCGGTGGTCACCACGCCGTCGCTGAAGGAAAACGTAAAGCCAATGTCCGCGAACTTCGTTGCCAGGAACGGGTAGATCGCCCCGTTGCGGAACCCGGCGCCATTCGGTTTCTCCCGCAGGGCCCACCGGTCCCGTTCCGAGGCATCGAGCGGTTCGACCGTTCCTTCGGTCAAAGCCTGCTGGCTCCAGCGGCCGCATTTCTTTTGCGAGATTTGGTGCTGCGCGCGGAGCGCCGCGAGCGTCGTCTGGTTGGCCGAGCGAGCTGCGCCGAGTACCATGCAGGCGTTCGTCGTTAAAAGCGTTTGCTGATGTGCGATCATGGGATCCTCCCGGAAAATGTAGGCCCTTCCGTTTGAGCGGAAGGGGAGGCCTCCGGCCTGCCCCTCAGCTGAAACAAAACCCGCTACCGGTGGCCGGTAGCGGGTGGTGTGTAAACGTCGCGCTCTACACCTTCACCTGCTCCGGCGGCTCGCCTTAGCGTTAACGCCAAAGCGACCGGCCGTAAAGGTCGGGAAGTTAGCGCTGCAGAGCTGGAAGATGGAACGGATCATAAATCTGAAATGCATGGTACACCCCGCCGGCCGGGGCGTCAACGGGGCTTGTGGATTAGCCGCCCATTTCCCGCAGGCGCTTGACGCGTTCTGCAACCGGCGGGTGGGTGTTGAACAGCCCGGAGAGCCAGCTCGTGGAGCCGTGCCCGCCGCCCTCTTTGAAGGGGTTCTCTATGTAGAGGTGGGCCGTGGCTTTGTTCGCGGCTTCGAGCGGCTCGCGGTCGGCGGCTATTTTTTCGAGCGCGCGGGCCAGGCCCTCCGGGTTGCGGGTCAGCAGCGCGCCCGAGGCGTCGGCGAGGAACTCGCGCTTCCGCGAGACGGCGAGCTTTATGAGCGTGGCGATGATCGGCGAGAGCACGGCGAGGACAATGCCGACCACGACGAACGCGGCCTGCAGCTGCCCGCCGCCCTGGTTGCTGCGCCGCCCACGACCGAAGAAGCTGGCGCGGAGCATCCAGTCGGCCAGCAGGGTCACCGTGCCGACGAGTACGACGACGAGCGTCATGACGCGGATGTCGTAGTTACCGACGTGCGAGAGCTCGTGGGCAGCGACGCCCTCGAGCTCCTGGCGGTCGAGCTTCTGGAGGATGCCGGTCGTGAAGCAGATGGCGGCGTGCTCAGGGTCGCGGCCCGTGGCGAAGGCGTTCGGCGCGGTGTCTTCTATTACGTAAACCTTCGGCACCGGCAGCCCGGCGGCGATGCAGAGGTTCTCCACGAGCCGGTAGACCTCGGGGTTCGTCTGCCGGTCAACTTCCTTGGCCCCCGAGAGCGCGAGGGTTATGGAATCGGAAAAGTAGTAGGAGACGAGGGACGACAGCACGGAGAAGCCGACCGCGAAGTAGAGGATTTCCGGCTGCCGGTAGGCCTGCGAGAATGCGAAACCGATGGCCGTAATTACGACCAAGAACGCGCCGATGAGCGTCCACGATTCGACCTTGTTCCGCGTGATGTGTTCGTAGGTCAACATGAAAAGAGAGCGTCTAGTAAATAGCGTCGAGCGTATAGTCGGACCCTCTAAACGCTAGCCCCTAGACGCTAAACGCTAGAATTGAACTTTAACCGGCTGGCCCTCCGCGCCCTTCTCGTCAATGTCGAAGAACTGCCGGGCGGCAAAGCCCAAGGCCCCGGCAAACAGGCTCGAGGGGAGGGTCTGGAGTTTCGTGTTGTAGTCGCGCACGGTGCCGTTGTAGAAGCGGCGTGCGGCCTGGATCTTGTCTTCGGTGTCGGTCACGTCGCGCTGGAGCTGCATGAAGTTTTGGTTCGACTTCAGGTCGGGGTAGGCCTCGGCCACCGCGAACAGGCTCTTGAGCGCCCCGGAAAGCACGTTCTCGTCCTTGAGTTTTTCCTGCATGCTGCCGGCGCCCATGGCCGCGGCGCGCGCCCGGGTGACGTTCTCGAAGACCGACGACTCCTGCTTGGCGTAGCCCTTCACGGTCTCGACGAGGTTCGGGATCAGGTCGTAGCGGCGCTTCAGTTGGACCTCAATGTCGCTCCAGGCTTCGTCGACCCGGTTCCGCGAGCGAACGAGCGCGTTGTAGAGCACGGCCACAATGACCACGAGAGCCACAATTACCCAAAAAACAGCCATTTTTTCTAAATTAATTACCTCTACATGGTACACGGTTTTGGCTGCAAACAGAACGCCCCCGAACTCTCGTTCGGGGGCGTCGCGTTTTTCATGGTTGGCGGCCCTGGCGGTGGCGGTACTCTTCCCGAAAGCCCTGCTCGAGCTCGTAGAGCAGCAGTACCGCAATGATTGCCGCCCCGAGGACGCAGAGCGCAGCGGCGAGGGCGGCAATGAAAGTGCCTTCTTTCCGGTACAGCCTGCTAAGGCGGTGGTCGCGGCTGACGTAGTTCTGGTAGTACTCGAGCAGCGCGAGGAACAGGAAGCCGAGGACGCCGAGGACAAACAGCGCGCCGCCGGCTACGGCTGCAACGGTTGATCCGTCCCAGTCCACGCTACCTCCACCACCCGAGTACGGTTGCATCGCGCCCGACCAGGAAGGCGGTGACGAATGTGGCGACGAATGCCAGTCCGAACGCCACCCACTTCCACTGGCCAACAATGTTCGGGTGATCATGGTAGTAGTGGGTGACCCGGTCGAGCCACTCCAGGTGTGAGAGAATCCAGACTTCAAGTTCGACCTCAGGCATTTGGGTGAAGGTGCACCCGCACCTCGCCATTGCATCCCGTTCTACGCCGAGGTACGTTCGTTTCGTCGGTATGAATATCTCGTCACGTTTGTAGGCGTGCCGGCCGAGTTTCGTTTCTAGTTTGGCGAGGATATTCTGGGCGGTTGCATCTGAGCGAACCACCGCCAAATTCAGAAGCGCGAGCTTCCCATTGAACGTCTCTTCGTGCCGCCCGGTGCGGCTTGCGTTGGCCATTCCCCGGACCAGGTCACCCCGGAGTGAAATTGCGTGAACGTAGCTCGTATCGCGATCTGCATTCGGCAGCGTATTGTAGTACACGTACGGTTCCCGTCGGCGTTTTTCTGCGGCTCTCGCGAGCCACGCGAGGAAATTAAACGTAACCCAGAGAACAATGCTTACGCCGCCGAAAACGAGCGTTGTAGTCGAAAGCGAACTGACCCATGAAAAGTTCATGGCATCCTCCTTTGTCGAACGTATGAGATCCGGTCTCCTTTGCCCCGCGCCGTAGCGCTCGGCTCACGATCCGGAACGCTGCATCCTACTAAAAAATTCCCCTCGCGTCAATACAAATCGAAAGCCCACGACTCGTCGTCGTGGGCCGTTCGTACTACTGGAACAGTTGCTTGCGGGTTTGGTCCGAGCACGCGAAGTATCCTTTGCTAACGAGGACTCGCGCTTCGCCGGCTGAAATAACTACCGCTTGGTCGCGGTAGCCGCCGTTCTCGGACATGAGCACCTTGTGGACGCGGGTGAAAATAATTGTTCCCGGTTTCATATCTGCGGCAGGAGCTATTGCGCCGAGCACACCGCGGCCGTCGAACCCCTCGTACGAGACGTTTATGAGTTCGCGGCTGAGTTGGGCTACCGCAATGACCGTACCCCCGACAACTTCGTGCGAGACGTCGGAGTCGTACGCCGCCAGCTCACGCCGCCAGACGTGCTCCTTTGAGAGGTCCACGACCTTTCCTATGACCCCGCCTGAATGCACCTCGGTGACCGTGATGTAGCGCCCCGTGTCGTTACGCGGTGATGCGTTCCACAGGAGCGCGATCAGCATCACGATCGTAAAGACACCACAGCTATTTCGGAAGGCATTCATTCCGCCGAGGAAGTCATTGTTGTCGAACCGGTAGGCGAACCAATCGCCGAAGCTCATATTTTCTGTCACAAAGCCGTCGATGGCGTCAATTTCCCGGCAGGGCCCCCTTTCGGGCACCTCGAGGTCTGTGGCTCGTCGGCACTCTCTTCCGTTTAGCGCCTGCTTCAGCGCCGCGGTTTCGCATGAGACGCTGCACAGCACGGCATTTGCCACTCTGCGACGCCCGCCCGCGAAAGGCTTCGTACCTTCATAATCGTGTGCGGGACACACGACGGTCCTTTTATCGTGGGCATTCCAGTATAGGATCGGCCGTAGCCGCCTCGTCTTGCACCACAAGCCTGCCGCGTATAGCGCTGCGTACGCAGCGCCAAAAAATCCCATCGCAAACCACAAAACAACTGTTGTCCAATTCATAGTGAATTGAACCTCCCTTTTCTTTGAAAACGTCGGGTATGGTGAGCGCGTAACTCCCACGTCCCGTACGGATTGGCTCGTAACCAATCGGAGCATTATGCAATAATATCTGCTTTTTAGTCAAACTGTGGTATTCTGAAAAATACAAAGGAAGCCTCTGAAACCAAAACGTGAAGCTTATAGATTCCATAAAGCAGAAGGTCAACGACTACCTCGACGCGCGGTACATAGAGCACCTGAACGGCGACGTCGCGCAGGTCTTCCGCGAAATGGCCGAACTGAAGGGCTGGTCGAACCAGGAGCTCCGCGGCGCGGGGACCGTTTTTCGGCAGGATCTCGCCAAGGGCAAGCCGCTCGCCGACCTCGTGATTCCGACGTTCGCGGTCTGCGCCGAGGCGGCCCGGCGGGTTTTGGGCCAGGTGCCGTACGACGTCCAGGTTTTGGGTGGCATGATCATCCACCGCGGGATTGTGGCGGAAATGAAGGCCGGCGAGGGCAAGACGCTGACCGAAACCATGCCGGTGTACCTGAACGCCCTCACCGGAAACGGCGTGCACGTGGTGACCACGAACGACTACCTCGCCGAGCGCGACGCCAAGGCCATGGGCAAGCTCTACGACTTCCTCGGCCTCACGACCGAGTACGTGGCGAGCGACATGAAGAACGAGCAGCGCCGCGGGGCCTACCTGGCCGACGTAACCTACGTTTCGAACCAGGAAATCGGCTTCGACTACCTCCGCGACAATCTCGTGTACGCGCGTGGCGACCGGGTCCTCCGCAAGGAGCACCCGCTCTGCTTCGGCATCGTCGACGAAATAGACAGCATCCTCATCGACGAGTCGCGGACGCCGCTCATCGTGGCCGAAAGTTCGGGCGACGAGCGGAACATGTACGACGAGTTCGTCGGAATCGTGGGCACGCTCGAGGAGAACAAAGACTACACGGTCGAGTACCAGAACAAATTCATTCAGGTCACCGACGCGGGCTACGACAAGGTTGAAAAGAAGCTCGGCAGGCGCGTCTTCAGCAAGGACAACCCCATGTTCGCCTTCTACCTCGACGTTTCCCTCAAGGCCAGGGTCCTGTTCGAGAAAGACCGCGACTACATTGTCATGAAAGACGGCATTGAAATCGTCGACGAGTTTACCGGCCGCGTCCTGCCCGGCCGGCGCTTCACCGACGGCGTGCACCAGGCCATTGAGGCCAAGGAGCACGTGAAGGTGAAGGGTGCCGACAAGACAACCGCCTCCATTACCTTCCAGAACTTCTTCCCCATGTACGAGAAGCTCTCGGGCATGAGCGGCACCGTCATGCGCGCCCGCGACGAGTTCTTCCAGGTCTACAAGCTCACCGTGGTGCAGATTCCGACCTACCGGCCGCTGAGGCGCACGGACCACCACGACCTGTTCTTCAAAACCGAGGCCGGCAAGTTCCAGTACCTCGTGAAGAAGGTCCGGCAGCTCCACAAGAAGGGCCAGCCGGTGCTCATCGGCACCCGGAACGTGGAAACGGCCCACAAGGTCGCGGAGCTCATCACGGCCGAAGACATGCCCTTCCAGCTCCTGACCGCCGCCGACAACCGCGCCGAGGCCGACAAGGTCTCCAAGGGCGGGCAGCACGACATGGTCACCGTGGCCACGAACATGGCCGGGCGGGGAACCGACATTCTGCTCGGGCCGGGCGTCGAGGACCTTGGCGGCCTGTTCGTGCTCGGCACCGAGCGCCACGAGAGCCGCCGCATCGACGACCAGCTCATCGGCCGCGCCGGCCGGCAGGGAGAAATGGGGGAGACGCAGTTCCTCGTTTCCATGGAAGACGAAATTATGCAGCTGTTCGGCAGCGAAGACATCATCGACACGCTCGAGCAGTACGACATTCCCGAGGACGAGGGCATTGGCGGGCCGACGCTCGACGAAGCCTTCGCCCGCGCCCAAGATTTCGTGGAGAGCCGGAACCTCGACTCACGCCTCTACCTCTACAAGTACGACCGCGTTACGAACTTCCAGCGCAACGAGGTCTACCGCCTCCGCGACAGCCTGCTCGAGAACACCGAGAGCTACCGGAAGTTCCTCGCCCAGGCCGTGGTGGACGTGCTCGACCAGGCGCTCGTCCTCGGCGCTCCCGGAGATGTTGCCCGCGAGTGCCGCGAGGTCTACGGCGTGCAGCTGCCCGAGGGCCAGCTGAAAGCGGCGCTCGAGCCGAAGGCGAGGCCCGAGCTCATGGCCCGCCTCCGGGGCGAGCTCAGGGAAGAGCTGTCCGCGCGCTGCGAACGGATCCGCGAGCTGGCGGACGTAGACGCGGCGGCCGAGCACCTCGTGCTGAAAGTCATAGACGACGCCTGGGGCAAGCACCTGGAGCTCATGGACGTGCTGAAAGAGGAGGCCAACCTCTTTTCCTACGCCTCGGCGGACCCGCTGCTGGACTACATTCGCGACAGCCGCCAGCTGTTCGCCGACATGGGTCGCGATATTCAGCGGACCTTGGTCCAGAACGTCTTTCGGGCCCTCGAGGCGCGCCTCAAGAAGTAGGGCTTGCGTTAGCTTGGCGCCCTAGCTATCCTGAACCCGGAAAGCCGCTCGCTAGAGAGCGGTTTTAAATTCGACCAGGAGGAGTGAACCATGTCATCAGCGTACGCCCAAGATGGCGTAAACGTCCCAGTCGGCGATGCCTTCAGCGTGTTTGCCCGCACGTGCTGCGAACGCACCTTCAACAATTCACCGTTCGTTAAGGTTGTAGATTTAGCCGAGGGCTTCTTCCGCGGCCCGCGCGGCTACACCTTGCACGGTTTGCCGAGGGGCTGCATTCACACCGCAGTTTCTGACGGCATCGGCACAAAGGTTATTGTCTACGCCGAAGGGCTAACCCAGGGCGCCGCCGCTCACGATCTGCTGGAAATGGCCACAATGGATGTCGTTCGCTTTGGCGGACTGCCACTCATATTTTTGAACGTGTACGACGCAAGGTCGCTCGGCAAGCTCAACGATCCCGATACCTACGGGCGCCATGCCGCAGCCATGGAAGGGGTCGTCGATGCCGCGCACAAAGCGGGCGTCGTGGTACTCGGCGGCGAAACGGCGGAACTCGGGCTGTGCGTGGGTTCGGAAAATCCGGACTCGAAGCTCGCGTTCAACTGGGCCGGGTTCTGTACCGGCGTCTACCACCGCAAGAAGATGATTACCGGGCAAAATCTTCGGCCCGGGCACCTCGTGTTTGCCCTCTACGACGGAAGCTTCGGCAGCAACGGCATCAGCAGCGTCCGCGCTGCGCTCGCACGAAAGTTCGGTCCGCGCTGGTGGGAGAATCCGGAAGCGCGCGATGCCATCATCATGGCGTCCGCGGCGTGCGCTTCCTACGACCGGTTTTTGGTCCAGGCGAACGGCTGGCTCACGAAAACCAGGGAACCACTCGTACAGCTCTCGGCAATCGCCCACATTACCGGCGGCGGGATCGTGGGCAAGTTCGGCGAAGACATCCTCGCCCGCACCGGGCTCTCGGCGGTGCTCGACAATTTGTTCGAGCCGTCGAAAATCATGCGTGACTGCGCCGAGTGGCGCAACCTCGCCGACCGGGAGATCTTCACCATGTGGCACGGCGGCCAGCGGGCCCTCGTGTGTATGGCGCCGGACCAAGAAGCGGCCTTCACCAGGCTCGCCATGGAACATGGCGTAATTGTCCGTTGCTGCGGCCGGATCGTCGAAACGGATAAGGCACCCACGCTCACTCTCGTTTCGAAATTCACCGACATGACCCACACGTACGAATTCAAAGCGGCCGCGTAGGTATACGCGCCGCGCACTTCGGGACTCCCGGCTTCGGCTCGGGGGTCCTTTTCCTTTCTCCGTGGTAGCATGGAAACATGCCGATCGAAATCGAGGCCAAGTTTTTAGGGGTGAACGTAGACGCCGTTCGCGCCACGCTGAAAGACGCCGGCGCGGAACTGGTTTACCCCGAGCGGCTCATGCGGCGTCGGAACTTCCGGCGACCCGACGACAGCCCGCGGCAGTGGTTCCGCGTGCGCGACGAGGGTGACGGAAAAGTTACGCTCGCGTTCAAGCGCATGAAAGACAGAACGCTTCATGGCACCGAGGAACTGGAAATCGCGGTGGGTGACTTCGATGCTACCTGCGGCATTTTTTTCGCCGCCGGCATGAAGCCGAAGTCCTACCAGGAAACTAAACGCGAGGCCTGGTCGCTCGGCGGCTGCCAGGTGACCTTAGATACCTGGCCGTGGATACAACCGCTCGCGGAGGTCGAAGGTCCGAGCGAGGAAGCGGTGAAGCAAGCGGCGGCGCTGCTCGGCCTTAGCTGGAACACGGCCACGCACGGCAGCGTGGAAGTCGCCTACACGCGGGAATACGGCATAACCGAGGAAGAATTTTGCGCCATACCCGAAGTAAAATTTTCCGAAACACCGGACTGGCTGAAAGCGAAGCGTAAACAGTAGTAGGCCTTGATTGCGGCACCCGTTTCTGCTAACCTTGAAGTAGGAATGGAGGATTTCTACCGTACGGTAGAATGTACTGGCGGCCAACCATAGGCATTCGGTACGCTCGCAACCGACCCCGGAAGGGGTTCGGTATTTGTTTTATATATTTGATATAAGCAGTTGACGCAGAAGCGTTTTTTTGTTACATTGCCGTTTACGTAAATTCCGCTTTTCTGCCCTGAACAGAGTTTCAGGGCCAGGGTAAACGGGGTTTGCCCGTCCGGCGCAAGCAGCGTCACGAAAAATTTGTGAGGTGGGATATGAAGGTTATTACCAAGGTTGGTTTGCTGTTGGTTTTGGCTGCGGCTCTAGGAAGTGCCCAGCAGCCTACAGAAACGAAGAAGTCAAAGGCCGATCGGCTCGGCAGCGAAGTTAAGAAGATCAGCAAGCAAGTTGATGCCGAGCTGGCGAAAGATAAAGCCGAGGAACCGGCGCGACGGGCTGCGGCCATGAAGAGACAGCTCGAGGAGATTCACATGCGCCTCAAACTTCTCGAGTTGAACCGCCTCGCCGAGCGCCCCATGGTCATTGCTCCCGAGCTCGATCCGAAGGGTACGAGAGAGGCTGCCGAGAAGGCCCGAGCCTCGGCCGCGGTGAAAGATTCTGCCCAGACCGCAAGCGAGGTTATCAAAGAGGTTGTCTCGTACTGCAAAGACTACGGCTACAACATCGCGTTTTCGTACTGGGCTAAGCGCTACGACATAAAGTCCAAGCGCGACCTGGTCGAGTTCGCAGAACCTCTCGCCAAAGGGTACGGTCTCTACCAGACCGGACCAAAACCTTGGGACGCGCTTAAGTAGTTTCCTCCCTACCCAAAGCCTCCCACCCCCCGCGGGCCGCGCTCTCACCGAGTGCGGCCTGCTTTCTTTTTCCGCTTGATTTTGCTAACATTTTTGCATGTTGACCCCCGAAGAAGTCCGGAAAATCGCACAGCTGGCGCGCATCAGCATAACCGACGACGAGGTGCTGAAGTTCCAGAAGGAGCTTTCGGCCGTTTTGGACTACGTCGCGGACCTGAACGCCGTGAACACGGAAGGTCTGGAAGAAGTTTCGCAGGTCACCGGCCTCGTGAACGTGCAGCGCGAGGACGTTGCCGTGCGCGCCGAGAACCACGATGCGATTTTTTCGCAGGCG
>CAZLPF010000021.1:0-17217 GCA_964561365.1 uncultured Candidatus Saccharibacteria bacterium | reverse complement strand
CGGTAAGGGCAGCGAGCAGTTCTTGGTGCTTCCCGGCGACCGGCGTATTCCCTGGGACGAGCGCAACGTGGTGCGGGAAGAGTTCGTAAAATTGACGCAAGCGAAATGAAGAACGGCACCAGGTTCTACGCCACCGTCCTCGCGCTATTTTTTCTCGGGCTGCTCTGGTCGGGGCTGGCCGCCCACGACAAATTTACCTGGGTGCTCGAGGTGCTGCCCGCGGTACTGGCCGCGGCTGTTCTTGCCGCAACGGTGCGCCGCTTTGAGTTTTCAAAGCTCGTCTACGTCGCCGTCCTCCTCCACACGTTCATTCTCATGTGGGGCGGCGTGACCACGTACGCCGAGAACCCGCTGTTTAACTGGCTCAAGGAAATTTTTAACCTGCACCGCAACTACTACGACCGGCTCGGGCACCTCGCGCAGGGGTTCGTGCCCGCGCTCGCGGTGCGCGAAGTATTCATCCGCCGCCGCACCGTGAAACCGGGCTGGCAGTTTTTCTTAGTCTGCTGCGTGGTACTGGCGTTCTCCGCCGCCTACGAGTTCTTCGAGTGGTGGGTTTCGCTCGCCTCCGGCAGCAAGGGCGACGCTTTCCTCGGCACCCAGGGCGACGTGTGGGACACGCAGTGGGACATGTTCCTGGCGCTCGTCGGCAGCGTTATTTCCCAGCTCTCCCTGTCTCGCGTCCATGACCGCGCCATTGAACAAGTAGAAAAATGATCCTCTACTTTGACTCCAGCGACGGCGCCGCCATCCGCGTCTGGCTGGAAGGCGGCCGCACGCCGATTGCGTTTCAAAAAAAAGTTCGCAGCCTGCGCGGTGCGAACATTCTCGCGGCTATTGAAAGGTTCATGGCCGCCAACCACGTTGTTAAGAAAAAGATTGGCGGCGTCGTGGCCTCCAAGGGCCCGGGCAGCTACACCGGCGTGCGCGTCGGCGCGGCCGTGGCCAAGGGCCTAGCCATGGGGCTCGGCGTGAAAGCCTCATTCCTTAGTCGTCAGACCATGGATCGCCGCTGGCAGAAGGCTAGCGCATAGTATCTCCGAAACAAAAAAACGTCCCGCGCGGGACGTTTTTTATTCCTTCAGCCGGAAGACCGCGACCGTGACCCCGAGCAGGAGAACGAGCCAAAGCACGAGTACCCCAATGTCGCGGCTGATGAGCGCCCAGGTGAAATCGGGGCTCAGGAACGCCACCCGCAGCCCGTCGGCAAGGTAGGTAATGGGCATGAGGTTGGCCACGGTCTGGAGGGAGTTGGGCAGGAGCTCAATGGGGTAGAAAATGTTGCCGAGCAGGGTCAGGGGCAGCCCCACGGCCGAGGTAATGGGCGCGGCGGATTCGTACGAGCTCGCGTAGTTGGAAATGAGCAGGCCGACGGCGAGGAAGATGCCCGCGCCGAGCAGCACGAGCACGAGCACCGGCAGGACGTTGCCCTCGAAGGTGGCGTTGAACACGAAAATACCAATGACCGTGAGCACGAAGGCCTGCGCGACCGCAATGAGCGAGCGCGCGGCAATGAGCGAGAGGGCGAGCTCGTGGACCTTGAGGGGCGTAACGAGCAGCCGCTTAATGACGCCGCGGGCTTTGAGGTCCACGACCCAGTAGGCGAGGCTGTAAATGCCGCCCTGCATGACGGTGAGCGCTACCACGCCCGGCAGGACGTACGTCGAGTACGGCAGATCCACCGACAGGAGCCGGCGAATGGGCAGGACCGAGAGCGCGGCGTAGATGATGCTCGGTATAACTACGGTCCAGAAGACCCCGCTCGGGTTCCGGTAGACGAGGCGGAGGTTCATGAGCAGGAGCTGCCAGAAGCTGCTGGACTTTTCGCGCATCACGGCTCGTACTCCTTTCCGGTGAGGTCGAGGTAGACGTCCTCGAGCGACGCGGTCTTCACCGTGAACCCGTAGAAGGGAATTTTTTCACGCTTGAGCCGCTCGACCACGGGGGCAATTGAGTCGAGGTTTGAAATTTCAACAATGACCTTCGGGTAGCTGCGGAAGACCTTCTGGACGTTCGCCATGCCCCCGAAGACCTGCTCCGGCAGGTCGTGGTCGGTGAGGAAGGAGATTTGCGTCGTGTGCGCGAGCTGGTCGATCAGCCGCCTCGGCTCGCTAATGGCCAGCAGCGTGCCCTGGTCGACGATGCCGACCCGGTGGCAGAGGTACTCGGCCTCTTCCATGTAGTGGGTGGTCAGGAGAATGGTTTTGCCGGCGCGGTTCAGGTCGCGGATGACCTGCCAGAGCTGGCGGCGCGCCTGCGGGTCCAGGCCCGTGGTCGGCTCGTCTAAAAATATAATGTCCGGCTCGTTCACGAGCGCGCAGGCAATGGCGAAGCGCTGGAGCTGGCCGCCGGAAAGGTTCTGGCAGCGCTCGTGAGCCTTCTCGGTCAGGTGGACGAGCGCGAGGAGCTCAGCGGTTTTCGCCCGGAGGCCGTAGAGCGAGCCGAACAGGGCGAGCAGCTCGGTGAGCGTGAGGTAGGGGAGGTAGGCCGAGGACTGCAGCTGGACGCCGATGCGCTGGCGAATGGCCTCGGGGTGCTGCAGGTTGTCGAGCCCGAAGACCTGCACGGTGCCCGAATCTTGCCGCCGGAGGCACTCGAGGGTTTCGAGCGTCGTGGTCTTGCCGGCACCGTTGGGGCCGAGGAGGCCGAAAATTTCACCGCGCTCGACCTTGAACGAAATGCCCTTGAGCGCCTCGAAGCGACCGCCCCCGCCCTGGGGGTAGGTTTTCTTGAGATTGTCGACCTGAATAACGGTATCCATTCTGTGCGCTCCTGGCAGTATAGCAGCCTTGAAACGGAGCGGAAAAATGGTTAGAATACTGAGTTCCCAATGCAAAGGAGAGGAACAATGAATGAAGCAAAAACTTATTTCGGCGGCGCTGCTTTTGGCCGCGGCCGCGGCCTGCTACGTACCACGCAGCACCTTGTACCGCGAAGGAATGTGGGGGTACGGTCCCATTGAGGGCGTGCACTTTACCGAACGCGTTGCCAAACAGGAACTCGCACGCATTAGCGCAGAAATTACCACCGCGCGCAGCGAAAACCGTTACACGGTGGAGCAGCGGTACCGCATCGATGAACTGCTCCAAAAGCTCCAGTTCGGCCTCCGTCAGCCCGATAGTTATATAGTGCCGGGTACGCACGTTGTTGGATACGCCGACGAGTCCGAGATCGGCCACCCGCTCTACTGGCAGATTTGGAATTTACAGCTATCTTCCAAACTCCTGGCGGATGCCGTCTGCTGGACGCCATCAGACGAGGCGGCCTACGAGCAGCTCAAGCAACGCCCCGAAGTCAGCGGCATCTGGTATCCTCAGATGCGCCAGAAACCGCGCTCCCGCTTCCTCGCGCAGTTGACCATAGAACGGGCGTCACTTTTCGTCTGCATCAGTATCGCGCTTCTCATCGTGCAGCTCGGGCGCGTCGGCTGGGTGGTTCGGAGCATGTTCAGCCGCAAAGGCCTGCAGTTCTTCGGCTACGGCATGGCCCTCGTGGTCTCGATCTGCTGTTCGCCTGCGGTTGCCCAATCAATCTTGTTCAAAATCAAGAAAGACCAGGCCGCCGTGGGGGAAGCGGTTGAGGACGGAGACGGCCGCCCGGAACCGAAACCGGATCCGGCCGCCCGCGCGAACACCCTCAAGGTTGAGCCGTTCGGCGACGCAACTCACGATCGTCAGCAGATACTCACCTTGACGCACCGGCTGACGCCGCGGTTCTCGTTCGCCTTCATCGGCCAAGCTCGGCAGGCGGCGAGCGGAAAGTCGAACTTGCTCCTGCTCGCGCCGGGGGTTCGGTTTACCCCGCTCAAGAACCTGACGGTTACTACGGTCTTCGGGCCGCAGTACGAGTTCAAGAAGGGCCGCGTCGACCAGGTGACCGCGTTCGCCAACGCCTCTTACCAGGGGAAGAGGTTTAGTGGGCTGTCCATTAATCGGTTCTCGTTCGGGACCGAAGATGGCGTTGCTCCGGCTCACCGGCACATTGCGGCTGCCCGGGCCGGACCCATGCCGAAGTGGCTCCAAGCTTGGGGTGAATTTAGGTTCACCCAGGGCAAGAATACAGAGAACTTCTGGGGCCCCATGGTCACCGTTGGGTCGTTCCTCCCCAAGCGGCTCCGTGGCGCGCTCGGCGGGCTCTACATATGGCCGCACCACGACTTCGTCCTGGGCAACTGGGACGTTCGAGTGGGCTTCACTAAGTCGTTCGCCTTTTAGTGCGAACTCGCTTCCTACACTGGCGCGCTGGCTACAAACCGGCGCGTCTTTGATTTTATAAGGAAATTTTATTTATTCCTTTTAAATAAAAGGAAAATTTATACACCGGTTTTCAACCGGCTGTCCAGAGAAGGCATTTGACAAGAGACTCGGCTTGACTTAATATTTACAAGCCTTTGCACACGATTTTTGGTTGAAAGGGGCGGTTCCTAAGCAAGTTCGTTAATTTTCTTGACGAGCGCGCAAGCCCCGTGCGGTCCAACTACTACCTGAACTAGGAGCATTAAACAGTCCTTTACTGATCGAAGGACTGATTTTTGCGCTTACTTAAGCCAGATTATGAAAATCTGGATGGGTAAGCTTGGACTTACCCGGTACTTACGCGCTTAGCCAAGAAGATCTCGCAGCCACTATTAAGGAATAGACATGGCACACAAGGACATGGTTCACACGAAGGCAGCCATCGCCCCGCGCCGGTTCTTCACGAACTTCCGCGAGAGCGTGGACATGCCGAACCTCATTGAGGTCCAGCTCGACAGTTACCGCTGGTTCTTAGAGCGCGGCCTCAAGGACCTCCTGAAAGAGATTCACCCCATCCGGGACTTCACCGGCAAGAACCTGGAGCTCGGCTTCGGCGACTACTTCTTCGACAAGCCGAAGTACAACGAGATGCAGGCCCGCGAGAAGAACGCGACCTGGGAGGCGCCGCTCTACGTTTCGGCGAAGCTCGTGAACAAGGTTACCGGCAAGACGAAGACCCAGGACGTCTACTTCGGCGACTTCCCGCTCATGTCGCCCCGCGGCACGTTTATCATCAACGGCGTCGAGCGCGTGGTCGTCAACCAGCTCATCAAGTCGCCGGGCGTGTTCTTCACGGCCGAGTTCGCCCGCGGCAAGAACCTCTACGGCGCGAAGCTCATTCCGAACCGGGGCGCCTGGCTCGAGCTCGACACCGACGCGGCAGGCGTCATTGGCTGCAAAATCGACCGCAAGCGCCGCATTCCCATTACCGCGTTGCTCCGCGTCTACGGGCTGTCCTCGAACGACCAAATCCTCGAGGCGCTCCGCGACGTGGACACCGATCCGGACATCAGGTACGTGCAGGCCACGCTCGACAAGGACGCGAGCACGAACGCCGACGAGGGCTTTCGCGAGGTCTACAAGCGCATCCGCCCCGGCGACCTCGCCACCGTAGACAACGCCCGGTCGCTCATTACCGGCATGTTCTTCAACGAGGAGCGCTACGATCTCTCCGAGGTCGGTCGCTACAAGCTGAACCAGCGCCTCGGCGTCACCGGCCGCTCCGAGCCGCTCCTGACCCTCGAGGACCTGCTCATGACGGTCAAGGAAATTATTCGCCTCAACAACACGCAAGGATCACCCGACGACATTGACCACCTCGCCAACCGCCGCGTCCGCGGCGTGGGTGAGCTCATCCAGACCCGCTTCCGCGTCGGCCTCGCCCGCATGGCGCGCATTGCCAAGGACCGCATGTCGCTCGCGGACATGGAGACGGTAACCCCGGCCCAGCTCATCCACGTTCGGCCGATTGTCGCGACCATGCAGGAGTTCTTCAGCTCTTCGCAGCTCTCGCAGTTCATGGACCAGACCAACCCGCTCGCCGAGCTCGAGCACAAGCGCCGCCTCTCGGCCATGGGCCCCGGCGGCCTGTCCCGCGAGCGCGCCGGCTTCGAAGTCCGCGACGTGCACCGTTCCCACTACGGCCGCCTCTGCCCGATTACCACCCCGGAAGGCCCGAACATCGGCCTCGTGGCCCACATGGCCACCTTCGCGCGCCTCAACGAGTACGGCTTCTTGGAGACCCCGTACCGGACCGTCAAGAAGGCCGCCAAGAACGACGGCAAAGACCCCGTTGGGGAGATCGCGGTCTCGGACATTAAAGACAGCCACGGCAAGGTCGTGGTGTCTTCCGGTGAGACCATTACCGAGCAGCAGGCCAAGCAGCTGAAAGCGGTGGAAGAGCTGCCCCAGATCCGCGTAAAGTCGCACGTCACCGACGACGTCGAGTACCTCGACGCCTTCGAGGAAGAGCGGCTCATCATTGGCCACGCCGGCATTCTGCTCGACGAGCAGGGCTACTTTACCCGCCCCCGCGAGTCGGTCCGTGTCCGCTCGGTCCCGACCATTGCCGACAGCAACGAAATTGATGCACTCGACATTTCGCCGAAGCAGATTGTTTCCGTGACCACGGCGCTCATTCCGTTCCTCGAGCACGACGACGCCAACCGCGCCCTCATGGGCAGCAACATGCAGCGCCAAGCCGTTTCGACCATCCGCCCGCAGGCGCCGCTCGTCGGCACCGGCGTGGAGGCCCGCGCCGCGCGCGACTCGCACGCGGTGGCCGTGGCCGAAGAGGCCGGCGAGGTGACCTCGGTCACCGGCGACAAGGTGGTCGTGGTGAACGACCTGGGCAAGAAGAAAGAGTACGAGCTCCTCAAGTTCCTCCGCACGAACTCCGCCACCGCCATTAACCAGGTGCCCATCGTTTCCAAGGGCCAGCGGGTCAAGAAGGGCGACGTGCTCGCCGACGGCGCCTCGACCGAGCAGGGCGAACTGGCCCTGGGCCAGAACGTGCTCGTGGCGTTCATGTCGTGGGACGGCTACAACTACGAAGACGCGGTCATCCTCTCCGAGCGGCTCGTCCAGCAGGACCGCTTCTCTTCGGTGCACATTGACGATTTCCGCATTGACGTCCGCGACACGAAGCTCGGCGCGGAACAAATTACCCGCGACATCCCGAACGTTTCCGAAGAGAAGCTGAAAGACTTAGACGAGGGCGGCGTGATCCGCATCGGCGCCCAGGTCAAAGCCGGCGACATTTTGGTCGGTAAAATTACGCCGAAGGGCGAGACCGACCTGACCCCGGAAGAGAAGCTCCTCCGCGTCATCTTCGGCGAGAAGTCCCGCGACGTGAAGGACACCTCGCTGACCCTGCCGCACGGCGAGTACGGGAAAGTCGTGAACATTCGCGAATTCTCCCGCGACGCCGGCGACAAGCTCCCGAGCGGCGTGATCCGCTCCATTCAGGTTTCGGTCGCCGTCATGCGCAAAATTCAGGTCGGCGACAAAATGGCCGGCCGCCACGGCAACAAGGGCGTCATTTCGAAGATTGTGCCCATGGAGGACATGCCGTTCATGGCCGACGGCACCTCGGTCGACGTCATTTTGAACCCCTTGGGCGTCGTCTCCCGCATGAACCTCGGCCAAATTTTGGAAACCCACCTCGGCATGGCCGCCCGCATCCTCGGCTACAAGATCGCCTCGCCGGTGCTCGACGGCGTTGCCGAGCAGGAGATAAAGCGCGAGCTCGAGAAGGCCGGCATCCCCGCCGACGGCAAGGTGCAGCTCTACGACGGCAAAACCGGCGACCCGTTCGACGAGAAGGTCACCGTCGGCGTCATGTACATGCTGAAGCTCCACCACCTCGTTGACGACAAGATGCACGCCCGCTCCACGGGCCCGTACTCGCTCATTACCCAGCAGCCGCTCGGCGGCAAGGCCCAGTTCGGCGGCCAGCGCTTCGGTGAAATGGAAGTCTGGGCGCTCGAGGGCTACGGCGCGGCGCACACGCTCCAGGAAATGCTGACCATCAAGTCCGACGACATCGTTGGCCGCAGCAAGGCCTACGAGTCCATTGTGAAGGGCGAGCCCATTAAGAAACCGAACGTGCCGGAATCCTTCCGCGTGCTCGTGAAGGAGCTCCAGGGCCTGTCCCTCGACGTCGAGCTCATCGGCGAGGGTGGCAAGGTCGTTTCGGCGGCCGAAGAGCGCGACGTCTTGAACGACCCCGACCGGCCGAACCCGCCCATGAACGAACCGTCCATCGCCGAGCTGTTCGCCGACGAGCCGAAGAAGAAGCCCCGGCGCGAACGTGAAAAGAAGAACAATTAATCCTTAACTCGGGAATACCACCATGCTTACGCTCACCGAAGATTTCCGCGGCGTCCGACTGAAGCTCGCGAGCCCCGACGCCATTATGAACTGGTCCCACGGCGAGGTTACGAAGCCGGAGACCATCAACTACCGCACCCAGCGCCCCGAGAAGGACGGATTGTTCGACGAAAAGATTTTCGGCCCCATCAAGGACTGGGAGTGCTACTGCGGCAAGTACAAGCGCATCCGCTACAAGGGGATTGTCTGCGACAAGTGCGGCGTCGAGGTCACGAAGGCCTCGGTCCGCCGCGAGCGCATGGGCCACATTAAGCTCGCGGTTCCGGTGGCCCACATCTGGTTCCTCCGCGGCGTGCCGAGCCGGCTCGGGCTCATGCTCGACCTCGGCGTCCAGGAGCTCGAGAAGGTCGCCTACTTCGCCTCCTACATCATCACCGCCGTCGACGAGCCGGCCCGCCTGGCCACGCTCGAGCAGATTGAGAAAGAGTTCAAGGCGAAGAAGGCCCAGATCCAGGAGAAGTACGAGACGCTCATCGGGAAGTCGAAGTCTGAAATTCAGGCCCACGCCGGGAAGAAAGACCCGGACGTCGTCCACGCTGAAATTGACGCCGAAGTTACCCGCCTCAAAGACCTCTGGAGCAAAGAGGTTGACCAGCTCGAGAGCATCCGCGACCAGGCCCGGAGCGAGCTGAAGTCCATCAAGAAGTACCTCGTCATGTCCGAGCTCCAGTACCGCGACCTCTCGCTCAAGTACGGTCCGGTTTTCACCGCCGGCATCGGCGCCGAGGCTATCCAGGGCCTGCTCGAAGAAATAAACCTCGAGCAGCTGTCCCAGGACCTCGACGTTCAGGCCCGCGAGAGCGAGGGCCAGGCCCAGCGCAAGGCCTTAAAGCGCCTGAAGCTCGTAAAGTCGCTCATCAACTCGGGCCTGCGCCCGGAGTGGATGCTCCTGACCATGCTCCCCGTTATTCCGCCGGACCTGCGCCCCATGGTCCAGCTCGACGGCGGCCGTTTCGCCGCCTCGGACCTCAACGACCTCTACCGCCGCGTCATCAACCGGAACAACCGCCTGAAGAAGCTCATGGAGATTAAGGCGCCGGAGGTCATTACGAGGAACGAGAAGCGCATGCTCCAGGAAGCGGTCGACGCGCTCATCGACAACTCCATCCGCCACGGCAAGGAAGTCACCGCGAGCACGGGCCAGAAGCGCAAGCTCCGGAGCTTGGCCGACATGCTCAAGGGCAAGCAGGGCCGCTTCCGCCAGAACCTGCTCGGTAAGCGCGTGGACTACTCCGGCCGCTCGGTCATTGTGGTCGGTCCGCACCTCAAGCTCCACCAGTGCGGGTTGCCGAAGTTCATGGCCCTCGAGCTCTTCAAGCCGTTCGTTATTTCCAAGCTCATTTCCCGCGAGTACGCCCACAACGTCCGGAGCGCCAACCGGCTCATTGAGCAGGGCCGCACCGAGGTCTACGACATTCTCGAAGAGGTGACGAAAGACCACTACGTGCTCCTCAACCGCGCCCCGACCCTCCACCGCCTCGGCTTCCAGGCCTTCCAGCCGGTGCTCATTGAAGGTAAGGCCATCCAGCTCCACCCCATGGTCTGCGCGGCGTTCAACGCCGACTTCGACGGCGACCAAATGGCCGTGCACGTGCCGCTGACCGAAGCGGCCCAGCGCGAGGCCCGCGAGATTATGGTCTCGTCCAACAACCTGCTGAAGCCCGCCTCCGGCGATCCCGTCATGACGCCCGACAAGGACGTCGTGGTCGGCTGCTACTACATTACGAAGATTCGCGAGGGCGTGAAGGGCAGCGGGAAGATTTTCTCGAGCCCGCAGGAAGCCATACTCGCCTACAATAACCGGTTCGTGCACATCCAGGCGCCCATTAAGGTCCGCCTCGAGAGCGGCGACATAGCGGACACCTCCGTCGGCCGGCTCATTTTCAACAAGATCGTTCCCAAAGAGCTCGGCTTCCGCAACGAGGCTTTCGACAAGAAGAAGCTGCAGGCGCTCGTGCGCGAAGCGCACCGCAAGTTCGGCAGCCTCCGGACCGCCGAGCTCATCGACGAGATCAAGCGCACCGGCTTCACGTACATGACCCGCTCGGGCCTGTCGTGGGGCATGGACGACCTCGTCGTGCCGCCGAACAAGTACAACCTCCTCGGCGGAGCCGACCAAGAGGTCGAGGCCGTGTACGAAGAGTTCGGCCAGGGCCTCCTGACCGAAGACGAGCGCTACAACCGCGTCGTTGAAATTTGGAAGACCGTTTCCGACAAGATTGCGAAGGACGTGAAGAAGGACGTGCAAGACTTCGGGAGCGTGAACTACTTCGTCGAGAGCGGCGCCCGCGGTTCCTACGCCCAAATTTCCCAAATGTCCGGCATGAAGGGGCTCGTGGTGAACCCGGCCGGCGACGTCATTGAGCTCCCGGTCCGCGGAAGCTTCAAGGAAGGCCTCGCGGTGCTCGAATATTTCATTTCGACCCACGGTTCGCGCAAGGGTATGTCCGACACGGCGCTCCGCACCGCGGACGCCGGCTACCTGACGCGTCGCCTCGTGGACGTGGCCCAGGACATCGTGGTCACCGCCGACGATTGCGGCTCGCACGAGTACGCGGTCGTAACCCAGGCCGGCTCGGAGGCCATGCAGAAGCCGTTCGACCGCCGCCTCTTCGGCCGCGTCGCGGCTGAAGACGTTGTCGGCGCAGACGGCGCGGTCGTGGCCAAGCGCAACCAAGCCATCGACGACGAGCTCGCGAGCCTCATTGTGAAGGCTGGCGTGACCGAGGTTAAGGTCCGCACGGTCCTCAAGTGCCAGCTGACCCGCGGCGTATGCAAGGCTTGCTACGGGTTTGACCTCGGCTTCAACGAAATGGTGCACGACGGCGCGGCCGTCGGCATCGTCGCGGCCCAGGCCATCGGCGAGCCGGGCACCCAGCTGACCATGCGCACCTTCCACACCGGTGGTGTGGCGGCCGTCAAAGACATTACCCAAGGTTTGCCCCGCGTCGAAGAACTGTTCGAGGCGCGCGAGCCGAAAGGCCAGGCCTACGTCGCCGAAGTCGACGGCCAGGTCTACGTTTCCAAACCGAACAGCAAGGAGTACCTCGTCCGCGTGCAGGGCGGGGACGTCGAGAAGGACGTCTTCGAGCTCGGCGCGGCGCACAGCGCCATTAAGGACGGCAGCCACGTGCAGGAGGGCGATACCCTCTACCTCGATGAGAACGGCAAGAGCGTAAAGGCCACGCACGCCGGCATTGTCCGCGCCGAGCGCGGCAGGCTCACCGTGCTCCACGAGTCGGACGACGTGCGCGAGTACGTTATACCGGCGGCGCTCACGCTCCAGGTCAAGGACGGCGAGCTCGTGGCCAAGGGCCAGCGCCTGACCGAGGGCAGCCTGAACCCTTCCGTTGTTTTGCAGCTCAAGGGTACCGAGGATGCGCAGAAGTACATTGTCCGCGAGGTCCTCGAAATCTACACCTCGCAGGGGCAGCCCATTCACGAGAAGCACATTGAGGTTATCGTGAAGCAGATGTTCAGCAAGGTCCGCATCACCGAGTCCGGCGACAGCCAGCTCGTGCCCGGCGAGGTCGTGGACAAGGCCAAGCTCAACTACATGAACGACGAGCTCCGCGCCAAGGGCCAGCGCGCGGCAGCGGCCGAGCAGCTGCTCATGGGCATTACGAAGGTGTCGCTGAACACCGAGAGCTTCCTGGCCGCCGCGTCTTTCCAGGAAACGACGCGCGTGCTCATTGAGGCCGCGGTCACCGGCAAGACCGACCACCTGCGGGGCCTCAAGGAGAACGTCATCATCGGCAAGCTCATTCCCGCCGGTACCGGTTTTTCGGCCCACGCCGCCCAGCAGGCGGTAGAGGCCGACGAGGTTGCCTCGGCCGTCTCGGACGCCGAGCTTCCGCCACCGGAGCCCACCGCAGAATCCGCCGAAGGCGGGGACGGCGAGGGCGGCGAGTCTGCTCCGGAAGAAGTTTAGTCGCGTATAGAAAACACCCTCCGCATGAAGCGGAGGGTGTTTTTCTTTGGCTACTTAGTCAGTTCGGGCCACCCTGCCACCATGAGCAGGTCGGTGCTCACGAGTTTCCGCTGCCGGAGCAGCTGCCAGATGTGCTCGGTGACGAACGGCATGAACGGGTGGAGGAGCTTTAGGGTCCAGACCAGGTTATGGAGTAACAGCTTTTTGGTGTTGCCCGAGAGCCGTTCGTCTTTGAGCTGGTCTTTTGAGGCTTCGAGGTAGACGTCGGCCAGCTCGTGCCAGGTGAACTGGTAGACGGCCTGCGCGGCCTCGTGCAGCTGCAGGTCATCCAGATTTTTCGTTGCCGCAGTAACCGCAGCGTTCAGCTGCTCGAGAATTTTTTTATCTGCCTCGGTTTTCGCCTCCCATTTGTAGTCACTCGACTCGACGTTCGTCATGACGAACCGGGCAATATTCCAGAGCTTGTTGGCGAAGTGCTTCATGCCCTTGACCTTCTGCTCGTCGAAGATGAGGTCGTTGCCCGGGGCGGCGCCGAAGACGAGCGACATGCGGAGCGCGTCGGTTCCGTACTTCGCCGTCATGTCGAGCGGGTCAATGCCGTTGTTGAGCGACTTGCTGAACTTGCGTCCCTGCGTATCGCGGACCATGCCGTGCAGGTAGACCTTGTGGAACGGAATGTCGCCGAGCAGGAACCCGCTCATGAGAATCATCCGAGCCACCCAGAAGAACAGGATTTCATAGCCGGGCATCATGACCGAGGTCGGGTGGTAGGTTTTCAGGTCTTCGGTCTGGTTCGGCCAGCCCAAGGTTGAAAACGTCCAAAGTCCGGACGAGAACCAGGTGTCTAGCGTGTCGGTATCCTGGACCCAGCTTGGGTCTTTAATATCTTCGACCGATACCTGGAAGCCGCGGCCGCTCGGGTCGTTCGGCTGCGGGGTAACCGGGTGCCACGCCGGAATGCGGTGTCCGTACACGATCTGCCTGCTAATGCACCAGTCGCGGAGGTTATCGATCCAGTGGTAGTACGTTTTTTCAAAACGTTCGGGCATGATTTGTATCTGCCCCGACTCGACGGTTCTCTTCATAACTTCCTTCAGGGTGACCTCGTGCCCTTCTTTTATTCCCTGCAGCTTTGAGCCCTTTGCCTTGAAGGGTTTATTGACCGCAATGAACCACTGGAGCTTGGGCAGCGGCTCAATAACCCCCCCGGTCCGCTGGGCTTTAGAAAGGTTCTGGGTAATCTCTTCTTCCTTTTCCAGCAAGCCCTGTTCTCGAAGTTGGTTCGCGACTATTTCCCGCGCTTCCGTGGTCTTCTTCCCCTCCAGGAGCTCACCGCCAACGGTCATTTTCGCGAATTCGTTGATAACCTGTTTCCCGGGTAAGCTGTGACGCTGGGCAATTTCGAAGTCAACCATGCTGTGGAGCGGGGTAACGCCAATGGCCCCGGTTCCGTACTCCGGGTCTATTTCTTTGTCGCCAATAACCGTAATGTGCAGCGGCACGCCGCAAAATTCAACGTCGTACTCCTTGCCAATGAACGCCGCGTACCTCGGGTCTTCCGGGTGCACCGCTACGGCAACGTCGCCGACCTTGGTCTCTGGGCGGGTCGTGGCGATGGCGATGGGGAAGTCCTTCGAGTAGCGGAACGTATACAGTTTTGACTTCGTTTCCTCGTACTCTATTTCGTCGTCGGAAACCGTCGTCTGGCCTTTCGGGTCCCAGTTCACCACCCGGTAGCCGCGGTAAATTAAGCCCGCGTCGTACATTTCTTTGAAAGCAACGCGCACCGCTTTTTCGCGCTCGGCGTCGAGCGTGAACGCGAGCCGGCTCCAGTCCATGGACAAGCCGAGCTTGCGCAGCTGGGATAGGATGGTCGTTTGGTTTGCGAGGGCGTACTCGTTGACCATGCTGAAGAACTGTTCACGGCTGAAGTCGTGCCGCGATTTTTTATCTTTCTTCGTGAGCTCTTTTTCGAACTTCGACTGCGTGGCAATGGCGGCGTGGTCGGTCCCCGGAACCCAGAGCGTGCGCTTACCCCGCATGCGCTGGTAGCGAATAACCGTGTCCTGAATGGTGTCCTCAAACGCGTGGCCCATGTGCAAGACGCCCGTGACGTTCGGCGGGGGGAGGGAAACGGTGAACGGCTCACGGTTCGCGGCGTCGGGGAGCTTGTCGGGGTTGCAGTAGCCGCTCTGCATCCAGCGTTCGTGGATGGCGTCTTCGACCTTGCTGTGGTCGTAGGCTTTTTCGATTTCTTCCATGGTCGTTACGAGGCGTTAGCTTTGGTCCAGGGGGAGCCGGTCGAAATGATGAGCGCGATTCGTTTCATGAGCACGAAGCCGTAGGCGAAGGCCAGCGGCAGCCAGGCGGGTATGCCCAGGAAGCTCGGGTTGGCGAACGTTTGGTACCCGCCGACCCGCGTCCCGATGGTTTCAACGGCGAGCGCCGCGGCAATTCCGTACAGCGCGACGTAGGCCTCGCCCTTCCTGTCCCTGCCCGCGTAAATAAACGACGCGAGGATTCCGAGGTAAACGACAAAGAGGATGGAGTTGCTGCGCCACAGCAGGTTGCTCAAGACGATCCCGAGCAGCAGGGGCAGGCTGTGGACGCTAACCTGAAGTAGTTTTTTCATAAAAATAAAGCACCCGGTGGGTGCTTGAGAGCCCTCGCGGGCGGTACCATCTCAAATTCTACTCGTTCGTGCCAGTTTCGGTCGGCTGCCGGCGGGTTCTACTTTCCGGTAAGCGGATTTCTTCCCGCGCCTGCCCGCCGAGACTGCGGGCCGCTCCGGTGACAGCCAGAGCAATGGCGTTGGCCGCATTCTAATGCATTCCAGGAGCCTTGTAAATAGAAAGCGGCCCTCCCGGTTCACCACCGGGAGGGCCGCACGTAGGTTCTTTGCCGTGTTAGCGGACGTTCGTAAACGGATTGCCGCGCTTAGAAAGCGGGACAAATCCCGCGGGCTCTACCGGACGACCGAATGCCATCGCAACGGTCGCGTCACCTTCGCCTCGGTAGCGCTTCTTGTCGAGCTTCGACAGGCTCATGCGTTCGTCGGCCTCTTTCTTAGCCCAGTTTAACGTTTCCTTGGGATCGTACTCGTCCACCGGGTGGAGAACTTGGTGGCCGTAGCTGAATTCCTGGGGGGGCAGAGGCCAAGCGCAAGTTTCGCTCCGGAGCGCGGCGAGTACCGGGTCGGAATCAACAAACGTTGCGTAAGCGGTCTGCACTCGCCCCATGAGCGTATGCACGTGTCCGCTCCCGACGGAGATGATGAGCGTCTGGTCTCCCTTCTGAAAGGCGAGATCCATGGCCCGCAAGTTGCCCTTCACCGCAGTCCCGAGATGAGAGAGAATGCGGTCGCCAGTGTCGTGGCCGAGTTTCTTGTTCACCTCGCCGAAGCAATCGAGATCAATGAAAACGACTTCGATCTCATGCCCCGTACGGCGCGCGAACCTGACCAGCTCCACCCCGACTTGGTTCGGGCTTTCGGAGATCAGTTCCCAGCGGAGCAATCCCGTGGGCCAGTCGAGCTGTGCGTCCGCTTGCGTTTCGAGTGTGGATTCTTTGATATCTTTCCCGCTCCGGCTCGAACGCACCGCGAACAGCAAATTACTGAGCAGTGTTGTAAAGAACGTATGCATTTGAAAACCCCCTTCAGTCTGTGAAGAGGGCGTGCATGAACAGCAGGGTCTTGGCACGGTAAACCGCGCTGTTCCCTAAGTAGAAAACTGTTCGTGACGCCCGTTTTGGCTTTCGGCTTCCACCTCGGGTGTTGCTCAGCCATTTCTGGCAGCGCAGGCCAATCGTTCGGCACTTTACGTGCGTACCGACACCCGAGAGGTTCGTCCGGCAATTACCGGGTTTAGCCTCGTCGTTACCATTTTCACCCATTTTTTCAAATGGGCGCAAATGAGGTAACTTGACACTTTAACAAAAATACCCTTATTTGTCAAGGGTATTCTAGAGTTTTAAACTCGGGTTTGCCTCGAATGTACGAGGTATTTTTGGCTTATTTTTGAGCAAATATGCCGCCGCGAAAGCTATCATTTCAGCATTGTCGGTACATAAGGAAAACGGCGGTATAAATAGAGCGATTTTAGCTTTTTCACAGGCTTCCGCTGTTTTTTTTCGCAGGACGCGGTTGGCCGAAACCCCGCCAGATATAGAGACAGACTTGGCTTTGTACTGCGCGGCTGCCTTAAGGGTTTTTGAGACCAGCACGTCCACCGCGGCGTTCTGGAAGCCGGCGCAGATATCGGCCTTTAGGGCAGCCGATAGCGTAGAGTGTTTAGCGCCTAGAGAAGCTGGTGGGAGCAGGGATTCAACGTAGTAACGGACTGCGGTCTTGAGCCCCGCAAACGAAAAGTTAAAATCCGGACTGTTGATCATAGGCCGTGGAAAATCCGGCGGGTTCTTTGAGCGCTCGGCGAGCTTGCTGACCTCGGGGCCCCCGGGGTAGGGGAGGCCGAGGAGCTTGGCGACTTTGTCGAAGGCCTCGCCGGCCGCGTCGTCTACCGTTTGCCCGAGCACGCGGTAGCGGTTCGGCCTGTCCATGAGCACGAGCATGGTGTGCCCGCCGGAAACGATGAGAGAGACCATAGGGAACAGCGTAGAGGGTGTGCCATTCTTTCTAGCCGCTAAACATTCGTCACTAGAAGCTTGGTCTTTCAACGGCGAGAGCAGGTGCCCGAGCATGTGGTTGACCGGCAGCACGGGCTTGCCCAAGGAGAAGCCGAGCGCTTTGGTAAATTCCACCCCGACGAGCAAGGAGGGCATGAGCCCGGGGCCCTGGGTAACGGCGAGGTAGTCAATGTTGCCAAACCGAACTTTGGCGTTGGCGAGCGCTTTCTTGACCACGGGCTCAATGGCCGCCACGTGGGCGCGCGCGGCGACCTCGGGCACCACGCCGCCCATGTGCGTGTGAAGCTGTATTTGCGAGCGGATGACCGAGGACAGCATGGTCACCTCGGGGATTGCCGGGGCTAGGTTGGCCGAAACTACCGCGGCGGCGGTTTCGTCGCAGCTCGTTTCAATGGCGAGGATGGTCATTTTGCGGGGGTTTGCCACGGAAGGTAGAGTAGCCTACTATATACCGAA
>CAZLPF010000020.1:0-18917 GCA_964561365.1 uncultured Candidatus Saccharibacteria bacterium | reverse complement strand
GACGAAACGCAGAGCATCCAATTCCTCGAGTACAAGATCCAAAAGGGCGACACGCTGTTCAACCTCGCCCAGCGCTACGGTATTTCCTGGGCCACGCTCGCCACGCTCAATAACTTGGACGCGCCGTTCACCCTGAAAGCCGGGCAGACGCTCCGGATTCCAAAGAACTAGGCCCGCCGGCTCGGTCCCGCCTGTGGCGGGACTTTTTTATTCAGAAAACCGCCCCGTAGCTGCGGGGCGGTTTGTGGCGAAAGCCAGTAGCTAGCGGTCTGGGACCTGGATGCGGAGCTTGCGGGTTATGGTCGTGGTCGTGGCGGTGACCTCTACGGCCGTGCGGCCGAAGTACGGAATACCCTTCGGCGGGAAGGGGCTGGGCCCAAACGCCGTAATCTGCACGAACGAGTCGTTCGTTCCGTCTCCGTAGATGACAATTTCCTGCTGGAGCGAGGGGTCTAGGTCGAGCACCGGGGTGGCCTGGCCCTCGCCGAGCAAAATGTTCCGGTAAACCATGTTCGGGCTCGCGGGGCTCGCGCAATCAACCGTGGAGGCGCCGGGGTCGAACTGGCAGACGTAAACGTGGAGCGCCACGCCGCTGCCGGTGTCGACGTGGGTGACCTGGATCCGGCCGTAGCCGCCGGCACCGACCGGAACCCCGGAAACGGGGTCGAGCCCGCCGTAGGGCTGGTTCACGTCGTAGAGCGGATAGCGGTTCCGGCTGCCCTGGATATCGGTCGACAGTATAGAAACCTTATCGAAGAAAATGGGTTCGGTGAGCTTCGTGGTGCTGGCTTGGGTGTCAACGCTGTTGAGGGAGCTCGTGAGCTGGAACGTGCCGGCAGGTACGTTGCGCCGCTGCTCAAAGAACGATTCTTCGGTCACGCCCTGGGCAGCGTAGATAGCGGGTTCGGTACGGGCGAGGTCGCCGGAGTTGCGGACCTCGACGAGCAAAACCGCGGCAATGCTGAAGGAAATAGCCAACACCGTCGACAGTACGAGGATGGCGAGGAGCAGGGTAACGCCCTCCTCTGTATTGCGGGTGAACCCGGACGGCTGCGGGTCCCCACGGCGATGAGGCCATCGCTGTGGGCGGTATTCCCCCGCAAACCCCCTCGGGAGCGGAGCTCGCCCGGCGAGTATAAAATTAATTAAAGCTTGGATTTTGAGCATGGCTAGTTCGTCGGCACGTCGTACTTGTCAGACGCCACGGTGGTTTGGTAAGGAATTTTGACCTCTTCACCGGTGGGGAGTTTGGCTACGAACTGAACCGAGAAGGTCACCGTGGGCTGGACCTTCGGCGAGCTGCCGGCCGGCACCATGGTGTAGGGGTCTTTGAGCGGCCGCACGGCAAACGCCGCGTAGCGGACCTGGAAGTTCGGCGGGGTAATGCTCTCGACCTGCCCGCCCTTGCTGATCATGAGCGCCGCGCCCGTGAGCTTGCCGGGGTCGTAGGTGCCGTTTTGGTCTTGGGCGAGGAAAATGCACTCGCGCTCGCCCTGGGTGGTGACAATGGCGAGGGTGTTGTCGAACCCGAGCGAGGGGTCGACGCGGCCGTAAATGTTCGGCCCGCTGTTGCTGTTGTCGCCGCCGACCGCGCCGCTCGGGGACGGGCACGGCCAGGTGCCCGGACCGGCGCCGACAATCTTGCCGCTGCTCACGCCGTAGTCGACTTTGCCGTTCCGGACCTCTTTGACGAGGAACTCGGTCAGGTTCCGCATGCCCTGGGTAGCCTGGCGGAGGGCGTCGGCGCGGCGGTTTATCTGGAGGACGTAGTTGAACAGCGCGAGCATAGCCATGGACACCACGACGAAGATGCTCACCGAGACGATAATTTCCATTAACGTAAACCCGCGCTCGCCTTGAGAACGGCGGGCGGCTCGCGGAGCGTCTTTAGCGTGTGGATTTTGACTGAGCATCTTTCGTAGTGCGTTTAGTTCCTTTTCTGCGGTGCGGATTTACTCCGCGCCGCAGAATGCGGAAAGGGAGAGTCCACGAGAGGGAAAACCTGCGAAGGTTTTCTCTTTCGTGATCAAGGACGATAGTCCTTCCAGTTGGTCAGGTAGGTCTGGAGCTCGACGGAGCAGCGGCCGAGGCCGGGCCAGTCGGCCGAGGCCGGGCACTTCTTGTCCTGCCACCAGACCTGCGAAACTACTTTGAGCCGCGGTCCGAGATCGTGGTTAAACGGGGCGGCCGTATCGACCGAGAGAATGATTTTCCGGTAGTAGCCGCTGTTGCCCTCGGGGAGGCCCGCGGCCATATCGGCCTGGTGGATGGTGTAGAGCCCGGAGAACAGCGGGCTCGTGGTGGCAGTGTCGGAGTCCAGGCCCCAGTTCTGGGCAGCGGGAAGGAGCTCGAAGTACGGCTGGCCGACCTGCGGGCGCACCGCGAGGCGGTAGCTGGCAGCCGAGCTGCCGGGGTCAATGTCGTAGCCGCCCGAAGCGGTGGCGTTGAGCCAGGTGCGGTAGCACGGGGCGGTACCGCCGTCGAAACTGAAGCAATCGTTGCTCAAGGGGGCTTTCAGCCAGTTCGTGTCGCGCATGGCCTTCACCGCCTCAATCCCCTCGCGCGCGAGGCCCACGCCGACGATCTGCTTGATAACGTTGCCCGAGGTGCCGAGCGCGTAAATGGCGAGGCCCGCCGCAGCCGTAATGCCCATGACGAGCACGAAGGCGGCGACGAGGGTTTCCACGAGGGTCTGACCAGCTTCGCGGGACCTGCGGCTCGTGCGGAGGAGGTGGGTCACGTCAGTTGAAGGTAATGACGCCGGTGGTACCCCAGAGCGTAACCTGCCGGGTCCGGCCGCCGGTTTCGTCGGAGAGCGTCACGGTGACTTTCGAATCTACGCTCACCGAGTTCGTGGCGCTGTTGGCGACGAAGTCGACCATTTTGCGGTAGTCATCGCCGGAGGCAATGGGCCCCGGGCCGCCGCTGCAGCCTTCAGCGGTGTAGGTGCGGGCGAACGGCAACCGGAAAGCCATAAGCACGCAGCTCGGGTAGACGGGGCTGGCCCCGGTGCGCCGCTCGACGACGATGGGATTTACGGTCGCGAAGTGGATGCCGTGGGGCAGCTGAACGGTTTCGATGTTCACGACCGTGGCCACGCCCGCGCTGTCGCGGATGGCCTGGACCGAGTAGGCGGTCGACGAAGCGTCGATTTTTAAAACGTAATACTGCGCCGCGGCTTGACCGTTCACGTTCCTGGCCGAGAGCGTGTAGCTCTGGAGCTGGCGGAGTTTGGAAACGAGCTGGGATTGGGCAATTTTGAGGTCGCGGGGCTGGCGCTGGGCCGCGTAGTTGGCGATGACCGCGCCGGTAATAACGCCCATGATCGCAATGACCACGAGCATCTCAATAACGGTAAAACCGGCTTCCCGCTGGTGCTTTTTTTGGTTTCTGTGTACCACGGTTTGGCTTAAAGGCATTGTAGCACCCCGCCCGCCCCCGGGCTACGCGACTAGCAGTTTGGTTACCGTAGCTTTTTAACGGTACCGGCAGTGGCATTTACCTCTACGAGGTCGCCGTCTTTGAGGATTGAGGTCGCGTTTTTTGTGCCGATGATGCAAGGTTTTCTGAGTTCCCGGCTGACAATAGCCGCGTGGCAGGTTATGCCGCCTTCGTCTGTTACGATGGCGCTGGCCTTTTTCATTACCCCTAGAAACTCCGGGTGGGTCATGGTCGTCACGAGCACGTTCCCGTCCTTGAACCGACTGAACTCGCCCCGGTGGTAGATGATCTGAACGGTGCCGCGAACTACCCCGCGGCAGGCGGGAAAGCCCTTCAGCTCATCTTGAGCCTTACCAGGGGCAATGGGTGCGCTAACCTTGGCAACCTCGCGCCCTGAGTAAACGTTGAGCCGGCCTTCTCGATACCACAGAGCAAAGCTGTTTTTTCTGGACCGTACCGTGCTCCGGTAGTTCTTGATGGTGGTCAGGGCGCGAACAACTTCCTGCGGCGTGAGGTGGTTAACCTCTCCGACGCTCATGCCTAACCGTTTCGCAACCGTTTCCCAAAACGGAATCCAGCGGTAGTACGCGGGTCTGCGGTAGTCATCGCGCATCTCTTTCAGGTAGGAAAAGTAGTGAACGATAGCTACCAGTTTCCGAAGCTCTCCGCCGCGCAGCGTCCCGTAAAGTTTTCGGTAGGCATTGAGCCCGCTCTGGTGGTGGCGCCCAATGCTCCGCAGCTCCTTTGCCGGATTTTCAATCTGGCGTACCTGGTTCTGGATGTCGGCCTCGGTCAGCGGCGCGTCGGCAAAATCGTACATGGGGAGCCAGGCGTAACGTTCTGCGTACCGATGAACCGACCGGGCCGACGGCTTGCCTGAGAGCACCAGCTTTAAAAGCGCTATCCGAGCTTTCGTTATCTGGGTTTGCCGGTAAGGCGTTGAAATCGCCCTCAGCGCCGACGGCCTGCGGGCGAAGACCTGCTCGAGCGTTCTGCCCGGGCCTTCTAAAACCAAAAAGGTATAGAGCTGCAAATCACAAAAATCGACAAGTTTTTTTGCCAAACGCTCGGCGGTAGCGGCCAGGGAGGCATTGCTCGCTTTAGAAAAATCGACGCGGGTAGCTCTGGTAGTCCAGTCGAGGAATGCTTCAAACTGGCGTTCGTACCAGACCGCGTACTTCCGTAAGTCCTGTTTGAGCAAGAAGCGGGTGTAGTACTCAATGCTCCGATCAAGTTCCCGCTGCTCAAAATAGATGGCGTGCAAATTTCCTTCGGGAACAAACAATTTGTTCTTCGAGGAATTTAAACCAGGCCGCCTCGTCAGCATTTCCATGCACGCGCTCGCCAGGAACGGCAGCATCTTTCTGCCCCAGACCCGTTGCCAGGTATGCGTTTTCTGTTTCATAAATTCAAATCAGAACCCGAGCAACGTTAGGTACCACGACAGAATAGGCTGGCCGACGAGGACGCAGAGCACCGTGCCGACCGAGAGGAAGACGCCGAACGGGATGCGGGTCTTCAGGTTCGCGCGGCCGGCGGCGAGGAGGTAGCCGCCGAAGGCGCCGCCGAGGAGGGATGAGGCCAGCAGCATGAGCAGGCCGAGCTGCCAGCCGAGCAGCGCGCCGGCCGCCAGGCAAAACTTCACGTCGCCGAAGCCCATCCACCGCTCGCCCGAAAAGTACCAGAGCAGCCAAATGGGCGCGGCGGTGACAGCGGCCCCGAGCAGCGTGGCCAGGAGCGCGCCGGCCGCACCCGAAATCCCGCCCGAAACAGCTCCGTGCACGAGGGCGATGACCATTGCCGCGCCGAACGCGGGGTACGTAACCCGGTCGAGAATGAGGAAGTGCTCAAGGTCGGTGAGGAACGTCACCGCGCAGAGGCAGACGGCGACGAGCGAGAGGGCGAGGGTAAACCAGTCGCCCCGGTGCAGGAGGTAGGCGGCGGCAAACAGTACCCCGACCCCGAGCTCGACGAGCAGGTAGCGCGGGGAGAGCGCGGCCGAGCAGCACCGCGAGCGGCCGCGGAGCGCCAGGTAGCTGAACACCGGCACGAGCTCGAGGCTAGAGAGCTGACGGCCGCAGGAAGCGCAGCGCGAGCGGCCGGTGATGCTCCTGCCGCCGGGCAGACGGAGGGCCACGACGTTCAAGAAGCTGCCGACGGCAGCGCCGAGTACAAAAAACCAAGCGGCGGTAAGCGCGATCACCGTGCGCATTCTTAGAAGCCTCCGACGTTAACGGAAATATTGAGCCTCACCTGGTCCGGCGGGGTACCGGCGTCGAGGGCGCGGAGCGCGTTCTTGAGCAGCTCATTGAACGGCTCGAGGGCGTAGGCGCGGCGGAGCGCAAAACGCATTTGGCCTTTCGTACCGCCGAACTGGTACGTGTGCGCGAGCAGCACCCAGGCGTCGGTGAAGCTCGGGCTCAAAGAAACCGCGGTTTCCAAGTAGGGCCGCGCTTCCGCGTAGCGGCGCTGCAAAATGAGGTTCTGCCCGGACAGGTAGTACCCCTGCGCTGCGTTCGGGGCAATGCGCACGGCGCTTTCCAGAGCTGCCTGCGCGCGGGCGAGGTAGGCACCGTCGCCGGTGTTCAGCCAGAGCAGCGTGTACGCTCTCCCCTGCTCAACGTAGGTACGGCTCGCCTTCGGCCGGAGCTCCGCTATTCGGGCGAGGAGCCCGGGAACTTCCGCGCGGCGTGCCGGCAGCAGCGCGGCCGCAGTTGCCTTTTGGTACGTGTAGCGTTCGGAGTGCGGGCTTAGGGCAGCGGCCAGGCGCGCAGCCCGATAGGCACGGTCGGGCCTACCGGCCCGAACGTTCTGCTGCGCGTAGTAGAGGAGGTGCTCGGAAACGAGCAAGGACGTTGCCCAGAGCGCGAGCGCGAGGCCGGCTGCGGCAGGAAGGTAGGCGACCTTGCCGAGCCTGAGGGTGACGGCGCGTTCGCTGTTCCAAATGAGCGGTGCGATGAAAACGGCGAGCAGCACCCAGCAGGCCACGGGCACCGGGTTAAAAGCAGCGGCGGTGGCCCAGGCCAGGACGCCAGCAGCAGCTGCAGCCTGCGCCGCATCTTTCCTCGCGGCGCGGAAGCCGAGCCAGGCCGGAACAAAGGCGAGGAACATGAATGCGAGCGCGAGCGGCAGGCCGCCGGTGGCGGCGAGCTGCAGGTAGAGGTTGTGCGCGTCGTCGAAGAAGTAGCGGAGGTCGGCGAGGTGGCGGCCCTGCGCCCGTTCGTAGAGGAGCTCGAAGCTGCCTAAGCCCACGCCGAACAGCGGCCGGGCGGCAATCGACTCGCGCGCCATGTCCCAGACGTACAGGCGGTTTTTTATGTTCCCGTCGGAGAGCGAGGCGGTGCCGCCGGCGAGGTCGGCGCGGGAGACCGATGCTGCCGCGAACGAAAGTATCGCCGTCAGCGCTATCGTACCGAAGCAGAGCAGGGCCCGGGCACGACGACGCTCCTGGGCAAGCAGCGCCGCGACCGCTGCCGCGGCGAGGGCAACGGCGGCGGCGAGCAGGGCGCCGCGGCTCAGGAGGACCGCGAGCGCCGCACAAGAGGCGAACGCTCCGGTGGCCCAGGCGATCCGACCGCGGAGGCTACCTGACTTCAAAAGGTAGCAGAGCTGGAGCGGCAGTACGCTCGCAATGAACATGGCCGCAAAGTTCGGGTTGCCCACGAAGCTCGGGCTGCGCTGGATAACGCCAGAGAGAACGCCCTCGTAGTAGCCGAAGCCGAGCGACTGGACCACGGCCCAGGCCGCAACCGCAGCGCCGGAGCCCGCGGCCACCTTCAGCAGCGTACCGAGCCGCTCGCGGCCCAAGGTTACGAGCCCGAGCAGGAGCAGTACCCAAGCAAGGTGGAAGCCAATCCCGGAAACGTAGCGCGGGTAGCCGCCGAAGACGCTCCCCCACACGTCCCACGAAAAGGCGAGGCCGGCGATAGGCCACAGAACCCACAGGCCGAGCGCCGCGTACCAGGTCCGCAGGCGGGGCAGCTCGATGCTGCCGCCCCGTACCGCGCGCCGGGCGATTATCGCGACGATCCCGGCTGCTGAAAGCACGGTGAAAAAAAGCTTCGGGGTGTCGAAGTTTTCCGGCGTGAGCAGGTCGAAGCTGAAGGTTGCGAGGATGATTCCGAGCAGCGCGGCGCCGAAAGCCAGGTCACCGCGGTACGGGAGGCGGTATGGACGTTGCATGCCACTTCACACTAGCTTGAAACCGGGCAAAAGAAAACCGCCCCGGGGGGCGGCCCTACTGCGGTCTTTGAACCTCGTTCCAGCCGGCGGACAGGCCTCCCGCCGCCCGCGGCACGCAGACGTAGAGCGAGTAGCTGCTCAGGCTCTTGCGCTGGTAGTAGTAGTTCTGCCCGCAGCCGGCTGCGGAGAAGCTCGCCGGCGGAAAACGGTCGAAGTAAGTAAGCATAACGGCGCTGTCGGCGAACTCTCCGTCCGAAGGGTAGCGCCCCTGGTCTTTGTAGAAGAGCTCGACCCCGCGCGCGAGCTGGTTGCCCGCTGCGGCGAGGTACTGGGTCTCGGCGAGCTCACGGCCGGCGCGAATGGCGCGGAACTGCACGTACGCAAAAACTGCCAGTACGAGCCCGAGGCCCAGGTACTGCCAGAATCGTTCAGGTAGCGAAATGTTGATTTCAGGAAGTTCCACTGGTCGTGTGGGGGAGCCCATACTCCCCCCTTAGCGGGGGGAGTATGGGAAATGGTCTACTGGATGCCCGCCGGGGTGAGCGAATGAGTCCCCGCGCCGTAGCCACCGGTGACGGCACCGATGCAGAACGTGTACGTGTAGCTGCTCGCCGTCGAGCTGCCGCTCGGCGAGTAGGTGTAGGAGTTCGTGGTCGTGTCGCAGCTGCCGTCAGCCGGGGCCGGGGCCACCGGGATCTGACCGATGTAGTTCGGCGTGACGCCGACGGGCTGGGCAGAACCGCTCACGGTAATGGTGCTGGTCGGGTAGGAGTTGTTGTCATTGAAGAACAGCTCGAGCGCCGAGGCGAGCTGGCGGAGGTCGGCCAGGCGCTTGGCGTCGCGCGCTTTCGCGCGGGCCGAGTTCAGGGCGAGGAGCACTACAGAAGCAAGAAGACCGATGATGGCAATAACCACCAACAGTTCAATGAGCGTAAAACCTTTCTGGTTTTTGTTTCGCAAAGTTTGGTTCACCCCCTCACCGTGGCGGGCGGGAGACCGGCGCCGCCGTACATAGACGTTTCCAAATGCGGTAACGTGACCCCATTATACCACAAAGCCCCGCCGGGGGGCGGAGCTATCCACAAGCTGGGCAACTAGACCGTCGAGCTCGCGAGGTTGTAAATAGGCAAGAGTACGCCGGCAACGAGCAAACCGACGCCCACGCCGAGCACTACCATGATAACCGGCTCAATGAGGGTCGTCAGGGTGCCGATTTTTGAGTCTATCTCTTTCTCGTAGAAACCGGCGAGCTTCAGCAGGATGCCGTCGAGCTGCGCCGACTGCTCACCGACGCGCACCGTTTGGGTGACGATCGGCGGGAACTCGAACGGGTGGCCCGAGAGCCCCTCGCTGACGCTCCGCCCGTTGCTGATCTCCTGGGCGGCGCCACGCACGATGCTCTGGTAGGTGACGTTCGCCATGACGTCGCCGACAATTTCCAGCGACTTGATGATGGGAATGCCGCCGGCGATGAGCGTCGCGAGGTTCCGGGAGAACCGGGCGAGGTAAATTTCGCGGAAGATGGGCCCGACGATCGGCAGGCGGATCTTAAGGTCGTCCCACTGGGCCCGGCCGTTTCCGGTGGCCACGTACCAGCGCGTGAAGAGGACGAGGCCGGCGAGGAGCAGGAGGACGAGCCACCAGTAGGAGTCGAAAAACTTGCTGAAGGCAATGAGGTAACGGGAAACCATGGGCAGCTCGCCGCCCTGCTCCTCGAGGACCGCAGTGAGCTTCGGGAGAACGAACTTGAACATGAGGATGCCGACGAACCCCAAGGTAAGCACGACGAACCCCGGGTACGTGAGCGAAGTCTTAACCTTCGAGCGGATTTCGTAGTCTTTCTCGAGCTGGTCGGCGAGGTAGGTCAGGGAGCGGTCGAGCGAACCGGAAACTTCGCCGGAGCGGACGAGCGCGACGTAGACGGTACTGAAGACCTTCGGGTACCGGGACATGGCAAGGCTCAGGCTCTCGCCGTTCTCGACGGCGGCAATGAGGTCGCGGGTCACCGAGAGCAAGTACTTGCTGTCGATCTGGTCTTGGAGGATGCGGAGCGCCTGGATGATGGGGACGCGCGCGGCAATGAGCGTCGCGAGCTGGCGCGAGAACAGCACGAGCTCGGAATTCGAAATCGACTGGCCGAACAGGTCCCAGTTCTCGAAGAAATTATCTTTCTGCTCCTCGAGGCTGACAATGGTAAAGCCGTTCTCGGCGAGCAGCTGCTCGGCACGCTGGAGGTCTGCGGCGACGACGACGCCGCCCTGGACCTCTCCGTCTTTGTTTCTGGCGCGGTACGCTACCTTCATGGCTTTAGCCTAACACGGAATTAGGAGGTGAGGGAGAGGAAGTAGTCGTTGTCGAGGACGTAGTTCTGGGCAACCTCGAAATCTACCTGGCCCTGCTTGACGAGGAGCGCTAAAACTTTGTCGAGCGGCACCATCCCCTCTTCGAGGTTCGTGTGGATAATGTTTTGAATCTCGTAGATTTTATTGTCCCGGATGACGTTCCGCACGGCATGGTTCGCCATCATAATCTCGTACGCCGGCACGCGGCCGCCGCCGACTTTCGGCAGCAGGCGGAGGGAAACAATGCCGACGAGCACGCTCGCGAGCTGACCGCGGACCTGCTGCTGCTGCTCGGGGGGAAAGACGTCGACGATGCGGTCAATGCTCTGGGCCGCGTCGTTCGTGTGGAGCGTTGCGAACACGAGGTGGCCGGTCTCGGCAATGGTCAGGGCGCTCGTCATGGACTCCAGGTCCCGCATTTCACCGACGAGCACGACGTTGATATCTTCACGGAGCGCGGCCTTGAGCCCCGTGGCGAAGTCCGGGGTGTCGACGTAGACCTCGCGCTGGCTGACCATAGACTTGGCCGGGGTGAACACGAACTCGACCGGGTCCTCAATGGTCAGAATGTGCTCGGCGCGGTTCTGGTTAATCTCGTTAATGAGCGAGGCCAGGGCCGTGGATTTGCCGTGGCCCGTGGGGCCGACCATGAGCACCAAGCCCTGCCGCCGCTCAGAGAAGCGCCGGAGCGCCGTAGGCAGGCCGAGCTCTTCGAGCGTCGGGATGCGGTTCGGAATCGACCGCATGGCCACCGACATGACGCCCTTCTGGCGGTAGGCGTTGACGCGGAAGCGGATGTTGTCCTTGTAAGCGTAGCTGAAGTCCACCGTCTGGCGGTCCTTGAACAGCTGCTGCTGCGCCGGCTGCAAGAGGACGCCGAGCAGGTCGGCGATACCCTCGTTCGTCAGGACCTGGTAGCTGTCGAGGCGGATGAGCGCGCTGTCGACGCGGATAATGGGCGGCTCGCCCGGCTGGAGGTGGAGGTCGGAGGCGTTCCGCTCCAGCACGACCGAAAGGAGCTTGTTGAGTTCGAGTTCGCTGGCTTTGTACATTGGTTTTTTGTTACTGGTAGTTGTTTGTTTCAAGGTCTCTGAGCGCCGCCCCGGCCACCTCCCACGGCCGGCTCGCTTCCCGGGCCAGGTGCTCGTTTGCGCCGGCCGCGAGGAGGTCGGAGCTCGGGTCGCGCGCCGCGGTTACCGCGACAATGCGTACGGCGGGGTTCGCCGTCCGCAGCCGCGCCACGGTTTTGGCAAAATCAACGGCGTCGGCATTGACAATGGCGGCGTGCGCCCCGGTCCCGGCGAGCTGCGCCATGGCCTCGGCCACGCCCTCGGCCCGGCAGACCTCGGCCTCCGCGCGCTCGAGGTGCCAGCGGTAGAGGCCGGCGAGCACATCATCGGGCTCGAGCAGAACGACCCGTGGCGCAGCTTCCTCGGGCAGGTCGACGAGGTCGCGGAGCTCAACGCGCGGCTTTGCGGAAGCGGGCAGCATTAGACGGTGGTCACCCTGATAATTTCTTCCATGGTCGTCTCGCCGCGGATAACCTTGAGCACGCCGTCCTGCTTCATGGTAATCATACCCTTCCGGATGGCGAGGTCGAGCACCTGCTGGGGGGCGGCCTTCGAGAGAATGAGCGCCTGGATGTCAGGCTCAACGGGCATGACCTCGAAAATGCCGACCCGGCCCTGGTAGCCGGTCTTGCCGCAGCGGTCGCAGCCCTTGCCGGCGAAGGCTCCGAAGTTCTTGGTGTCCAAACCTTCCAGGTAGTTTTTCGGAATGGTCTGGAGCTGCTGCTCAATGTCGCGGCGGAGGCCAATGGGCAGCTCGACCGGGGCCTTGCAGTGGGTGCAGATTTTGCGCACGAGCCGCTGCGCGGCGATGGTGTTGACCGAGGCCGTCAGGAGGAACGGCTCAATGCCCATGTCGATGAGCCGGGGCATGGCGCCGGTGGCGCTGTTGGTGTGGAGCGTAGAAAAAACGAGGTGCCCGGTGAGCGCAGCGTGGACCGCGAGCTCGGCCGTTTCCCGGTCGCGGATTTCACCGACCATGATGATGTTCGGGTCCTGGCGGAGTATGGAGCGCAGGCCCGCCGCGAAGGTCAGGCCGATGTCGGGGTTAATCTGGCTCTGGTTCACGCCCTCGATAAAGTACTCGACCGGATCCTCGAGCGTAACGATGTTCACGCCGGGCTGGTTCAGGATGCTCAAGACCGCGTAGAGCGTCGTGGATTTGCCCGAGCCCGTGGGTCCGGTGATGAGGAAAATGCCGTTCGTGCGCTTGAGTTCGCGCTGAACCACCGTGAGGTTCCGGTCACGGAGGCCGAGGTCTTCGAGGGTCGGCACCGCGCCGGTCTTGTCCAGAATGCGCATGACGACCTTCTCGCCGTTGATGAGCGGGAGAATGGAGACGCGGAGGTCGACCGAGCGGCCGGCGACATCGGCGTGGAAGCGGCCGTCCTGGGGCAGGCGCGACTCGTCGATCTTCAGGTTCGTCAGAATCTTGATGCGGGTGACAACGGCCGAGAGGACGTTCCGCGGCAAGATGAGCGAGGTGTGCAGAATGCCGTCGATGCGGTAACGGACGCGGACGTCTTTCTCGGTCGGCTCAATGTGGATGTCCGAGGCCCCGGCTTCGACCGCGTTGCTCAAAATAACGCCAACGATCTTGATGATCGGCGCATCCTCGGTCAGCTGGTTTAAGGCCTGCTCGGGCGACTCGATGCTGCTGGGCTTCCGGCTGCTCGCCTGCTGCTCAACCTCAATGTCTTGCAGGGCTTGTCCGACGACGCGCTTCAAATTCTTCTTGCGGCCGACGGCCACATCGACGCTCGCGCGGGAGGCGAGGTGGAGCTGAACCTGGAGGTTCTGCTTCTGACCCAAGAACTCGAGGGCCTGAATCGCCGACTCGTTCCCGGGCTCTAGGACGGCCACCTTCAGCACCTGGCCGTCGCGCTCGAACGGCACGACGTTGTAGAAGTTCATGGACTCAGCCGGAATGAGCTCCATGACCTCTTGGGGAATTTCCCGGGTGCGGAGGTCGGCGTACGGCAGTCCAAAAAATCCCGCGCGGGCTTGCGCGAGCTGCTCCTCGTCGAGGAGCTTCTTTAAAACCACGACGTCCTCGAAGCGCTTATCGGTCTGCGCGGCTTCGGCGAGGGTTTCGGCGGCCGCCTCGGGACGGAGGAAGCCGTTCGCCACGAGGTACTGGGCGAGGCCGTCGGCGGCGGCTGTCTTGACCGCGGTAGCCATGGGAAAAAGCCCCGCCTGCTAGCGGGGCGTTGAGGTTGGTTTTGAGAACAGGTCGTCGGCCGGCCTGCCGACGTCAGCGGCCGGATCGACAGTCGGGTACTCGATGGTTCCGAACTGAAGTTTCCGCATGCTGAGGACCCGGTCGAAGTCGAGGGTTTGGCCGTACGGGAAAACCGAGGCAGGTTCGGCGACCTGAGACACTTGCGCTTGCGGGGGTGTGAGCGGCAGCGCTTCGGGCCGCACGACCCCGCGGTACAGGACAACGCCGGCGGCCGCGAACGCGGCGACCGAAACTCCAATTTCAATTACGGTTCTGGTTTTCATGCTACTCGGCGAACGCGTACGCGTTCAGGTTAACCCGAAAGCTCGGGCGGTTATCTTCTTTCGCGTTGACCTCGAGGCTCGTAACCTGCAGGAACCTTCCGCTCGTCTCAATCTTCTGGAGGAAGGCCTCAGCCTGGGCCACCGTGGCGGTGAACTCTATAGAGGCCGGGACGGTCTTGAGCTGCCGGCTGCCGGAGAACGGGCGACCGGAAAGCTTGCTGCTGCCGGCGACCACCTCGTCGCCCCGGGCGGCGACCTCGGCGCTCGAAAGCTGAATATCGAGAGACTTGGCGAGCGTTTCGAGCGTGTAGCGCACCTTCGTCGTGCGCAGGTCGAGCGGTATGGCTTCGTCGAGCTTGTCGACCTGCTCGGTCGAGGCCGAAAGCTTGGCTATGAGCTGGTCGGTGATTTGGCGGTTCCTCGTGAATTCGGCCTGCTGCTGCTCGAGCTTCGAAGCCCGGCTGCTGAGGTCCGAAACGACGCCCTGCTTCGGCAAGACCAAGAACCAGAGGGCGAGGAGGCCGACTGCGGCGGCGAGGAGGAACTCGAGCCAGCTCCCGCGCGGGGAAGACTCGGTGCCGACGGGCACCTGGGCGAGCGGTTTGGCGGAAATTGATTTCAGGTCCATAGGCTACTGCGCCGCGGGCGCTAAGACGGCGGGGTTAAACTTCATCTTTACCTCGAACGAGCTGACGAGCGTGCTCCCCTGCTGGACGGTGCTCACGGCGCCAATGCGGAGGTCGCTGAAGTTTGCGGCGACCTTCGGGTCGTCGAACACTTGGAGGAAGCGGTCTAAGTCGGCCGTGGTCGGCACCGTGACGATGACCGACATGCTGCCGTCAGCCAGGGCGCGGAGCTGGGTAAAGGAAGCGGACTTGAGAGTTGATTCGCCGAGGCGCGGCAGGAGCTGGGACCAGAGCTTCTGGGCGAGCGAGAGGCGCTCGAGCTCCTGGAGCTGGCCCTGGCGGGTAATGAGTTCGCCGCGGCGCGGGGTAAGCTCGAGGGCGGTGCGCTCGGCGGCGATCTTCGAGGTCAGGCTCGCGACGCTCGCCTCGAGCGCCCGCTCGCGGATGAACAGAAAAACCCAGTAGGCGACGACGGCGAGCAGAACCCCGCCCGCGATTTTTGTCGCGAGGCGCGGTATCTCGCCGGCCACCGTGGCCTGGGCTGACCCTTGCTGCCTGAGCAGATTGATTTGTGCCATGCGTATTTGTTTCAGTCGTGCCGGAGCGCGAGGCCTACGGCAACGGCGAGCGACAGGCGGTGGCGCTTCAGCACCGATTCAACGCTCTTGGGGTAGCCGACGCTCGCGAACGGGTCGCCGAGCTCGACCGGGAGCCCCAAATCTTCGAAGAAACCGGATATGCCGGGAAGGTTCGCCCCGCCGCCGGTAATGATGAGCTTCTTCGGCGGCGACTGCTGCCCCCGCGCGAGGGCGAGGAGCTGCTGGACCTCTGTCTTCACCACCCCGAGCGTCGGCTTGACCGCCTCGGGAATGAACGTGGCGCCGGACACGCCGTAGCTGCGCTTGAACTGTTCGGCGCGGACTTCGGCAATGCGGAGCTGCTGGGCTATGGACACCGTGATACTCTCCCCGCCGACGTTCAGGTTCCGCGTCAGCTTCAGGAGACCGTTCTCCACAATGTTCAAACTCGTAGCCCGGGCACCTACGTCGATTATAACACAGCTTTCGGGCCGGCCCCCGAGGAGCGAGCGGATGAGCGCCAAAGCCTCAATCTCGGCAACCTCCGGTTCGAGCCCGGCGAGCTGGAGCACCTGAATGTAGCTCTGGGTAACCTGCTTCGGGACGGCGGTGAGCAGGATTTTCTCGAGCGGCTGGGGGCCCGTGGCGGCCGCGGGGCCAATGGCCGACCACGACAGGTCGACCTCGGCCAACGGCAGCGGGACGTACTTCTTGGCCTCGAATTCCACAGCCGAGCCGAGATCTTTATCCGGCATCTTCGGCAGCTCAATGACCGAGGTAAAGACGGCGCTGTTCGGGAAGCTCACCGCGCAGCGCTTCGTGCCGACCCGGCAGCGAGCCACGAGCTCGCGGAGCGCCGCGGCGGTCTGCTCGAGCGCCACCTGGGAAGTCTTGCCCGAAAGCTGGTAGGCAGTATTGACCGAGCCGTACGTGAGCAGCACCGGCTTCGTACTGCCTGAAATCTCCACGACTTTGATGTTCGCGGTCCCAATATCGACGCCGAGGCGATTTTTCTGCTTCGAGAAGAACACGGCGCTAGGAGTGCTGCGGCGCGGCGGCCACGGTGGGTATTTGTTTCAGATTTTTCACGTTCTGCTTTCGTTAGCGTACAAAAATTGCCCGCCGTTGTCAAAAAAAAACACCCTTGGTACAATGGTCCCTGTTACAGTACCCCACGAGGAGCTTAGGTCCCCCGCAGGTAGTGGGCTTTCGCACCGGGCCGCTCCATTGAAGATATTATATAGTGCGGGCGATTAGCTCAGTTGGTTAGAGCGCGTCACTGATAATGACGAGGTCTGAGGTTCGAATCCTCAATCGCCCACCACGGGCCTTGCGTGGCTACAGCCTGCGAGTACTGAAGGTCTTCAGTCCTCTCCGGCTTTCACCACCAAGTCCCTCCTCCCCAAAAACCTCAGAGAACTTTTTGGGGACCCCGTTAGAGCAAATTCAAAAAACAAATAAGCTAACGAAAAGGACCATGCGGTTCTTCCTCGCCCCCCTCGCCTTCATCGGCGGCGTGCTGCTCATGAAGTACTCGGTCAAGGTCACCGAGTTCACCGGTAAGCTCGACTTCGCCGAGAAGTACCTCCGCGGCGGCGTTGCCGCCGGAACGTACACCTGGTGGAAGCTGTTCGGCCTCGCCGTCTGCATCCTCTCGGTCCTCTGGCTGTTCGGCTTCTTGAGCAACGTCACCCAGGTCACCCCGGGCGCGTAGCAAATCGATCACGCGGGCCGTTAGCTCACCTGGTAGAGCGCCACATTTGCAATGTGGAGGTAGCCGGTTCGAGTCCGGCACGGTCCACCAAAAAATCCCCCGCCAACCGGCGGGGGATTTTTGATCTTTACGTTAGGGCGCGACCTCGGTTCGGTTCGGGAGGTCGGAGCCGGCGCCGAAGGGAATGAGCGGGGTTTGCACCTGCTTGGTGGTCGGCACGCCCGGCGAACGGTCGTAGCGGATATCGGCCTTGTTCTGGAAGCGGCCGAAGCTGCCGGAGAATCCGGCGGGCACGGCAATCCTGGCTTCGAAGGTTAGCTTGCGCACCGTGGGGCTGCCGGAAACCGCCGGCGGCACCAGGAAACCGGCGGGGAAGGCGAAGGTCAGCGTCTGGGATGGCGCGGTGCCCGACACGGTCGGCGTAATGCTCTGCCAGGCGCCGTTCGTGTCTTGGTAGCGCGCGTTCCAGCCGCCGGACGGCTGCGCGAGGTTCGTGAGGTAGTCGAGGACCGTCACGTTCGTAGCCGATGAGGTATTGCTGTTGCACATATTGACCGAGAACTTAACGGTGTCGCCGAGCACGAACCGTGCCGAAGCCGGCGGTGCCTGGAACCCGTTGCAGTCCCCGACGCTGAAGCTCGCGCTGTTCTGGCCCGTGAGGTCCTTGTCGGAAAGGTCGAGACTCGCGTTGCACGGGGTGGGCACGATGCTCGGGGCAACGACCTTGGCGGACTCGGCCGCGCCGTAGAGCGCGGCAACCGAATAGTAGCTCGGGTTCGTTTGGCTCAAGGGTGCGGAGTCGGTAAAGCTCACGGTACCCGGCGGTAGGTTCGAGGCGCCGGGAACGACCTGCCAGCTGTACGGGCTGCCCACGGCCGAGCGGTAGACGCGGTAGCCGGTCGGGCTGCCGGAGACCGCATCCCAGGTAACCTTTACGGTACTGCAGGCCACCGTGGCGTCGGACGCGGTATTCCACGTCTGGGGATTGCCGGGCGGGGTGCTCGGCGTGCAGGAGGTCGGCGTAACGCCGCCGCTCGAATTCGTGTTCGCCGGAACCTTCGTGCCGCTGCCGCCGACGGTTTCAACCCAGTAGTAGTAGGCGGTGCCGGCCGTGACGGCGCTGTCCTGGTAGGACGTCCCGGACACGGTCGCGAGCGGCGTGCCGGGCGGCGTGTTCGTGGTGTTCCGGTAGACGTTGTAGCCCGTTGCGCCGGTACCCATGTTCCAGGTCAGATCAACGCGGAGGCAGGCCCCGCTCCCGCCGCTGACCGGGTCGCCGCCGCCTCCCCCGCCGCCGCAGGTCGGACCCAAGCACCCGGGATCCCCGGGGCCGACAATGTACGTCACCGTGGCGTCCTGCGGGTTGTTGGTCGCCGCCGGATCTGAAACGCGGATGCCGCAGTCGGTGAACGTGCCGACGTTGCTCGGGGCATCGACGGTGACGGTGACCTGCTGGGTCGCACCGGCCGCCAAGCTGCCGCTGCTCGGCGAGACGTGGCACCACGTGCCGGGCTTGCCGGGCGGATTCGATTCGGTCCAGTTGAGCGTTCCCCCGCCGACGTTGCCGACGGTGAGCTGCTGGCCCGGGGGCGTCGGCCCGCCGGGAACACCGTTGAAGGTGAAGCTCGTCGGGTTCAGGAAGATGGTCGGCGCCGCAGCGGTGACGTTCACGGTCACCGAGTCAGCGGCGGAACCGCCCGGTCCGGTGCAATTTAAATTGTAGGTCCGGCTGGCCGTGAGGTTTCCGCTCGGCTGGGAGCCCGACGTGCCGGTCCACGAGCCCGGAGCCACGGTGCAGGCTGTGGCGTTCTGCGACGTCCAGGAAATGGTCGCGCTCGTGTTGTAGGGAATGGTAATGGGGCCGTCCGAGCCGTTGGCTTTGATGTCGGCAATAGGCGAAGCGGCGGCGCCGACGTTCACGGTCACGCTGTCTTGCGCCGAGCCGCCGGGTCCGGTGCAGTTTGCCGTATAGGTTCGGGACGCGGTGAGCGCGCCGGACGGCTGGCTGCCGGAGGTCCCGGTCCAGCCGGACGGGGACACCGTGCACGAGGTAGCGCCGAGCGACGTCCAGGAAATGGTCGCGCTCGTGTTGTAGGGAATGGTAATGGGGCCGTCCGAGCCGTTGGCTTTGATGTCGACCGACGGCGGGGCGGGGCTGACGTTCACGGTAACCGAATCTGAAGCTGAACCGTAGGAACCGGTACAGTCAGCCGTGTAGGTACGCTGCACCACGAGGTTTCCGCTCCCCTGGCTGCCGCTCGTACCCGTCCAGCTCGAAGGCGAAACGGTGCACGAGCTGACGTTCTGCGACGTCCAAGAAATGGTCGCGCTCGTGTTGTAGGGAATGGTAATGGGGCCGTCCGAGCCATTGGCTTTGATGTCGACCGACGGAACTGGGGGGGCCACATCCAGGTACTGGACGTTCGTGATCTCACCGTAGGAGCCGCTGCAGGTGAGGCCGA
>CAZLPF010000019.1:10420-19840 GCA_964561365.1 uncultured Candidatus Saccharibacteria bacterium | reverse complement strand
ATTATTTAAAACCAGTAAAGGAAAGCGACGACGGCGAGGGCTAAGGCCAGCAGCATGAGGTTACCGAACTTTTTGTCGAGCGGCTTTACGCCCTTGGCGAGCATGTCCCGCAGGTCGGCCACAATGAGGAGTAAGAGCAGGAGGCCGACGGCGATGCTCGCGTAGCGGTTGAACTTCATGACCTTTACGGCCGCTGAATCCTCCGCGCCGTTGACGGCTGCCGCGCTCGGGCTCGCGGAACCGGCCCCGGCCGCCGTCGCGGGGGGTGCGCTCGCGCTGCTTACGTTCGAGGTGGTGAACGACGGCACGTCGCTCCCGTCGCCGCGGAGCGCGAGCGGCTTCTGGGCCGATCCGGGAACGGTGTTCGGCGGGCTCGACGCCGCCGCCGGGGTTCCGGTTGCCCGAGGCTCGGGGCTCGCGGCGCTTGGCGAACCTTTCGCGGGCGGGGGAGCGGCCTTCGGTTGCGGCGCTGCGGCAGCCGGCGCCTCAGTTTTTTTCTGCTGCAGGCGGCCGAAGGTATTGGCAACGGCCGAGTAGAATTGGCCGTCTTGGGGTTTTCCGAAGGCGAGGCCGACGCCCTGGTCGCGGAAACCTTCCTGGAGCAGGTTGTCCCGGTGCGTCGGGCTGTTCATCCAGGCCGAAACCAAGCTGTCCACCGAGTAGAATTCGACGGCGAGGTTCTCGCCGAGCTGAATGTACGGCGTGTAGCCCTCGGCCACGATGCGGTTCCAAATGTAATGCCCGTCGGGATCGACGTGGTCAAAGTAGCGCCGGGCCTGCATGTCGTCGCTCTTGTACTGCGCGGCGCGGGCGAGGCGGTCGTCGGTGCGCAGGGTTACGATGTGGCGAATGTCCCGCTCGCGGTTCACCGCTCCGGCAATGGCCGGAGGCGTGAGGTCGGCCGCCCGGAGCGGGTGGGTAAAAATGAACGCCTGGGAGAAAGTTTCCCACAGCAGAAACAGCGCGGCGCCGCTTACAACCCAGCGCTTGTCTACCCAACTCTGCCCGGATTCCGTATTGGGAGAAGAGGAGGGCGTGGTTTTTTGGTATTCTTGTTCTTTCAAACTAGCCTTGTTTAAGCCAAAAATCTTTTTGTTGGTTTATTAAAAGGTTTGATTTATGGCTTATATATTGACAAATATATAAAAATATAGTAATATGTTACTTCAGATTTCCTTCATTTTCTAGCGCGTTTCTGTCACAAATTATACGTCAACAATGACTGATTCGGAAAACACCAAGGCTTTTCCAAACACTTCGCCCGAACTCGCGAAGCTGTTTGGCTTTGGCGGCGGCGAGGTGGCTCACGTTCCCGTGGCCGACCTTCCCGTTGCCGACGGATTTGACGAACCTGTCGTCCGCGGCGGGGCGGAAGCAGAACCCCTGCACCCGGCGCACCCTGTCCCGCTGCCCCACGCGCCTTCTAAAAACCTTGCCCTGCGGGTTGCTTCCGCGGTTTTGCCGTACCTGTTCATTTTCGTCATCGGAGCCGGCGTGTACTACTTTTTCCTGTCCGGCGTCGATTTTAGCACCTACTTCCAGCGCGGCACCGAGCAGCAAACCGTTGAAACGCCGAAAGACACCGCGCTCGACGAGCTCAAGAACCAGGGGCTGTCCGCCTACAGCGCCTGGATTCGCGGCTTCTACTTTGACGTTTCCGACGAGAAGATTCTGGACCCGGATACCGACGCTTCGGGCAACGGCCTGACCAACTTCCAGAAGTACCTGCTCAACCTAAACCCGAAAGCCTACGATACCCTGAGCCTCGGTTCGGCCGACAGCGAGACGCTCGCGAGGGGCCTGAACCCGAATACGGGCACGCCGCTTTCGCCGGCCCAGAAAGCCGTGGTCGACAAGTACTTCGACCTCGAGATCATTACGAACCGGCTCACGCTCAGCAAGCTGAACCAGCAGAAGGCTCGCGTGGCGGGCGTTCAGCTCCGCGGCGAGCCGGTCGCCGGCAGCGCCGACAGCGCCAAGTTCGGCAGCACCGGTTCGGTGGCGCAAGGTCCGGTCAACGTTCAGACCCCGCCCCCGCTCAACGGCCAGGACGTTCTGCTCAACACCGAGACCCCGGGCCGGCTCGAAATTCCTTCCCTGAACATCAACGTGCCGATTATTTTCTCCAAGGACCCGAAGGACTTTGACAAAGATCTCCAGGTCGGCGTCATCCACTACCCGGGCACCGCCATCCCCGGCCAGATCGGCACCACCTACATTTCCGGCCACTCGAGCAACTACGTCTGGGCCAAGGGCAGCTACAATCGCGTCTTCGCCAGCTTGGGCAATCTCGCCGACGGCGCGAGCTTCAAAATTACGGTCGTGGGCGCCGACGGCAAGGACAAGCGCTTCTACTACGTGGTCAACCGCCGCCAGGAATTCCAGGCCACCGATCCGGCGCAGTTCGATAACGGCGGCAAATCCACGGTGGCGCTCTCGACCTGCTGGCCGGTTGGCACCACACAGAAACGCCTCGTCATCTTCGGCGAGCTGACGCAAATCGAACGATAGAAATTTGCTGACCATTTCCTGCTCGCGACGAACGGTCGCGGGCAGCGGTATGTCCGGCACACAGCGCGGATAGAACGCTCGGCCGAACGGCCTGCGGGGATGTTTGAAAACATGCAGGAGGATAGAGATGAACGCACAGAAATTGTGGGCGTTGATTTGCATTTGCTTAACGCTGATTGCCACGACACCAGTCGCGGCCCAGCAACCGGCACCGCAAGCAGCTCCAGCACCACACACCTACACCGCAGCCCAGATGCTCACCATTTGGGACCGCCTCGAGCCGAAGCTTTCGGCCAACGACATAGCGGAACTCGAAGCCCAGAACGGGAAGAGCCTGTCGGCAACCGAGTATCTGCCGGTGTTCGAAAAGCTCTTTCGCAAGTACTTCCCCGGCCAGAAGATGGCGGACGTAGCGACCAACCCGGCCTACACGGACGCCGAGCAGCTCAAGCCCGTCGATCGCGGCGGGCTGTACGACACGTGGCAAAACCGCTTCACGAAGTGGGGGACCAAGCCGATCAACAAGCACCCCATCGTTGATCTGCCGGACTTCCGCTCGCGCTACAAGGAAATTGACGAGCACCTCGTGCTCCGCCCGTTCTCCGAAGTCAGCCCCGCCAAAGCAGAAGAGATGCGCGCCGAGTGGCGGCGCATGCTCCAGCTCACCAAGTACGACTGGCTGTTCGCGTTCGGCATCGCCCAGATTGACGTCCTACCCGACGTCCTCGAGGAGATGTCCTACAAAGAGCACGGCGAGCACCGCACCTGGATGAACGTCCTGAATGACACAAAGGGCGACGAAGCCAAGAAGCGCGTCGTCATTATCAAGCTACTCAAAACCCACGCCATCGTTGGCCACGGCTTCGGCTGCGGCGGACAGGGCTTCAAGGTCAAGATTGAGGAGATGATCCCGGTCATCAAGACCGAAGTTCGGGAAGCGAAGTGCGACGTCATCACGGCTTTGCGAACCGAGTTTCATTCGGACCGCGAGAACGGCACGTACTCCGTCAAGCTCGACCCGCTCATCGAATTCCGGGGACAGCCAACCTGGACGCTCGCCGGAAAGCAGGTCGCTGCCGGCACATCGCTCAACCTCGTCGGAAGCCAGGTGCCGGACGGCGAATCGACTTTGCTGTTCAAGGGCTTCGCTAAGATTAAGGGCGAGCCCTCGGACTATAAGGAGATAAGCTGCTCTACGAAGCTGGTAAAGATCGTCGCCCGCTGCACCGCGGTTTCCGTCTCGTTTTTAGACGGCGACAAGAAGGTGCGCATGGTCGGCGACTTCTCCGATCCGAACAACGCCGTTGCGAAGATTCAGTTCTTCGTGGACGATAAGTTGATTGGAGAAGGGAAGAAGAACGAACTCGAGCGAAAGGTCGCCGAGCTCCGTTTGCCGCCAGGACAGCACTACGTGACGGCAAAAGCCTTCGACAAGCAGGGCAACCTGCTGGCCGAGTGCTCGGGCGACGGCAAGACGAACGTCATCGCCGTTCCCGAACCGCCACCTCCACCTCCACCGCCGACCGTGAAGATGTCTCGGCTCTACGGCTGCGCCGTGGACCCGGACTTCTCTCACGCCGAAGAAGGCTACGCAATCTTCTACGGCCGCCTCATCGACCTCAAGACCGGTCAAACGGTCTACGGGGCAGATCAGCCCCGCGTGACGCGGCTGGACTGGGTCCACGACCGGGCCAAGAAGCCTGGAAGGGGAGCCAAGCTGCTCCACAACATTGTCCAAGACTTATCACCCGACCAGCGGGACAAGTTTCCGGCGAGCGTCGTGGCGGTCAGCCTGCACGAGTACGGCCAAGCAGGCGACCATGTCGTCGGTATGAAGGTGACGTTTGATCAGGATGAATCCGTTCATGAGTGCTGGGTACCCTGGGACACCCCCGGCTGGACCACGCCAGAAAAGCTGGTGACCGCTGGCGGATTGCTTTTGCTGGCAGGAGGCATTGCCTGCCTCATCGCGGGCTGCTTCAGCGGCGGGGGAGTAGCGGCAATTAAGACCGTACCCCCGGGTATTCGGCCCACGCCGCCTCCCGGCATTCGGCCACCCACATTCAGTAATCCGTTCTAACCAGCAAACGTTCATCTCAATCTCGAAACTCCGGTCCATGCACCCTTACCCGGCTCTGCATGGACCACTTTTCCAGGTTCCTCACCCTTGGGAAACCTGGAATTGTGGCGTAGATTACTATAAGAGAGTCTAAAAACAGAAATAAAAAATAATATTCCTCATATTTAAGAGGTATATTAGTTTTTTGAATTGACAAACACCTGTAAAAACAGTAAAATATCTCTTCATAAGTAAATTTGTAAGCCCTAACAGGCATTAACGAAGCACGCATGAACAAGCTCCTCTCGAAGCTCAACTGGCAGACCTCGGCCATCCTTACGGCGGTTTTGGTGTCTGCGGTTGTGCTCGCCCCGCGCGTCGGCAATGTCTCACGCGCCCAGGACTGCCCGAACCCGCCCCAGGTCGCCACCTTAAACCCCTACCCGGTAGACGAATCCGGCCAGGGCTGCACTGACCGCCCGGTCGTTGCCGTGAGCACGAACGGGGCTTCGTCGTGGACGAATTCGGTTTCGGCTGGCTACGGTGAGGAAGTTTACGTCCGCGTCTACGTGCACAACGGCGCTGCGCAGAACATTGGCGCGACCGCGAACAACGTTTCGGTCCGCTCCTCGGTTTCCGGCAACCAGATCCACGTTGAGGCTTCCGGCAGCAACACGAACACCATTTCCGGCCAGGCTTCGGTAAACCTCCCGGCTGGCGCGACCATGGAAGTCGAACCCGGCAGCGCCACCGTCATGGACTGGCAGCTGAGCGTTCTCTCCGGCGGCCAGAACCCGTCGTACGTGAGCCTCGGCGACCAAGAGGCCTGCTTCGAGTTCGCCCGCTTCGTTACCTTTATTATCAAAGTCTCGGCCCAGCCGATCGTCCAGAACCCGACCGGCACCATTTCCGCCAGCGTCGGCGGCCAGGTTTCCGGCCAGTGCCTCTACACCGGCTCGGTGACCTGGAGCACCCAGAATGCCTCGAGCGCCCAGGTCTACGTCGACGACCTCGACGACAACCAGGCTCCGAGCCTCCACTCCGGCGAACTGAACGGCTCTGCGCAAACCCCGTGGCTCACGCCCGGCCATGCCTACCTCTACACCCTTCTCGGTCCCGGCGGCGCGGAACTCGCCCGCACCACGGTAGATGTTCCGCAGCTCAGCTGCGGTGGTCCGGTTCAAAACCCCTCCGGCACCATTTCCGCCAGCGTCGGCGGCCAGGTTTCCGGCCAGTGCCTCTACACCGGCTCGGTGACCTGGTCTACCCAGAACGTTACCGCTGCCAAGGTGTTCGTTTCGGACATTACGACCGGCGTCGCGAGCGAACTGTCCCGCGAGACCTCGGGTACCTCCGACACGCCCTGGCTCACCCCCGGCCACCACTACCTTTTTGTTCTCAATAACTACCCGACCTCGGGCGGTTCGAGCGAGCTCGCCCGCGCGACCTTGGACGTGCCGAGCCTCTCGTGCGGCGGTCCGACCCAGGTTACGGGCTCGGTAACCGCTACCGTCGGCGCCCAGCTCAATGGCCAGTGCCTCTTTACCGGCACCGTGCAGTGGTCTTCGGCCGGCACCAACTCGGTGCAGCTCTACGTCGACGACCTCGACGACAACCAGGCTCCGAGCCTCCACTCCGGCGAGCTGAACGGCTCTTCGCAAACCCCGTGGCTGACGCCCGCTCACCGCTACGTCTACGTGCTCTACAACACGGCCAGCGGCCAGAGCGAAATTGCCCGTTCGAACACCATTACGGTCCCGCAGGGTAACTGCGGCGGCCCGGCACCGACCCAGCTGACCTGCAGCCCGAACACCCAGAACGTCGCGGCCTTCCAGGTCGCATACCTTTCGGCCAGCGGCGGCACCGGCTCTTACAGCTGGTCGGCCCCGGGTTCTTCGAACGGCTCCGGTTTCGGCTCGAGCTTCCAGACCTCCTACAGCGACAGCGGCAGCAAAACCGTCACCGTCACTTCCGGCAACCAGACCGCGACCTGCAACGTTGCCGTGCTGACCTCCATTCAGCCGCAGCAGCTGACCTGCAGCCCGAGCACCCAGACCGTTGCCATAAACCAGGCCGCCTACCTGTCGGCTTCCGGCGGCACCGGCTCCTACAGCTGGACCGCTTCCGGTGCCAATACCGGTTCCGGTTTCGGCTCGAGCTTCCAGACCTCCTACGGCACCTCCGGCAGCAAGAGCGTGACGGTGACCTCCGGCAACCAGACCGCGACCTGCGCGGTCGCGGTAGAGACCCAGGGCCCGGCTGCGTGCGTTAACACTACGTTCAATCCTTCCGCGAGCGGCTTCTTCAACCAGTCCGGCAGCAAGGTCAGCCAGCTCAATCCGGGCCAGGCCTTCACCATCCGCTGCGACTACGGCGTGGTGACCGGCTCCATTACCCTCCAGGGCAACGGCGCGACCGGCTGCTACTACAACGGCTGGAACGGCACCGCGGTCAATTTCAATTGCACCGCGCCCGCGACCGCCGGTACTTACCAGGCTGCCTGCGTGCTCTCGAACTACCCGAACACCGACAACCTCTGCGCCAAGACGAACGACCTCGGCAGCTATACCATCAACCAGCCCCAGACTCCGACGCTTGCCTGCAGCCCGAACACCCAGAACGTTTTGGTCTCTCAGGTCGCCTACCTTTCGGCCAGCGGCGGCACCGGCTCCTACAGCTGGTCGGCTCTGGGCGCGAACGTCGGCTCCGGTTTCGGCTCGAGCTTCCAGACCTCCTACGGCGACGGCGGCAGCAAGAGCGTGACCGTCACGTCCGGCAACCAGACCGCGACCTGCGCGGTGCAAGTCCAGACTCCGAATATTCCGACCCTCACCTGCAGCCCGTCGACGCAGACGGCCGGCATTCAGGGTAACGTCTACTTTTCGGCCAGCGGCGGCACCGGCTCCTACAGCTGGTCGGCTCCGGGCGCGAACCAGCCGAGCGGCAGCGGGGCCTCCTACTTTACGGCCTACGGCACCTCCGGCAGCAAGACGGTCACCGTGACCTCCGGCAGCCAGACCGCGACCTGCAACGTGACCGTTTCCGAGCCCCAGATCCAGGACGTCATGTGCAGCCCGTCCTCGCAGTCCGCCACGGTCGGCCAGATTGTCTACTTCACCGCTTCCCGCGGCAACGGCAGCTACGCCTGGCAAGCTTCGGGCGGCAGCCCCTCGACCGGCACGAGCGGTTCGTTCTTCACCACCTTCGGCGACGAAGGCGCGAAGACCGTGACCGTGAGCTCCGCCGGCCGCACGGCCAGCTGCTCGGTGCAGGTTACCCGGCCCGTGGTAAACCAGGTCATCTGCAGCCCGGCGTTCCAGAGCGTTGAGACTAACCAGCCGGTCTACTTCTCCGCCACGAACGGCAGCGGCAGCTACAGCTGGACCGCTCCCGGTGGAAATACCACCTCTGGCTCCGGTTCGAGCTTCCAGACGAGCTACGGCACGTCCGGCACCCGCCAGGTCACCGTGACCTCGGCCGGCCTGTCCTCGAGCTGCACCGTCGAGGTCCGCGCCAGCCAGCCGATCTGCACCCCGAACACGAATATGCGCCTCTCGCAGGGCGCGTTCACCCAGCAGGGCAGCACCTACTCGGTGCCGGTCTCCTGGTCGTTCTCTGGTCAGAACGCGGTCCGCGTGACCTACGTTGACCCGGCCGATAACCAGGAAAAGACCCTGACCTCGAGCGCCACGCAGGGCGGCACCGTGACCCTCTCGGGTGTCCAGCCGAACGTGAACTATATTGTCCGCCTCTACGACACCGCTTCCTGCGGCGGCCTGCGCGACACCATGGTCGTCCGCAAGGACTTCAATCAAGTCTGCACGGCCAACACGAACGCGGTCCTGTCGGCCACGAGCCCGGTCAAGGACGGCTCGAACTACCGCTCGACCGTGAACTGGTCGAGCTCCGGTTCGCACGGCATGAAGCTGACCCAGGGCAACCTCACGAACGTCGTCGCCACCGGCGGCAACACCGGCAGCTTCCCGGTTACCGGCATGCAGGCGGGCAGCTCGTACACCTTCTACCTCATTGACGCCGAGTGCGGCACGCTCCTCTCGGCGGTGACCATCAGCGTCCCGACCGAAACTACCGGCGGCGGGTTCAACTACTTCAACTACCAGAACTGCGTCTACAACTCCTGCAACACGACGAACACCACGTACATCTTCAACAACCAGAACGTGCCGGCGAACGACTACCGCGCGCTCACGGTGCTGAAGAACGTCCGCAGGCTCGACGGCGGGAGCTTCACGACGAGCGTCACCGCGGTCTCGGGCGAGACCGTCGAGTTCCAGATCCGCGTCCGCAACAGCGGCAACGCCACCGTAAACAACGTCCGCCTGACCGACAACCTCCCCGGCGGCCTCCAGCTGATCGCCGGCACGGTCCGGCTCGACGGAAGCCTCAGCTCCGACGGTTCGCTCCAGGGCGGCCAGCTGTACCTGGGCAACCTCACCGTCGGCCAGGAGCGCACGCTGACCTTCCAGGCGCGCGTGAATTCCGGCTCCGGTTCGAGCCTGCAGAACGTGGCCACCGCTTCCGGTGACTCGGTCGGCACCGTCCAGGACGACGCCTGGGTCTTTACCCAGGGCGTGGCCGGCGGCAACGTGAACCTCCAGTACAGCAAGCGCGCGACGAACGAAACGAAGAACGCCGACGCCACGGCCGTGGTTGCGAACAAGGAAGACTTCATTACCTACACGCTCACCGTTTACAACAGCGGCAACCAGCCGGCGACGAACTTCACCGTTACCGACGACCTCTCGCAGGTCCTCCCGTACGCGGACGTCACCGACATGGGCGGCGGCAGCGTGAACGGTAACACCATTACCTTCCCCGGCATTACCGTG
>CAZLPF010000019.1:0-10410 GCA_964561365.1 uncultured Candidatus Saccharibacteria bacterium | reverse complement strand
CGGCGAACGGCTCGGTCTCACGGAGCTTCCGCGTGCGGGTGAAGTACTTCCTCGCCGACAACCTGAGCTACGTCATGACGAACACCTACGGCAACACGCTGACGGTTCGCATCAACACCCCCCGCGTCCAGGGCGCGTTCATTGCCCCGAAGACCGGTGCGGACACCGCGGCCCTGGGCTTCGGCGGCCTGTCCTCGGTCGGCTACGCCCTCTGGCGCCGCCGCCGCGACCTCGGCAAGCTTTCCGACCTCATCCTGGGCAACTAGCTCAAACCGTTCAAAAAAAAGATCGTACCAGGAGCTCCGCCAACGGGCGGAGCTCCTGGGCTTTCTCTAGGGCACGATGCAGCAATCGTGCACTGGGGATCGCTTTCAGGAGGACAATCACTATGCAGTTTCCAGATGTTGTGGCAATGAGTCCGGCCCAGGCGGCTACAAACGCCGCCGCGGTGACACTATTGACGCCCGGGAAGACGTACCGCTTCACTCCGCCGGTCCGTGCGAGCGGAATCCCGACGGGCGGTCCGGGTACCTGCGCGGTTGTCGAGTGCGAGTTCGAAACAGGCTGGTACCTCGGGTTTGTTGACGGAAGCCACACATTTCAAGGCTTTCCCATAAACGACACCCGGGACATTCCGACCCCGCGGGGCTACGAGGGCGCGCCGAACCTGGACGACATAAAGCAGCAGTTCCGCGCATGCTATTTTCCCGTTCTGATGATCGGCGGAAGCCAGGTGACCGAAGCACTGCCGGGCTGAACTTGGAAAAAGGCATTACAAACACGAACCGGGCACCCGCGTGCCTGGTTTCGTTTACCCACTTGCGCCTTCGGCGGCAGCTGCTATAGTGCCTTTTGAGGGGGGAGCGCCCACCAAACAAACCGAGAGCGATAAACAAACGACAGTTCAGCCGGACACCCGAGAACAGTCGTTTTCTTTTATTTCCGAACAGACTTATGGAGCAGCAAGAGCTTGAACAGTTGGTCGGGGAAGCCGAGGCGCGCGGCGGCGGGCTGGTCTTGAGCGTCGGGCAGCAGCCGCGGGCCGTGCTGCTCACCGTTGAGCGCTACAACCTGCTCGCCGGAAAATCGGAGCAGGGGAGCGCGAACATTTCCGCCGTGGCCGTGCCGAACTACCAGCCGGGCGTGCCGCCGAAGCAGCTCAGCCGCGTGCTCGTCACCGGGGGCGCCGGCTACATTGGCGCCCACACGGTTCGAGAGCTCATCGCTTCCGGCTACGTGGTTACGGTTCTCGATGACCTCTCCACCGGCCGGCGCGAGAACGTGCCCGACGGCGTTGAGCTGGTGGTCGGGGACTGCGGCGACCGCGAGCTGCTCCGGGGACTCCTCGCCCGCGGCTTCGACGCCTGCCTGCACTTTGCCGCGAGCCTCGAGGTTGAAGAGTCGGTCCGGGATCCGGCCAGGTACTACGAGCAGAACGTGGTGAAGACCGCCGCGCTCATTTCAGAGCTGCTGAACGCCGGCTGCACGCGCTTCGTGCTCTCGTCCACCGCGGCCGTCTACGGAACGCCGGAGCAGGTGCCGGTGCCCGAAACGGCGCGCACCAGGCCCGACAGCCCGTACGGATTTTCAAAGCTCCTGGCCGAGCGCACCGTTCGCTACTTCAGCGACTACGCCGGCCTGCAGGCAATTTCCCTGCGCTACTTCAACGCCGCGGGCTGCGACCCGGGCGCGGGTATTTCGTCCACGCACCGCTCGCATCTCATTCCGCTCGTGCTCGAAGCCGCCGCCGGCCTGCGGCCCGAGGTCACCGTCCACGGCAGCGACTACCCGACCCACGACGGCACCGGCGTGCGCGACTACGTCCACGTGTCAGACCTCGCCCGCGCCCACGTCCTGGCGCTTTCGAACGTCGGCCGGCTGTCGCCGTACCGCGTGTACAACATTGGCACCGGGCGCGGCTACAGCGTGCGTGAGGTCATTGCCACGGCCGCGGAAGTCACCGGCCGCATGGTGCCCATGGTCGTGGGCCCGCGCCGCCCCGGGGACGCGGCGGCCATTGTGGCCGACGCGACCGCCGCCCGCACCGAGCTCGGCTTCGAACCGCGCTACTCGGACCTCTCGACGATTGTTTTTCACGCCTGGGAACTGTTCCAGAAGCAGCTCGAGCTCTAGGCGGAACGTAAACGGTCCCGCAGCTGCGGGACCGTTTTTTATGGTATAATTTTGTCCATGCACAAGCTCTCGGTCATCATTCCCGCGTACAACGAAGCCGCCCGAATTGGCGCGACGCTCGCGGACGTCGCCGACTACCTCGGAAAGCAGTCGTACCTTTCCGAAATTATCGTCGTGAACGATGGCTCGAAGGACAAAACCGCGGAGGTGGTCCGCGGCATGAAAACCAAGGTCAAAAATCTCGAACTCATCGACAATACCGAGAACAAGGGCAAGGGCGGCGTGGTGCGCCAGGGCATGCTCGCCGGCAGCGGCGACGTGCGCGTGTTCATGGACGCCGACAATTCGACCCGCATTCAGGAAATCGGCGCCTTCCTCCCGTACTTCGACCAGGGATTCGATCTCGTGGTCGGCTCGCGCCGCATTTCGGGCAGCCACATAACGAAGCACCAGCCGTGGATCCGCGACCTGCAGGGCAGCGTCTTCCGCGGCATCGTCCACCTGTTCGTGCCGCTCAATGTCACCGATTCGCAGTGTGGTTTTAAGGCATTTTCGGCGAGCGCCTGCCAGATCGTTTTCCCTAAACAGACGGTGTTCCGCTGGGCTTTCGACGTCGAGCTGCTCGCCATTGCCCGCCTCATGAATATGAAAATTAAAGAGCTGCCGGTGACCTGGGTCAACGACGAAGCCACGCGGGTGCGCTTCATGGGCAAGGTCCACATGCTCCTCGAGGTTTTGAAAGTTCGCCTCCAGCTCTGGCAGGGCGTTTACCGCTAATGCGATTCCATTCGTCCAGTATTCGGGCGCGGGTTACCGCTGCCCTCACCGCAGCGGCGATCCTCGCCGCTGGTTTTCCACTCGGAGCCGCGGCGGCGAGCGCGCAGTTTTCGAACGTCAACGACCCGGGCTTCAGCGCCAACCCGCGCGACATCGACAAAGCCTGGGGGCTCGTTCGGTCCGGCTTCCCGGACGCCTGGGACACGGGGCGGGGCTCGCTCCGCACCGTGGTGGCGGTCATTGACACCGGCGTCGACGAGACGCACGAGGACCTGCGCGGGGTAAACTTCGCCGAAGGTTACGACTTCCTGAACAACCGGAGCATTCCGGTCGGCTCGAACTCCGACGACAACGGCCACGGCACGTTCATCGCCGGCATCCTCGGCGCGGTTCCGAACAACGGCATTGGCGTGGCCGGCACGAACTGGCAGGTTACGCTCATGCCGATCAAGGCGCTCGGCGGGAACGGCGAGGGCGACGTAGCCGTGCTCGCGAGGGCCATTACCTGGGCGGCCGACCACGGCGCGGGTGTCATAAACCTTTCGGTCGGGGGCCTCGGCATTGTCCGCGACTCGGCGCTCGCTGGCGCCGTTTCCTACGCCTTCGGCAGGGGCTCGGTGATAGTCGCCGCGGCCGGCAACGACCGCGACCAGGGCGCGCGGGACCTCGACCGCGACCCCGTCTACCCGGTCTGCAACGACAACGACCAGAACATGGTCATCGGCGTTTCGGCCGTGGACGTCAACGACCTCAAGGTCGACGTCGCCAACTACGGCGCGGCCTGCGTCGACGTGGTGGCGCCGGGTAAGCGTATCCTCTCGACCATTGACCGCGACCCGGTCACCGGCCAGGCGGCGCCGAACTCCTACGCCTACGCGAGCGGCACGTCGGTGGCCACCGCGTTCGTCGCCGGGCTCGCCGCGCTCCTGCGGAGCACCTACCCGAGCCTGACGCCGGCCCAGGTCCGCGACCGCATACTCCTGACCGCCGAATCCGTCGACAGCGCGAACCTCTCGCAGTGCGGGGGCAGCAGCTGCCGCGGGCTGCTCGGGAGGGGCCGCATCCGCGCCGCCGCCGCGCTCGCCGCGCCGAGCCCGGCTCCCGGCGGCCTCGCCGACGGCGACGTGGTGCGGGCCGAGGGTCAGCCGACCGCGTACCTCATTTCCGGCGGAACGAAGCGGCCCATTTCGCCGCCCGTTTTTAACGCCCGCTTCGGCAGCGCGGTCGCCAAGACGGTGAGCGAGGCTCAGCTCGCCGGCGTGCCCACGGGTCCGTACGTCACGCCGGCCGAAGGCACCCTCGTGAAGCTCGCGAACAGCCCGACCGTGTACGCCATTGACCGGGGCACGCGGCGCCCGGTGAGCGGAACCACGTTCCGCCTCCGCGGCTTCAAATTTTCAGATATAAAAATAGCCGAGTACGCGGAGCTGAACTCCTGGCCGCAGGGTTCGTTCCTCCTGCCGCCGGACGGCATGCTCCTGCGCACCCCGAACCGGACCGTCTACTGGGTCGTGGCCGAAGAGCTCCACCCGGTGACGCGCGAGTTTTTCACGAACCGCGGGCTGAACCTGCTCCCCGTGACCGCCGTTTCCGAGCGCGACGTCCGCTCGTACCCGGTCGGTGAAACTTTCCGCTAACGGGAACCGTAGTACCTGTAGTATGCCCAGACTCAGACTGCTCCCGATACTAGCGCTCCTCCTTGTCCCGACGCTCGCGGCCGCCCAGGCGCCCGACCCGGGCTTCAACCCGAGCAAAATTATTGAGGATTCCCGCTTCGTCGACCTCAATACCTTTTCGGGCCCCGAGGGCATTCAAAAATTCCTGCAGGCGAAAGGCTCGCCGCTCGCGAACCTCGACCCTGCGTTCCTCGCGAAGCTGAAAGAGCCGGCTGACGCGGGCTTCAAGCAGAAGCTCGACGATCCGGGGGCGAGCCACGTCGGCCTGCGCACGGCGGCCGAACTCATTTGGGACGCGGCGCGGCAGTCGGGCTTGAACCCGCAGGTCATTTTGGTGACGCTGAACAAGGAGCAGGGGCTCATTACCGGCCGCCGCGACGCCGCCGAGGCCGAGCTCCAGAAGGCGCTCGACCGGGCCATGGGCTTCGCCTGTCCGGACGGCACCGGCTGCGGCAACCTTTTTCCCGGGTTCTACTTCCAGCTGTTCGGCAACCTCGACGGCGACGGGAACCGCTACATTGGCGCGGCCAAGTCGCTCATGAAGTCGTACACTACCAGCGGCGGGCGCGGCCCGGCCGGCTCCAAGGTCGGTGACACCATTGAGATCGGCAATACGCTCGGCGCCTACGACGTTCCGGCGCAGCAGAACGTCACGCTCATGAACCTCGCCACCGCGGCGCTCTACCGCTACACGCCCCACGTCTTTAACGGCAACTACAATTTCTGGAAGTACTTCCGCGATTGGTTCAGCTACCGGAGCGGCACCATTGTTCAGATTGTCGGCGGCACGGGGTACAGCATTCTCCAGGACGGCGGACGACTGTCTATACCGCAGTTCGTCATTAACGCGCGCGGCATCAGCGTAGCGTCGGCCATTTCGGTGCCCGACTCCGAGCTCGCCGACTTCCCGCCCACCGGAACCTACGGCCCGTCCGACAACACCGTGGTCCAGGTTCCCGGCAGCCCCCAGAAGTACGTGTTCGTGCAGAACGTGAAGCGTCCGGCCTCCGCCCTCGTGCTCAAGCAGCGCGGCCTGGACGACGACGCAGTTCTGCCTATTTCAACGACCGAAGACCAGCTGTTCGCCGCCGGACCGGCCCTCGCGCCGAAAGACGGCACCATAGTCCGCGCCGAAACCTCGAAGCAGCTCTACCTGGTTTCCGACGGCAAGGTTATGGCCTACACGCCGCTGACCCTGAAGCAGTTCAAGCCGGAGGCGCAGAAGGGCATTGAGCTCGTGCCGGACGCAGAGGTGGCCAGCTACGCCCAGGGCGGCGCCGTGGTGCCCAAAGAGGGAACCTACGTCCGCGACCCGGGCACCAAAGCCGTGTACGTCGTGGGCCAGCAGGTTTTGCACCCGCTGACCGCCGAGCTGTTTAAAAATCGCCGCGTACCGACGAGCAAAATAGAAACCGTGGCAACAGCAGACGTGGCTGCCATGCCGAAAGGCCCGTTCGCCACCCCCGCTGACCGCACCTTCTTCTCGGTCGGCTCAAAAACCGGCGCGCTCTACATTTTCAAAGAAGGCGCGAAGCACCCCATTTCTCCCTTCGTGGCCAAGCAGCGGGGCATAACCCCGGACTTCGTCTTCGGCGCCGGTGAGTCCAGCGGCTGGTCTGACGGCATTGCCATTGCGCCCCGGGACGGCACGTACATTAAAGGCAGCGGCGACGGTACCATCTTCCTGGTCCAGAAGGGCCAGCTGAAACCCCTGTCGGCCAAGGCCTTCGCGCGGCTGAAAGTAAAACCGAGCAAAATAAACGTCCTACCCCAGGACGAAGTTGATGCCTACGCCAAAGGTGATGCAATACTCAAGTAGAGCCAGTCATTTTTGAACTGGTCCTACTTTTGACAAGCAGTTACGGTGGTGCTACTGTCCAGCTGCAAACAAAACCGACCTTAACAATCCGCAAAACCCTCGGTTCCTTGCGGTATTTTTATCCCTCTTATGAACCAACGCTACGGAACAGCTCTCTTCGTCGGTGCCATTATTGTGCTCGGTGCCTTTTCATGCGCTAGCCGTCCGGTTACGCCCGCCGGCAACGGGGGGCAGACGAGCACAACCACACCCATTGAGGCACCTCGGTTACCTTATGACCCGAACGATCCGGAGAAAATTGTTAACGTAAATGGCGAGATTTTCTACCGAGGCGCTTACCGCGGAAAGGTTCAGGGTGACACGCTTACTGTTGTTCTGTCAGGTAACACGACTTTGTCATTTCCCGGTGATGTAAAGAAACTGGCTTTCATGCCGTTTTTTGCCGACCCTGCTTCTCTGACTGACAAGAGGAACGGCTTTGCCTACGAAGACCTGGTGTTCTCGAACCAATTCTGGGTTGGCATGGGGCCAAAGCTCCCAGGGCCTCGAAGATTTGATTGTAAGGCGCCACTTGCCCCTACAGACCCTTTCTACTACTGCCAAGCAAACTCTGCTCGAGTCTCTATGTATCAAATAACTGATTACAATCCTTTTGGCCTTGGTACTGGCGGTGGCTCTACGTTCCAGTGGAAACTTGCCGGAGAATTTCAGACAGAGGGGCAGCGTGTATTTTTCTCGGGTGATCTAACAAAAGATCCAAGCTCCTACTATTTCTCTGATGATCTCGATGAAATAAGGTTTTTGAAAGATACTAACCCACCTCCTGACGCACAAAGGCTATTAAGTTTGCAAGAAAAAATCGCAACAAATAAAAAGAAAGAAACACTTGATAAACTCCTCGCCATGCCGGACGTCGCAGAGAAAGTAGCCCGGTGGGAGAAGTTGGTTGATTCAGTGAAGATCATTCAAAACTAACAAAAACAAAAACCAGTCTCTCTAAGACTGGTTTTTTTACAGCACTCTCGTTCGTTGCGGCTCGGTAGCTAATTTTAAATAGCTACTCTGCCGTAGGGACTGCGAGTCAACGTACTCTAGGGCCTACATCGTACATTTCAAATTGCACGGAGGTTCTCATGCAGAGAGAACGCAAACTATGGTCGTTGCTGCTTTTGTGCTGCCTCCTGATTGTAGGGGCGCACAGTAGCTACGGCCAAACCACGCCGGAAGAAGTGAAGTACACTGTTCCTTACTTCGACGAGCTCGACTACCTTAACTGGGGCCAGTCGGCCTGCGGGCCGACCAGCATCACCATGCTGCTCCATTACTACTACCCCAATAGCACGTTCACCGTCCCAGAAATCTACCACTCAGGGACTCAAAACAACACTTATCAAGGCCCCCTGACTGGATACCGGAATGTCGGCTTTCAGCCAGGATCTGGCCAAACCGCCAGTGATACGGGATTGGACAGGGTCCCCACCGAGTTTAGGGCTAACTATGGGAATGTCGGTAATTCTGGGTTTGTATGGGACGCTGGAAGACTCTTCTTCCTGCCAAAGAAGTTAGGCTTCGAAGTTAAGTCACTCCCAGACTATTCTTGGCAAACTCTCAAGGACACCCTAAAAGAAGGCCCGTTCATTGCTCGGGTCGAAGAAGTGTCGGGTTTTGGTCACATTGTAGTCGTCACCGGTTATTTGGCCGAAAGTAATGGAAATGAATGGGTATATATCAATGATCCATTCTTTCCATATGTATATGGCTATAGTTCTCGTGGGGCGGACTATCCGGCTGGCTTAATCAACCGCAAAGTTAGTCGCGCTACTTTTGAAGGTTGGCGAAGCGTTCGACAAGACAACATAATTATTCGCCCCCCGTCCACGCATACCCAAGAAGTTCGGGATAATTCTGCCCTCGTCGATAACGGTTCTCTGCTCCTCGATGAGGTATCCAATTTCGTCGGACCCGTGCTGCAGTCGTTCTTCTCCGTCGACTCCCTGTCTGCAAGGACCCGCGCCGATGCGACGAAGTACGTCTGGCAGCTCTATCACGCGGGTGGCATTGACTACGCCTACACCCTCGAGTCCGGTCATTGGGCTCGCTGGAATCCGGTGCTTCGACAGAGTGGCGCCTACGTTATCAAAGTCCGTACCACAAAGCGCACGAACAGCAGTACCACTGTGCGGTACTCGGTAAGAAGCAGCTCGGGGCAAGAGCTCCGTTCCGTGGTCGTTGACCAGAGCCTCGCTACTGGCCAGGAAGCGAACGTCGAGTTCGATCTTGGTCTGTACACGCTTACGCCCGGTGCTTATGTAGAAGTATCAGACGTACCACCAAACAGTGCCATGGACGTCGTTGCTTTCGACTACGTTCCAGGGCTCTGCGCGCTACCTACCGCTGCTGCCTACCAAGATCGAGATGATTTTCTACTTGAGGACGATGCATCAAGACAGGCCAAGGTATTCAGCAGGCAAGCTACTCGCGAACTGGCAGCAAACAACAGCTGTCAGCTACCTCCACCGCTCCTCACCCTGAACCCCTCCACCTTCCCCACGGGCTGGACCAAGAACTACAACCTCGGTACCCACACGGTGTCCGGTGGTAGCAGCCTGGTCTACTCCGGCAACCCCGGTTCTGGTGCCTACTACACGAGCAACCAGACCGTAGGGGACAAGACCCGGGTTACCGTTCGCTACACCGACAGCTCTCCAGCGGGAGCCGACGGCAGAATCTGGATGGGCTTCGCTCCCTCCGGTTCGGTCGGCGGCACCGCCTACTGGAACATGACCCGAGACATCGGCTACTCGCTCTACGACGGCTACGCGAGCTCCGGGGGGCAGTTCGGTACTTTCACCGGCCTCGTACCCTTAGGTACCCAGCACACCCTCGCCATTGAGCGGGACGGCAACACTACCCGCTTCTTCGCCGATGGCGTGCTCAAGGACACCCGGACCGTGAGCATGGGTACCGCCCAGCTCTCCGCCTACCTCGGTTTTGAGAACCGGAGCGGGAGCGCCAATGCAACCATCACCGTTTCCGAACTGAAGGTGGAGGATATTAGTGGAACGAGCAGCCCGCCCCCTCCGCCAGCGGTTCCGACCATCACCAATTTTGGAGCTTTCGGAAACCCAACCGCGGGCTTGCCGTTCGACGGCGGGCTCACCGGAACGGGCTTTGCTTCAAACTTGGAAGTTTGGTTCTGTGACACCGCAACCGGCACCGGGTGCTACCAGCATCCTTCCGCAGGTGTGGCTGTTACCAGCGCCACGCAGGCCAGCGCCACGGCCATTAACCTCACCGTTGGAAGTTGGAAAGTGAAAGTGCGGAACGGTGCTACGGGAGCTTGGTCGAACTTCTCGAACAGCTTCACGGTGCAGGCCGTCCCACCCCCCACTTCCTCCCTCTTCTCCGAACCCTTCACCACCTTCCCCTCGAGCACCTGGGGTACCTTCTACGGTCCCTCTGGTGTCTCGAACTCGGGCAGCACCTTCACCCTGAACCCCTCGGCCATTGCCTACTACCGAACCACGGGCTTCACGCTCGCTGACAAGGTACGAATCAAGGCAGATGTTACCATCGGCACCCAGTCAGGAGCAGACCTCCGGTTCTGGCTCGGCACGAAGCAGGTCGGTTCCACCGTCCTGCCGTACTACATCAACCTCTCGGGTGATGAGTACGATGCGACCTGGCAGGTCCCGAGCTATTTCTACCAGCTCTTCCCCGGTGCCGCTCCCAAGGGCACCCGCCACATCCTGACCATGGAACGGGACGGTGCTACCGTCCGCTACTACCTGAACAACAACCTCAAGTGGATCAAGACCGACTACAGCCAGGCCTCCAACGTCGAGCTGTACTTCGGCCTCGAGAACCGGGGTTCTGTTACCGGTACGATCCAGGTGTTCCCGATCAGCGTGGAGAGCCTGACGGGAAGTAGTACGCCGCCCACCACCCTGTCCTGCTCGGTCTCGCCGAACCCGGCGCAGACGAGTCAGCAGGTCACCTGGTCCT
>CAZLPF010000018.1:0-23552 GCA_964561365.1 uncultured Candidatus Saccharibacteria bacterium | reverse complement strand
CTCCTGATCGAAATGGGAACCCTCGCGAACTCTCCCTTTCCTTGGGCGGTTTTGCGCTCGGTGGCACAGCCACACTCGCGCGAACTACCGCTTTAGAGGAAAAGTAGTGTTCGTTCATTTGCTGCGTTTACCCAGAAAACAACAGGAAGCGTTTCCTGCCTTGCCTCTGCTTTGTCGGAGGTTTCGCAGGGTGACATTTCCGGCGTGGTCCGACCTGATCCCATCCCGAACTCAGAAGTCAAACGCGCCAGGGCCGATGGTAGTATCCCGTTTGGGGTCGCAAGAGTAGGTCGTTGCCCGATTATGAATTATCCCGCCGAAAGGCGGGATTTTTCAATGTACGGGAAAGCAGACCTACGGTTTTCCTTCCTATAAACCCTTCTTTTCCCTTTCAAAGAATCGCGCTCGGTGGCAAAGCCACGCTCGTGCGAGCTATCAACTCGGGCTCGTCCGCATTCTCGCGCGGACTATCAAATAGAGCTGTAAAGCCATAAGGTCTCGGATGTTTTGCGCTCGGGCAGGGGTTCGGCTACCATCTTGGTGCATGGCTCAAACAATACTTCTATTCGTTCTCCTATTCGTTACCGGGGTGATCCTCTGGACCCAGGTTTCGGGCCTTGTTGGCTTTCTGCGTACCGGCGTGCCGGTGGTCATGAGCGACATTCCCGAGCTGGCCGCGGTCGTCGGCGAGGTCGGCCTCTCGCGGCACGACATAGCCTTCGACCTCGGCTCGGGCTCTGGTAGCGTGGCTTTGCTCCTCGAGCGCTCGGGTGCGGGAACGGTGCGGGGCTACGAGGTGGTGGGCTGGGTGCGCGCGTTGGCGGGCCTCCGCTCCTTCTTCGCCGGCAGCAGCGCCCGGTTTTTTGGCTCAAACTTTTTTTCGGTACCCTGGCACGACGCCACCTTCTGCTACGCGTACCTCTACCCGCTCATTATGCCGAAAGTCGAAGCTAAATTTTTTGCTGAAGCGAAGGCCGGGGCCCGCCTGCTCGTTCGCGACTTTCCGCTGCCAACCGCCGTGCCGGTCAAAACCTGGCGCCGCGGCGCGCCGAATCCGCGTGATCGCAGGCTGACCCCGTTTCGCCGTGCGGTCCTCTTGCTCCAGTTCAGCACCGGGCTCCGCTCGCCCTCGCACGAGTACTACCTTTACGTCCGTTAATTTACCTCGCGCGGCTGGCGCCGCGCGGGGATCCCGTAGGACCATAAACCGCATGAAACGCATCGTCACGGTTGGCGGCGGCACCGGCCAGACCGCACTCTTAAAAGCCCTCCGGCGCGTCCCTGACCTGGAAATAACCGCCGTGGTGCCGGTGACCGACTCGGGCGGCTCTACGGGCCGCCTGAGGCTCGAGTACGGCACGAGCGGGTCCATTGGCGACCTCATGCGCTGCGTCACCGCGCTCTCTCCGCTTTCAGGATTCGAGCGCGCCCTGTCGCGGCGGTTCGACGTCGGGTCGCTCCACGGCCACACGGTGCGGAACCTTCTGTTCGCCGCGGCTGAGCGCGAGAGCGGCCTCATTGCCGCGGCCGAAGAAATGTGCGGCCTTTTCCAAACCGAACCCCACCGCGTGCTGCCGGTTTCGAGCCAGACGGCTACGCTCGTGGCCGACGCCGGCGGCGAAGTAGTCGAGGGCGAGCACGAGATTGGCACGCTCGGAACCAACCCGTTCTGGGACCCGGTGCGCTTCCCCATACAGAAAGTCTGGCTCAAAGAAGCGGTACCGCTCAACCCGCAGGTTTCTGCGGCCGTTGCCCGAGCGCACTGGCTCGTGGTTGCGCCCGGCGACCTCATGACGAGCGTTTCGGCGGTCCTCGCGGTCCCGGGCGTCAGAGAAGCGGTTCGAGACGCTGGCTGCGGCGTTCTGCAAGTCCTCAATATCACCACGAAGTACGGCGAGACAGATGGCTTCAGCGGTACTGAGTTCGTGGAGTGGGTCGAGCAGCTGCTCGGGCGTAAGGTCAACGTGGTTCTCGCAAATCGCGCCGAGCTGCCCGGGCCGATCCTTACCCGCTACCGCGGCGAGCACAAGGGTGCCCTCGTGTTCGGCGGGGACGACCACCGCGTGCACGCGGCCGACCTCTGGGGCGAGAACGAATTTGGCGCCATTGTCCACGATCCGCACAAGCTCGCCGCCGCGCTTTCCGGTCTGCTATAGTTCCCGAAGTACCGAACATGCAACTCCATGGATGCTGACATTGTAATTCTCGCCGCCGGACGCGGTACCCGCATGGGGAGCAGCAGCCTGCCGAAGGTGCTCGTTGAGCTTTCCGGCAAGCCGCTCGTTTCTTACCTGCTGGAAAATTTAAAATCACTCGCCGCCGAGAAACCGCCGATCGTGGTAGTCGGTTTCATGCGCGAGCTCGTTCAGGCAACGCTCGGAAATAAGTTCCGCTACGCGACGCAGGAGCAGCAGCTCGGTACCGCACACGCGGTCGCCGCCGCGCGGCCCGCCGTGAGCGCCGAGCACGTCGTCGTTCTCTACGGCGACATGCCGTTCATTATCGAAGCCACGGTGCGGCGCCTGCTCGTCGCGCACGGGGAGTCCGGCGGCAACTTTACCATGCTCACGGCCTCTCCGCCGAATTTTCAGACTGCGTTCCAGAGCCTCGGCAGCTACGGACGCATTATCCGTTCGGCATCCGGCGAGCTGGAGCGCATCGTCGAGTACAAAGACGCGGGCGAACACGAACGCGCGTTGCTCGAGGTTAACCCCGGCATCTACTGCTTCCGGGCCGCCTGGCTCTGGCGGCACATTGATAAGGTCAAGAACGAGAACGTGCAGGGGGAGTTCTACCTCACCGACCTGCTCGAGATTGCCGTCCGCGAGGGCGAACGGGTCCGTACCGAGCCGGTCAGCCCAATTGAGGTCGTGGGCATTAACACCCCGGAGCAGCTCCAGGCCGCAGAAGAAATTTTAGCAGTCACCGAGAGCGCATGAGAGTCATTGCCGATCTGCAGATTCATTCCAAGTATAGCCGAGCCTGCTCGAAGGACCTGGTGCCGGGGAGCATTGGCCAGTGGGCTGACAAGAAGGGCATTGCGGTCATTGGTACCGGTGACTTCACCCACCCCGGGTGGCTTTCCTTGCTCAAAGAGCAGCTTGAGGAAGCTAGACCCGGCCTCTACCGCCTTAAAGACGGTTCGGCGAAAGCTTACTTTATGCTCACGGCCGAGGTCTCGAACATATACAAAGCCGGGGACAAGGTTCGGCGCGTGCACAACATGGTCTTCGCCCCGAACTTCACGGCCGTGGACCGGTTCATTGCCGGCCTCGAGGCGCGCGGCGCGAACCTGAAAGCCGACGGCCGTCCCATTATGGGCATTCACTGTCCCGACCTGGTGAAGATCGCCAAAGAGGCTGACCAAGCCATGGAAATAGTTCCAGCCCACGCATGGACGCCGCACTTCGGGGTGTTCGGCAGCTTGTCCGGTTTCGACACAGTCGCAGAGGCCTTCGAGGATGAATCGAAGCACATTTGGGCCATTGAGACCGGGCTGTCGTCTGATCCAAAAATGAATTGGCAGGTTAGTTGGCTCGATGGCTACAGCCTGACCTCGAACTCCGACGCCCACAGCTTGCGTAAAATAGGCCGCGAGGCCAACGTATTCGAGATTTCAGAGGCCAACCTCTCGTACCCGGAAATCATCCGCACCATGAAAGAGCGGAAGCAGGATGAGTTCCTCTACACGATTGAATTTTTTCCGGAAGAGGGGAAGTACCACCTCGACGGCCACGCGGTCTGTAAGTTTTCCTCGGAGCCGAAACAATTTAAAAAGCTCGGCGGCCGCTGCCCGGTCTGCGGCAAGCCGCTACTGCGCGGCGTGCTCGCCCGGGTTGAAGAACTCGCCGACCGGGACTACGGGTTTGCGCCGCCCAGGGCCATCCCCTTTAAAAATGTAATTCCGCTCGAAGAGGTCATCGCCGAGGCTTTCGGTACGGGGGTGTCGAGCAAAAAAGTAACGGCGGCGTACGAGGCTGCCGTGGCACTCAGGCCGGAGTTCGACATTCTGCTGGACGCTTCGCCCGGAGAACTGGCAAAGCTCGTACCGCCGGTGGTTGCCGAAGCCATTGCGCGCATACGGGCCGGCGCGGTTACCCTCGACGCCGGCTACGACGGCGTGTTCGGCACCGTGCACATCTTTACCCCCGAAGAGCGCGACCGTTTGCTTAAAAAGTCGGAGCAAGCTGCGCGGGTCTGAAATAAAAAACGTCACTGCCTATCGGCGGGGACGTTTTTTTGCTTTACCGTGCCCGGTAGAGAACGAGGAAGTCAGAGACGTTCGCCTCGGTCGGTCCGGTAAACATGAGCTCGTGGCCGAGGGACGCGAAGGCCGTGTAGGGGTCGAAGCGGCCGAGGTAGCTGGCCGGATCGGTACCGGCGGCCCGGGCCCGCGCGAGCGTTCCGGCGTCTACGATCGCGCCGGCCGCGTCGGAGTTGTCCAGGCCGTCGGAGGCCACGGCCGCAAAGGTGTCGCGGCCGCCGAGCTGCTCCACGGCCTTGAGGGCGAGGTAGGCGTTCCGCCCGCCCTTGCCTCCGGGCCGGTCGACGAGGAGCTTCATTTCGCTGCCGGCGAGGGCGACGGTACCCGGGGCAGAGGCCCCGAGCAGCAGCGCCATGGTCCGGTCGGCGGTTTCGTAGAGCTCGGACGAAACGACCCGCGGTTCTAAGCCGAGCGTGCGAACGCGGTCGGCCATGCGCTCGAGGGCAATGACGTTCGAGATGACCGGCATGTTGTAGACGCGCTCGAAGTAGCGGGGATCTTTGGGGGTTTCGGTGAGCTGGAAGCTGCCGAGCCCGTAGCGGTCAACGATGGCCTGCGCGTCGGCCACCGTGCTGCTGTCGGGGTACGTCGGTCCAGAATCAACGAAGTGGTAGCTGTTGCCGGCGATGTCTGAAAAAATGAGGCTGGCGACAGTTGCCGGGTAGAGGAGCTTCGCGAGCCCGCCGCCCTTGACCTCGGAAATGTGCTTGCGGACGGTGTTGAGGTTCTTAATATCGTCGCCGCTCGAAAGGTAGCTCTCGTAGAGCCGCACGCCCTGCTCGCGTTCGGCTTCGGTCCAGCACAGCAGGGCCGAACCCCCGCCCGAAACCAGGCAGAGAACGAGGTCTTCGGGTTTTACGCGCGCCACGAGCTCGCGCATGCGTTCGGCGATGGTCACGTTTTCACGGGAGGGGAGCGGGTGCGTGCCGACGTAGCAGCGGATGCGCTCCGTGGGCGCGGGGGCGTTGCTCACCACCACGCCGTCGGTGATCCGCTCGCCGAGGATGCCCTCGAGGGCGAGGGCGGCTTTCGCCGAAGCTTTGCCGAAACCGAGCACGTAGAGCTTGCCGAAGTTGCGCAGGTCGAAGAGCTGGCCGTCTATGGTCAGCAGGTCGCCGGTGAGCTTGACCGAGCGATTAACGACGACCGTGGTGTCAATGGCGTCGAGGCCGGCCTCGACAATGTCGAGCACCGCCGCGCGTTCGGGCGTAGTCTCGAGCGCACCGGCGTTCTGTACCCAGCGGCGCGCCATGCTAGCTGACCGCGTTCAGCGGCGTTCCGCCGATGAACGCCGCGAGGTTTTTTAGGGTCATTTTGGCGATTTCAGCTTTCGCCTCCCGGGAATTGAAGGCAACGTGCGGGGTCGCCGCCACGTTCGGCAGGTCAACGAGCAGCCGGTTCTCGAGGGCGGTACGGACGGCCTCGAGCGGCTGCTCTTCTGAGGCCATGCTCGCCTCGCGGCCGAGGCTCTGCTCGTGCTCGAACACGTCGAGCCCCGCGGCGCGGAGTTTTCCCGACCCGAGCGCGCGAACGAGCGCGTCGGTGTCGACAACGTCGCCCCGCGCGGTGTTGATGAGGATGGCGCCGGCCTTCATTTCGCGGAACGCCGCGTCGTTCATGAGGTGGCGCGTGTCTTTGCTCGCCGGTACGTGGAGCGTCACAATGTCTGCCTGCCCCAGCAGCTCGTGGAGCGTGGCGGCGTACGCGTAGCCAATTTCACCGGCTGCCGCTGCGTTCGGGTAGGCGTCGTAGGCCAGGACCGACATGCCGAAACCTTTCGCGATGCGGGCGACGTTCTGGCCAATTCTGCCGGTGCCGACGACCCCGAGCGTCTTGCCGAAGAGGTCAAAACCCTCGAAGTGGTCCATGTCGAAGTCAGCGTCGTCCTTTACCCGGCGGTAGGCTTCGAAGGTGCGGCGCGACAGGCCGAGGATGAGCGAGAACGTAAATTCGGCCACGGTCCGCGAGCCGTACGAAGGCACGTTGCAGACCGTGATCCCGCGCTTCTTGGCCGCGCCGAGGTCAACGTGGTCGTAACCGGTCGAGCGCGTCAGCACGAGCCCCAGGTCCGGAAGCCGGTCGAGCACGGTACGGGTGACGGCAGAATGCACGAAAACCGAAACTGCTCCCGACCCAGCGGCGCGTTCGGCCGTAGCTTCGGTGAGCGGCTCGCGCACGTAGTTCGCCTCTATGCCTGACAGTCCGGCGGACTTCAGTTCGGCCTCAAGTACCTGCTCGTCGGCTTCGTTCGTTTCAAAAAAGGTAATTCGCACGCGTCGTTGGTTAAATTTTTCGTCAGCACCATTATACTCCCTATTGCAGCTGGCGGGCCGAGATCACACCTTCACTTGAAAAGTTTTTCTAAACGTGCTATAATAATATTAAGCTGCTTTCTGAAGATTCGGCTCCGAAACAAAACGCAGCAAACAAAAAAACAATTTCATAGCCTGAACCGGTTGTATTTCCGAACGTTCGGCCGCCCGTTGCTGCGGCCTCCCCGTGCAGGTGAAGGTATTTGGACTCTGTCCCCAACGTATTGTACTTGGGGTCCGGTCTGCCGTTCGGACCACGGCTGAACCGGGGAACAAAAAAGAACGCGGGGTGCGCCGCGCTCTTTTTTGTTGTGCGCGTTTAACGCGCGACGAGGAGCCGGTAGACGAAGCGGGCGAACGGCTCGACCCGGTCTGGCCCGTAGACAATGAGCGCCCCGAGCGCACCGGTAACGAGGAGGGCGAGGAAGCCGACGAAGGCGAGGAGCGCCGCGCTCCAGGCCTTCAGCACGTAGGCCGAGTACGAACGGACCACGGCGGGCAGCTGCCAGCGCTGGCCGATCCAGACAATGAGGTAGGCAGCTGCGAGGATGCCGAAGACGATAACCACGACGTCCGAGAACAGCTCGTGTTTCTCAATAACCGCCCGGGTCATTACGCTCCGGGTCCGGCTCTCGGCGTCAACTTCCCCGAGCCGCTGGGCGAGGAGCGCACCGGCCTCGCCGAGGATGACGAGGATCGCCTTCATGGGGAAGTACCACGCCTGGCGGGTCAGTACGCGCAGGCGGGCAATCTCGAGCGCCGCGTAGAGCGTGAGCAGCGCAATGGGGAAGTGCACGATGACCGGGTGCAGGTGCTGGAGCGGATTCATGGAGTTCGGATAGGGTGTAACCTAATTATAGCAGCAGTCGAAACGTGCTTGACGAAAGTTTTATTCGGTGACAGAATGCTGCATCCCCATGAGGGGAGCAGGCGGCCCGCCAGCCGCCAAACCGCCAAACAGTTAGGAGATTTCGATGCAAGGAATGCAGGTAGTTACGCCTGGACACGATTTGACCGGTGTCGTGAAGACCGCAGTGTTTGCTCCGAGTGGCTCAAGTGCAACCGAAGTCATCGCATTCGCGAGGAATCACGGTGCCGTGAGCCCCTGGGGAGGAGGCACGTTCGCGGTAGCGACACCGGGAGCCGACCACCCGCTGATGTATACGGAAGGAGCGCTCCAGCGCATGTTCACCAAGCATTAGCGGGGACCATTATACCCGCATCATACGTACGTTCGCCGGGCTGCCCGTGGGCCCGGCGTTTCATTTGCGCTTAACCATTTAGGCGGGTACCGGTCAGTATTTACAAAAGCCGTAAAAAAATTTAAACTAATACCTATGGAAAATGTATTTTTCGGGCGGAAAGACCTTAAGCACCGTACTGAACAGCATGGAATCAGCCAATAGCAGCATTATTTCGGTCAGGGACTTGCGCAAGTCCTACGGCAGCGTCGAGGCCCTCCGCGGCGTAACCTTGGACGTGCAGAAGGGGACCGTGCTCGGCCTGCTCGGCCCCAACGGCGCCGGCAAAACGACGCTCGTTCGCATCCTCACCACGCTGCTTGCCCCGAGCGGCGGCACCGCCACGGTCGCCGGTATTGACGTGGCCAGGTACCCCGAGGTTGTGCGCAACCATATCGGCCTCGCCGGGCAGTACGCAGCGGTTGACGAGAACCTCACCGGCTACGAGAACCTCGAGCTCGTCGGCCGGCTCTACCACATGCCGCAAGCCGATGCCGCCCGGAAGGCGAACGAACTCCTCGGGCGTTTTTCGCTCACCGAAGCCAAAGACCGAACCGTTAAGACATACTCCGGCGGCATGCGCCGCCGCCTCGACCTCGCCGCGAGCCTCGTGGGGGAGCCGGAAATCTTGTTCCTCGACGAGCCGACCACGGGCCTCGACCCCCGCAGCCGCGCCGAGCTCTGGGAGGTTATTGAGGGGCTCGTGCAAGACGGAACCACGGTCCTGCTGACCACCCAGTACCTCGAGGAAGCTGACTACCTCGCCGACACCATCGTCATGATCGACCACGGCACCGTCATTGCCCACGGCACGGCCCGTGAGCTCAAGGCGCAAATCGGCGGTGGCGTGCTCGAATTGCACCTTTCAGACAAGCACCGCGCCGGGGAAGCGGCGGCGCTCCTCGCCGGCGTCGGCACCGAGCCCCCGCACATCGACCACGTTTCCGGGCACATTACCGTTCCCGTACGCGAGGGCGCTAAAACCTTGCTCGAGGCTATTCGCATCATCGATGCCGCCGGTCTCGAAATTGCAGACATTGAGTTGCGCAAGCCTTCGCTCGACGAAGTTTTCTTGAAGCTAACCGGAAAAGGAGTCCCCGCCCATGCATAGCACAATCGCCGCAAAGCACGCGAGCCATGTAGCCAAGCAGGGGTTTCTGTGGACGCTGTCCGACATTGCGGTCATGACGAGACGCAACCTCCTGCGCTACGTCCGCCTGCCGCAGCTGGTTATATTCTCGACCATTCAGCCGGTCATGTTCCTCATGCTGTTCACGTACGTTTTCGGCGGGGCCATTCGGACCTCGAGCAGCAGCTACATTAATTACCTGCTGCCGGGCATTATTGTGCAGACGGTCATCTTCGGGGCCATGCAGACCGGTATTGGCTTGGCCGACGACCTCTCCAAGGGGCTCATAGACCGGTTCCGGAGCCTGCCCATGGCACGCTCGGCCGTTCTGGCCGGCCGGACCATTTCCGACATGCTCCGTAACGTTTTCGTCGTCCTGCTCATGACGGCGGTGGGTTTTGCCATCGGCTTCCGTTTCCACGAGGGTTTCGGCGCCGCGCTCGCGGCGCTCGGGCTCACCATCCTGTTCGGCTTCTCGTTCTCGTGGATATCTGCGGTCATCGGCATGCTCGTGCGGAACGTCGAAACGGCCCAGGTCGCGGGCTTCGTCTGGGTTTTCCCGCTCGTGTTCGCGAGCTCAATTTTCGTGCCCGTGGACACCATGCCGCACTGGCTCCAAGCCTTTGCCAAGGCCAGCCCGATTACCGCCACGGTCAACAGCGTTCGCGCCCTGACCTTGGGGCAGCCGCTCGGCAGCAACCTCTGGCACGCGCTCGCCTGGATGGCCGGCATACTGGTAATAGCCGTCCCGCTCGCGGTCGACCGTTACCGCCGCACGTCGCAGTAGTACCGCAGTAAAAAACGCCACCCGCGGGTGGCGTTTTTTACGGTCCGATAGTTGCGGTTTGCCGGAGGTTAGCTCGGGGCGGAGGGTTCGGCGCCGCGGATTGCCGCGGCCTGTGCTTGCAGCCGTGAGACGATTTCACCCATGCCGAGCTGCGAGGCGTACTCGGCGGCGTCGCCAATGGCATCTATCGCCGCCTCGGTCTGTTCGGCCCTGAGCAGCACCTCGGCCTGCGCGACCGTGAGGCCGGCTTGCACCTGGTAGTACGCCGGTGATTCTGCGTGCTGGTCAGCAATAGCTTCCGCCTGTTCGCGCCAGGTTCCCATGGCAGATTCAATGGTCACCTCAGGATTCCGGTTCAAGACCGCTGCGCCGAGGGTTTCGGGAATGGCGAAATTTAACTCATTGGCAATCTTGCCGAGCTCGCCTAAAACTGTCTCGCGTTCTCGAGGCGAACGCTCTGCTGCTTCTGCCGGGTCGTCTCCACGCTCGCGCACGGTTGGTTACTGCTTCCGGCTCGGGTACAGGTAGAACAGCGCCAGGGGAGCGGCCCAGTTGGCCGAGCGCTCAATGAAGTCGAGCCAGCCGAGCCCGACGAGGGGCCGCACGAGCGCCGTCCAGAAACCCCAGAACGCCATCCACAGCAGCACCGGGCGAAGAGGCTTCACCAAAACCATGAGGGCCAGCGCGACGTCGATAACGCCGACCAGCAAGAGCAGCGTTCCGGCGGTTGAATTGCCCACATGGACTATTTGGCTAATCCAGCCGACCCAGTCCTTCTTGCCGCCAATGGCGAGCAGGCCGTGCCCTAAGAATTCCCCGGCGACGCCGACCCGCAGCAGCCACTCTACCTTTTTGTCGTTCGACATATTTTGTTTCTTTGGTGTTAGTTAGTTTCTATAACTATACACCTTTCAGTTCAGGGTGTACTTCCAGCCCGGCTGCCAGGCTCTCGTTTTGCGCCAATCGTGTTCGAAAGCTTGCTCCCAGGTCATACCCTTCAGCAGGACATCGAGCGCCAGCTGTGGAGCCTTGTGAGATACGATGGCAACGTGCTTGCCATCGTAGTTCTTTTTCAAATCTTCGAGAAACCTCTCGATCCGGTCCTTTACCATGTCGTAGCTTTCGCCGTTCGGCATGGGAATGGTGGTTGAGCGTTCTTGGAGCGGCTCAACAATGTCCGAGGCTTTCCCGTTGTAGTCGCCGTAGTTGCACTCGCGCAGCCGCGCATCCTGAACTATTTTATTCGTGCCGCCCCAGGTTAGGTTAGCCGAGCGGGCTGCGCGCTGCAGGTCAGAGCAGAACACGACGTCGAACGTCTCGTGTTCGGTTTTCTGTTTCAGTTCTTCCGACTGCCGAATACCTAACGCGGAAAGACCCACGTCGTTCCAGCCCGACGAAATGCCGCTCTCGTTGTCGGTCGTGGTCCCGTGAACGAAGTAGGTAATGGATACCGACATTCCCGGCCGTTACTTTCCGTCGTACGCCTGCTGCAGGGCCGCGATGTCGATCTTGCCCATTTTCAGCATGGCTTGCATGACCCGTCCCGACTTTTCCCGGTCGGGGTCTGACATGAACCTGCCGAGCGCGGCGGGGATGATTTGCCACGAGACGCCGAACCGATCCTTGAGCCAGCCGCACCGCTCGGCCCCCGGTACCGCGGAGAGCTTCTCCCAGTAGCGGTCCACTTCTCCCTGGCTGTCGCAGTTGACTATGAACGACACGGCTTCGTTGAACGCGAAGTCGTGCTGGCGCGCGCTGTCCATGGCGGCAAACCACTGGCCTTCGAGCTTGAAGTCGGTGAACATGATCGTCCCTTCCTTTTCGGGCTCCGCCCCGGCCGGGAAGCGGGCGACCGCCCCGCGCGCTGCGTCCCTGAACACGGAAAGGTAGAAGTCGGAAGCCTCCTCGGCCTTGCCGGACACGTCGCCCACGAACATGAGGAACGGGAGGATGGGTGGCCGCTCGCTGCCCTCGGGCTTCGTCAGGATGAGCTGCCAGGAGAGGCCGTACCGGTCCTGCACCCAGCCGTAGCGCTCGCTGAATGGGTAGGCGCCGATCGGCATGAGCGCCTTCCCGCCTTCCGACAGCTTGGCCCAGACCTCGTCGATCCGGCTTTTCGCGCCCGCATCCTTGGAGGGGTCAAAGTTGACCATGAGCGATATGGAAGGGTTGAGCTTGAACAGCGGCCCGGCGCTGATGGCCATGAAGGAGCAGCCCCAGAGGTTGAAAGACACCACGTCGCAGTCCCCTGACGGGGTATTGCGGATCGTGGTCACGTTTGTTAGCCCCGAATCAGGGAACAGCGAGGTGTAGAATTCGGCGGCTTCTTTGGCCTCTTTGTCGAACCAGAGATGGGGAACGATTTTTTGCATGGGCGTTCGTGAAAACTGCTTTTTGGGCTACATGCCCTTCGGTTGGATCATGCTGACGCGGTTACCCTCGCTGTCGAGGAACGAGATGTACAGGCCGACACCGGGAATGTCGTCCGGTTCTCCGGCAGCGTGGCTGCCGCCGAGTATTGTACCGCCGGCTTCGGCAACCTTTTTCATGCCGTCCCGAATGTCGCCGACCGCAATGACCACCGACGGGTGCTGGTTGTCCTTGGTTTTTTTGTAAAGACCGCCGTTGATTCTGCCCGGTTCTTTGGGAAACTTAGTCTCGGGATCCATTTCCGTTGTGGTTACCACCACGTAGTCGCCCATTTCCGGGCCGAGCATTTGCGGCTGCCAGCCGAACGTTTTGGCATAGAAATCGACCATCCGCTGACGATCTTCGTACGGCATCTCGAAGTGAACGACGGGGTTCATGGTGGACATGGTTGCTTGGTTACTGGTCCCTGCATTTTAGCAGGCCACGGGAGCTGCGGAGCTCAGGCTTGGATTTCTATGCCGACGGCAATGGTCGAGCCGTCTGTAATCTGCTCACGTTTCCGTACCTCCGCCTTCAGCGGCAGCAGGTAGGTCCCGGACTTTTTGTCAGGAAAAATAGAAGTCCGCCAGGTCGTTTTACCGACTGTGGCGGCTATCGGCAGCGAACCCCAGCCACGGGCTGAGCCCCCGAATGTTTTTTGTACATTCGCCGACAGTTTTTTTGGAAACGAAATGAAGCGCCAGGCGGCCATGCCCGGATACACCCAGACCTTTGCTCGGAAGCTGCGGACTCGCACGGGGCGTGTTTCCCGGGTTAGCCTTTCAGACCTTTACCCCGTTCCCAGGGGGTTCCGAGGGCGGGAAGCACGTACCGGTCGAGCCCGAGCCAACCCGCGGTTCGCCAGGCGAGGATGAGGAACAGCTGCAGGAGCAGCAGGAGGGGATTGGTGCTCACCGTTCCCGCGAACAGGTAGTTGAGGTTCAAAAAAGTACCGAAGAACGCGGCAATGCCGGTAAAGATGCCGAGGATGAGCGCGATGCCGATGGCAATTTCCCCGTAGGTGACCACGTACGAGATGGTCGCGGCGTTCGGCAGTCCAACGTTCTGTATGAAGGATGCGTACCAGCCTGAAACGTCCGGGTGGAGGCCGGAGGTTTTCTGCAGGGCGCCGGCGAGGAACCCCTGAACCGCCGCCCCGGCGGCGTCACCCGTCCAGGCAGGCGTTCCCAGTTTGTGCCACCCGGCCGTGAGCCACTCCCAGCCAACGTACAGCCGCACGATTAGCCAGAACCAGGCGAACCGGGTGTCGGCGAACAAGAACCGGGCGGGGGCTGGTTCCCGAACGTGCGTTACGAAATTTTCTCCGTTCGCCATACCAAGGCTACTCCGTAGTTTTGCCATCGAAATGTTCGGTATCAGCTTCGGCTTCGGTTTTCGTTCTATGAACAACCCCGTCACGGTGGTGCGGGGGCGTGTAGACGGTGTAGAGCTTCATGGCGCCGGAACCGGTGTTGGCGATGTTGTGCTTCGTGCCGGCCGGAACGACGATGACGCTCCCGGCGTCTATATTCTGCGGCGTGCCGTCCATGGTTGCGGTTCCCGTGCCAATTTCCACCCGCAAGAATTGGTCGACGTCGTGTACCTCTTCACCGATGTCTTCTCCGGCCAGGAGCGACATGAGTACCAGCTGGCACCTTTTGTCGGTATAGAGAACCTTTCGAAAATTTTCATTTTCGAGCGCGGCCTTTTCTAGGTTGGCGACGTAGCCTTTCATACATTCACTGTACCACTAATGAAAAAATACCCCAAACAAAGAAGGATTAGACCTCTTTTTTCTTAGATTTTTTAGATCGCCTATCGAGCGCTGCTTGCACCGAAGGGCTTACCGATTTGTCCATGCGATGTATGCAGCCCATCCAGCAACACGGCCGGCGCACCCCTTCCTTGAGTTCGCCAATTGTCCTTTTAATGTGCTCCTTTCTGGTCTGGTCTTTTTTGACGAAGGTGATCCAGCAAATCCACTCATTGCGTGCAAGCGGCGTAAGGTCCTCCCATGCCGCGAGCGCCACTCTTTCGGAAGTGAGAGCCTTCCGTAAATCCGGAGGCATTTTATGTGGCGTACCGTTAGAGATTATTTTTTTGATCATACATAAATTTTACTCAATGACGCTGTGTCTCAAGGACGCAGGAACGGCCCTAAAAAAAGTATTCAGTTTAGCTGAGGAATTTTTAGCTGGGTAGCCGCCTTAAGCTCCGACGGTACCTGTCTTAACGTCTCCGGCTCGCTTGTAGTAGCCGAAGATCACACCGTTTGATGTAACTAAACTGTCAGTTAACGTAAAGGCTGCGGGAATAGTACCTTCACCGAATAACCGCTTACCGGTACCGAGGGTGATGGGGAAAGTCATGAGACACAGTTCATCAACTAGATCATGTTTGAACAGGGTCTGGGCCAGCTTGCCGCTGCCGTGAACTTTTATATCACCGCCTTCTGAAGCTTTAAGCTTTTTTATGTCATCAACGTTTTTCAAGAAAATTGAGTTTCGCCAACCTGACGTATCCAGTGTTGTACTTACGCAGTATTTGGTGACGTCGTTAATGCCTGGCCACATTTCTGCATGGGTCGGCCAGTAGGCAGCAAAAATATCAAACGTCTTTCGACCTAGCAGGATGTCCGTAGATTCCATCCATTTTTTCATGAACTCACCGGCCGCCGCGTCAGCTTCGTGGAAATACGGCGCTGTCCAGCCGCCGTACTTAAAGTCGCTCGACGTATCTTCCTCGGGTCCCCCAGGAGCCTGCATGACCCCGTCTAAGGTAATAAATTCTTGGACAATTATTTTTCTCATATCGAATGAATTAAGAATTCTTATGGTTACTATAACAAAAAACACCTGCGTTCACAGATGCTCTTTGTTGGATCAGAACGACCGACCAGACCAGAACTAGGTAATTCAGCTTGCGCGAGTGTCTTTTGCGTCGCGCAGCCGCCCTTCTTTTTTATGAATTTTCTTCCGGTAAACGTATATTTCTTTGATGAGCTTTGCCAGAACCTTCTCGTCTACATCGGAAAGGCGATTGATGTATAAGCACCCCCCGCCCTTTTTGTATTTTCCCAATTTTGGCAGCAGCTTGGAATCTGGCATCTTCCAGGCCAGTATGTAGAGAGTCAAGTTTTGCTTCCGGGGCGAAAAACCGACATGGAACCAGTCGCCTTCCTGCGCGCTCCTGTCAGATTTATAGTGGTACTTCCCAAAGCCCACGATGCTCGTGCCCCACATCACCGGCTTCTCGCCGGTAATTGTTTTGAAAAGCTTCAGCAAGGCTAAACCATCCAACTGTTTTTCCTTTGGCTGGATTGATTTCAGAAATTTAGTGACGCTCTCTTTAGTCGCCTTGGTCTTTATTTCTGCCATACGAATTATTTAATCGGTTACGGTTAACGCAGGTAACAAAAATACTAAACCTACTCTGTTTCCGCTAGAACTTTCACACGCTCCAATGCTTGAGGGTATTTCGTTTTAAAGTATTCGACAAGCTCGGCAGGCACGTCTTGTGTCACAGACAACGTAACCTTGCCGTTACTTTCTTCAAGTTCATAGCTCTCCATACCTCCAGCCCACTGCTTGTCCCTTTTTTCAATTGCGCCATCTTTGCCGATTTTAATATCTGCGATCTGGCTAAACGACACATGGCTATAGGGGATTAGCTTCTCCACCCTGCTGGCTACTCCGTATCCAGACGCAGACATAAAATGAACCTCGCTACCTTCTTGTAACGTACCCTCCATGTATGTGCCTGCATCTATGATGCTCGCCCAATCTCGAAGCGTCTGATCGCCCCAAAGCACCTCCCACACTTTTTTTTGGAAGCGTTTATTTCAATTGAATGTCGCATGTTGTTTCTATGATGTATAGATTAATTATATTAAAACTTACGAATGTCTTTATGTAAAGAAAAGTGCACCACCTTGTGTGGTGCACTTTTCTTTGGCTCGGACTCTTGTTAGTAGAAAGAGGTTTTCCTATTTATACCATTACGAGCTCACTTCAACTTTGAAACCGCCGTAGGCAAAACGTTTCATATCGAAAGGCATTAGCATTTTTTCTTTGCTGTATTTTTTGTCGAAGTAAGCCATTACTTTTTTATTAACTTCGTCACGGTGTTGGCGCGATTTGTAGACGATGAATGAAAACCACACGGTCTCGCCTGGTTTCGTCTTTGCCATCCGGGGGAAAGCAAAGGCGACGAATTTTGGCTTTGCATCGTCAATTATACACTCCTTGTAGTCGAGCGCACCAAACCTTTTCCAAACACGACTCGCTTCGGTCGCCATCTTTTTATATTTCGCCGTGTTCTTTTTGGGGATGGGAATTACAAATCCATCAACATATGTTCCTTTTACCATGACTTTTTTAATTAATTATTTTTATAATAACAAAGGACACTAGCGAAAGCTAGTGTCCTTTGTTGGCTCGGGAGCTGGGATTCGAACCCAGGACCCACCGGTTAACAGCCGGTTGCTCTACCGCTGAGCTACTCCCGAACGAGATGCTATGCAATATCGGTTTCGCTTGTCACCCAGGTGCGACGGAGAGCTACTCCCGAATACGGTAAGTTCACCGGCATATTCTACCAATTCATTGGGGAATTGGCAAGGCTGAGCCCTTTTCCGATTTTTCTGGCCAAGCAAAAAGCGAACCGTAACCTTTACGAGTTCGCTTTTAGCATCGGTCCGTTCGGACGGTCATGCAGATCGCGTGCTGTTTATTGCTTTTTGCAGGCTAGCCGCCTGCGAGGGGCTGACGCATCTGTGACCGGAGCCGGACGTACCGTCCGGAACCAGTGAATCATCTGCTATCAATCCTTTCCTACCCATAAGGCTACTACCCCCACGGCTGCGGTCAAGCCCGGTTTTTTGCCCTTTCCGAGCGGAATTTTTAGGAAGTCTTTTTTGAGCCTTTTGAGCAGACCATAAACAGAGCAGGGGCCGCGAATTCATTTCGCGGCCCCTGCATCAAACTTGGAAAGGGTGGTTCGACGGGGAAATGGGGGGTCCGGTTAGTAGTCGCGCAGCTTGTCGACGTCCATGTGCTCGCGGATGCGCTCTAAGGCCTTGCTCTCGATTTGGCGGATGCGCTCGCGGGTGACGCCGAACTCTTCGCCGACCTCTTCGAGCGTGTGGGTCACGCCGTCTTCGAGCCCGAAGCGCATCTTCAGAATTTTCTGCTCGCGGGGGTCGAGGTCTTTCAGAATAGACTGCACGTACTCGCGGAGCAGCTGCTTGCCGGCAACCTCGTTCGGCTTGACCGTGTCTTCGTCGACGATGAAGTCGCCGAGGTTGGACTCGCCCTCGTCGTCCTCGCCGACGGGGGAGTCAATGGAGACCGTCTCCTGGGAAATCTTCTTCAGGTGGTAGACCTTCTCGACCTCGATGCCCATTTCGGCAGCGATCTCTTCCGGCAGCGGTTCGCGGCCGAGGTGCTGGACGAGCAGGCGCTCGGCCTGGGCGTACTTGTTCAGGGTCTCGACCATGTGCACCGGAATGCGGATGGTCCGGCTCTGGTCGGCGAGCGCACGGGTAATGGCCTGGCGGATCCACCAGGTCGCGTACGTCGAGAACTTGTAGCCCTTCGTCCAGTCGAACTTTTCAACGGCGCGGAACAGGCCGAGGTTGCCCTCCTGGATGAGGTCGAGTAGGCCGAGGTTTCGCCCCATGTACTTCTTGGCAATGGAAACCACGAGGCGGAGGTTGGCCTCGGTCAGTTTTTTTTTGGCCGCAATGTCGCCGCGCTCAATGCGTTTGGCGAGCTCAACCTCTTCCTCGCCCTTCAGCAGCTGCACCTTGCCGATTTCGCGGAGGTACATTTGGATAGAGTCGTCGTAGATGTCGCCGAGGTCGAAGGCTTCCGGGTTGTCCTCGTGCTTCTTCTTGTGGGAGAGCTTCTTGTTGCCGGCGGGCGCCTCGCCCTCGGCCGACTGCCGGCCCTGTTCCCAGACGCTCGCAACCTCTTGGTCGACAATTTCCACGCCGCGCTGCTCGAGCCGGTCCATAATGTGCTCGAGCCCCTGGAGGTCGTCCTCGATTTGCGGAATGACGTGGAGGATTTCAGCCTCGGTCACGAAACCGCGCTCGGCTCCTTTTTGGAGGAGGTAGGCGAGGTGCTTCTTAAGCTCTTCAGACAGCGGCTGGGGAGCCTTTGGCGCCGCCGGGCGTTTCGCTGCCGCTTTCGGCTTCGGCGTCGGTTTCTTGGTCGGCGGCTTCTTTACGGTCTTGCGCGTCGGTTTCTTGGCAGCCTTCGGCTTCTTCGTATTCGGTTTTTTCACCGGCTTTTTCTTCATTCGACAGTTACAAATTCTTTTCCAGGCGTGTACGCAAAGCGGCCAGCTGCGCGAACTGCTGGTTCAATTGCTGTACGGTTGCCTGTTCGTGCTGGCCCTCGGCGGCACGGATGCTCGCGGTGAGGGTAATTTGCTGCGTCTTGAGGCTCTTGAGCCTCAGCAGCGAAAAGCTCTTTTTGAGCTCGCGGTGTACGGCAAACTCGTTGCCGTCGTATTCGTTCAGCAAAGATTCTACCACAAATTGAGCCTCTTTAGCAAGTGACGAATTTTGCTGTTCCGGCGTGGGTTCCGAGCCGGAAACGAGAGCTGCGGCGAGCTCGCGGCAGGCGGAGTCGGTGAAGTCCGCGGGCTCAAAATCCGGGCTAATGGTTTTGACGAAATCCGGGTAGCTGAGCAGTCCGCCGATGACGGTTTTTTGGAGCGCCGCGTCGGGCTCCGGGGAAGCAGCCTCTGCAGACTCGGCTTTTTTGGCCCCAGATTTAGGAGGTGCGGGGCGGGCGGCCAAGCTGAGGGCCTGGGTCAGCACCTCGCCCGAGGTGCCGAGCTTCCGGGCGAGGAGGTTCACGTAGTGGTCGCGCTCGAGCGGGTCGGTCAGCCGCCCCACGAGCGGCAGCACGTCTTTACTGATGCGCTTCTTTTCGTCCACGGTGCCGGCGTAGCTCTGGAAGCTCTTGTCGATGTAGTAATCCAGGAACAGTCGGGCCTTGGCAATCGCGCCAGAGAAGAGCGCGGGATCTTTGCGGATGAGCTCGTCGGGGTCTTTCGCGTCCCCGAGGTCCACGACCTTCGTGGTGAAGTCTTTGCCGAGGTAGAGCTCCACGGCGCGGCGGGTGGCGACGAGCCCGGCGGCATCGCCGTCGAAGCAGAAGGCCAGGTTTTTGGTCAGGCGCCCGAGCAGCTGGAGCTGGTCTTCGGTCAGCGCCGTCCCGCTGCTGGCCACGACGTTCGCTATGCCCGCCTGGTGGGCGGAGATGCAATCCATTTGCCCCTCGACCACGACCGCGTCGTCTGCCCGGCGGATGGCCTGCTTGGCTTGGTAGAGACCGAAGAGCACCCGACCCTTGCTGTAAATGGGTGTCTCGGGGGAGTTGATGTACTTGGCGATTTTGGCGTCGGGGTCCAGAATGCGCGCCGAGAAGCCGACTACGTGGCCGAAGTAGTCGAGTATGGGGAAGGTAATGCGGCCGCGGAAGCGGTCATAAATTTGTCCGCGTTCGCCCTGGGCCGAGACGCCGGCGCGTACGAGGGCCGCGAGCGGCACGTTCTTTTTTACGAGCGCCTGCTCAAGGTAGTGGAACTCGTCGGGCGCGTAGCCAATCTGCCAGCGGGCAACGGTTTCAGCCGTGAGACCCCTTTTTTCAAGGTAGGCTCGGGCAGGGGCGGCTTTCGGGTCTTTCAGCAAGACCTCGTGGTAGAGCTTGGCGGCGTAGGAGTTGATGCGCACCAACGTCTCCCGTTCAGACTCGGCCTGCGGGTCGCGGGCCGTGCGCTCGGGAAGTTTGACCCCCGCTCTGTCGGCCAAAATTTTTAAGGCCTCGGCAAAGCCGACGTTCTCGTACCGTTCGACGAAGTCGAAAATATCGCCGCCCTCGCCGCAGCCGAAGCAGTGCCAAACCTGCCGCGCCGGGGAGACCTGGAAGCTCGGCGTCTTTTCGTGGTGGAAGGGACAGACCGCCTTGAAGTTCGCCCCGGCGCGCTTGAGCTGGACGTAGGAGCCGACGACGTCGGCGACCGAGAGCCGGTCTTTTATGTCTTGGACTACCTGGTCGGGCACGGGGGGAGAGAATGAAAAATGTTGCGCGAGAGTTCGTGCACGCGTTCGGTGGCGGCTACGGTTTCTGTTACGAGCGGGACGCTGCCGAGCGATTTGGCAATAATGCCGAGCCTGCGGTGGTCGCGCACCATGAGTTCCGAGACGTAGCGTTCGGGTTCTTTCGAAAATCGGGGCCAGAGGTCGTAGCCGGATTCCAGCAGCAGGTTCTGCGAGGTCCGGTTCGCGAGCAGGTCGGCCGCGCACACCGCTACGGCACCGGCCGCCGCTGTTTCGAGGTGGTCCATGTACCGGTCTTTCCGTTCGCCGTAGGGGAGCTGCTTGTCTTCGGTAACGTCGAGGACGAGCCGCGCTACCTCGGCGCCGAATTCCCGCTCAAGGTCTGCGGCCGTCGTTTCCGTGTCCTCTATGGTGTCGTGGAGCCCACCGGCAACGACCACCGCTTCGGGAAAGCCGAATTGCGCGAGCAGGATTGCGACTGCCGCCGGGTGGGCAATGTACGGGGTGCCCCGCCCCTCTTTCCGGAGCTGGGTCCTGTGGGCCACGGCTGCGAATTCGAGGGCTTTAACCACGGCGGGAGCGAAGCTTTGCATAGGGGCATTCTAGAGGTTTGGTGGGTGGCCCGCCACCTTGGCACGGGGCCGTAAAAATGCTAGAATCCGGCAGGAAAACTTCGGCCGGCGGGGGTAATCGCCGGCTCTGTCGTTACCGGCCAACGTAGGTTGCTGGTGGAAGCGTCGCATAGTGGTCTAGTGCGCTCGCTTGGAAAGCGAGTAACCTGTCAAAGGGTTCGGGGGTTCGAATCCCCCCGCTTCCGCCAATAGCCTGTGTTTATGGTTAACACTCAGCGTTCAGAAAAAACAAACTGCATAATTGTTCACGGCTCACCTAGGGGTCCTGAATATTGGGTGCCAATAGGTGATAAAAAGAGATGGGATACGTGGCTTAAGGGAGAGCTTGAAAGTAGGGGTGTCGATGAGGTACGTGTTCCCGCTATGCCAGTACCTTGGCAGCCGGTTTATAAAGATTGGAAGCGAGAGTTTGAAAAACTTCCAATTAACACTGAAACAATTTTAGTAGGCCATAGCGCGGGTGGAGCATTTCTGGTGAGGTGGTTAGGGGAAAATAATCAGAAAATCAGAAAGCTTATTCTCGTTGCTCCCGGTAAGAAAATTGGTTCATACCCGAACGCTGAACATAACAGAGAGCTTTACGATTTTAAAGTTAATCCGAAAATAAAAGACCGCGTCGGAAACATAATTATCTTTACGTCACCAGAGGAGCCTCAGCACAGAAAGGAAAACGTTAAACTGTATCGAGAACTTTTGGGCGCAGAAGTTATTTCCTTAAAGGGTAAAGGGCATTTTGTCTACCAAGATACGGGAACAGATAAGTTTCCAGAATTACTTGAGATTATTTTGAGCTAAAAGAGCTTCGTAACCAAAATCCCCTCCGCACGAACGCGGAGGGGATTTTGGTTTGCGGCTTCAGGAAACGCGGCGCTTGGTCCGAGCCGTCTCCACGGTCTGGACAATGTCGGCCATGGCGGCGACCGCGTTGACCGGGTAGCCGCCGAAAGCGGTTTCACCTGACAGCATGACGTGCGTCGCTCCGTCGAGGACCGCATTGGCAATGTCCGAAACTTCGGCGCGGGTCGGGACCGGGTTTTTAACCATGGACTCGAGCATCTGCGTGGCCACGATGGCCGGCTTCTTGGCTTTCCTGGTCAGGGCGACGAGGTGCTTCTGGATGATGGGCACCTCGGCGAGGTGGATTTCCACGCCGAGGTCGCCGCGCGCGACCATGACCCAGTCGGCGGCCTTCAGAATTGAGGAGAAGCTTTTTACCGCCTCGGGTTTTTCAATTTTAACCACAATCGGCGGGTAGCGTTTCAGCTTCGGCGCGATTTTTTTCATGGCGGCGCGCGCTTCGGCAACATCCTTCGCCGAACGGACGAATGAAATGGCCACGAGGTCGACGCGGTTGCTGAGACCCCAGGCCAGGTCTCGCCGGTCTTTTTCGGTCAGGCCGGAGAACGGCAGGCGCGAGTCGGGGAGGTTGATGCCCTTGTGCTCCTGAATGAGGCCGCCGGCCTCAACGGTACAGAAAACGAATCCGCGGGCCGCGCGCTTTACCGTGAGCTCAATGAGCCCATCCTCTACGAGCACGCGCTCGCCGGGTTTTACAAATTTTGAAAAATCGAAATCCGACGTGAAGTCTTTCCCGATCGTCACGCGGTGGCCGGGTTTCACGGCCAGGGGTTTCGGCAGCTTCCCGACGCGGATTTTCGGACCCTGGAGGTCCTGCATGACTACGATCGGCTTTTTCAGTTCCGTGCCCACGTGCCGCACGGTCTTGAGCAGGTGGAGGTGGTGCTCGTAGGTGCCGTGCGAAAAGTTCAACCGCGCCACGTCCATGCCGGCGCGGACCATGGCCCGGACCGTGGCGACCTTGTCCGATGCCGGCCCGAGCGTGCAGATGATCTTCGTGGTTCTCATACCAACCTATTATACACGTCGGCCGAAGGCCCCGCGGTCTTCCGGGGCATTTATGGTATAGTGAAGGTGCTCGGGAGAACATGAAAAGAAATAAAAATAAACATACGACAGCGGGACAGAAGACCGTAATCAAGCGCGTCGCGCGGCGGAAAAAGCGCGTTACGACCCAAGAGAAGGTTCTCGGCGCCCTCGGGGTCGGCAGCGCGCTCGTTGGCGGCGTTTCCGGCGTAGTGCCGAAGGCTTCTTCGACCCAGTTCGTGCGGTCCGACGAGAGCTCGGCGGCGAGCAAAACGGGCAAGGTCCGCGAGACCCTCAGCCGCGTGTTCGGCATCCGCGAGGCCAAGGCCAGCGAGTGGGACCCGGGAGCCGATCTCAAAATCGGCCAGGTGTTTCCCGAGGGTATCATGGCCGGGAACGCCAGCTCCCCGGCGCAGCCCTCGCAGGTCAGCGCGGGCGGGGTAGATTTTTCAAATCAAGGCGGCACCGGTGGGACCGTTGCGCAGAATACGGGAGGTGCCGCTACCGGCGTTCGCCCCTCGGTGACCGACGTTGCAAGCGACGGGGAATTTGAGGGTACCGAAGAAGGCGCGCAGAGCGCCGGCGGGACCTTGGGCGGCGGAACTGGGTTAGGAGCCAGTCAAACCGGAAACCTCCGCCCCTCGGTCAGCGACGTTGCCGATGACGACGGTTTTTCACCTGCCGGGCCGGGCACGGCATCCGGTTTCGGAACCGGGGGACGCGCATCGGTTACGAGCGTTTCAAGCAATGACGGCGAGGTTGAGGTTCTGAACGAAAGTCAGCCTGCGTCCACCGACGCCGATGACGAAGACCTGGAGCG
>CAZLPF010000017.1:0-24650 GCA_964561365.1 uncultured Candidatus Saccharibacteria bacterium | reverse complement strand
ACCCAGTTTTTCGTAATCGGATTTTGCCTGAACTGTGGGGCCACGTTTTTTTTTGTTTCTGGTTTAAGGGCTGCTAGTGCCGCTGCCGGTCGAGCCAGGCCTGGAGAATGTGCTGGGCCGCGAGGCTGTCGAGCCGCTCGTTCGTACCCGCCGCGGCCTTCGCGAGCTGGGTAGTCAGCCGCTCGTCCGCCCGTTCTATTGGCACCGCAACCGCGGCCCGGAGCTTCAGTTCGAACCGCGCCACCTCGCCCGTCTTCTCGGTCTCGCCGCCGGAAAGGTTCACCGGCCAGCCGAGGACAATGCGCTCAACGCCCTGCTCGGCAACGAGCGTTTTAATTTCAGACAAGAGCTCTTTCGGAGAGCGGATGCCGAACTCGCGGGCGAGCGTCTGCGTTTCGTCCGAAACCGCGAGGCCGACGCGCCGGCTTCCGTAATCGAGCCCGAGGACGCGCCCCATTACGGCGCCTCGCCGAGCGCAAGCGAAACGTCGCGCTCCTCGCTCTGCCGGTAAACGCGGAGCTTGACCGTCTCGCCGACGGAGTAGCCCTTGAGCAAGCCGGCGAGCGTCTGGTCGCTCGTTACGTCCTTGCCGTCGACCTGGAGAATAATGTCGCCCTCGGCAATCCCCGCCCGGTCGGCCGGGCTGCCGGGCACGACGCCGGGTTCAGACGGCTGGTCACCGCGCACGACGAGCGCCCCGTGGTCGCGGGCGAGCTTCTGCTGCTGGGCAATGGTCGGCGTCACAATCACGTAGCGCACGCCGAGGTACGGCCGCGCGATGCGCCCGGTTTTCTTGAAGCTCTCGAGCGCGCGCACGGCGTCCCCCGCCGGAATGGCGAAGCCGACGAGCTGGCCCTCGCGGTCAATGGCGGTATTGATGCCGACGACCTTGCCGCTTACGCCGAGCAGCGGCCCGCCGCTGTTGCCGGGGTTTATGGCCGCGTCGGTCTGGATAACGCCCTCGAGCTGCTCTTCCCCGCTGCTGCCGGAGGCGACAATGCGCCGGCCAATGCCGGAGACAATCCCGGTCGTGACCGTATTCTGGTACTGCCCGAGCGAGTAGCCGATGGCAATGACGCGCTGGCCGATTTCGGGAGCCCCGGAGGCCGAGAGTTCGAGGAATGGCGCGCCGCTCACGTCGACCTTGGCAATGGCGAGGTCGTTGACCGGATCGCGGGCGAGGACGCGCGCGTCGTACCGCTTGCCGTCTTGGGTTACCACCGTGTAGCTCGCCTGCTCGTCAGCCACGACGTGGCGGTTCGTTACGATGAGCCCGTCGGCCGAAACGAAGAAGCCGCTGCCGGCGCCGACCTGCTGAATGTTCGGCTGCGCGGGCTCGGCGGGCGTTTGCGCGCGGCGGGGCTGCCCGAAGAACGGGGCGAAAAAGTCGTCGCCGAAAGGATCGACCGAAAAACCGGGGATTTTGTTCAGGTCTTTGGAGACGACGATGGAGACGACCGCCGGGCTGACCCGCTTAACGAGATCGACGACCGCCGTGTCTTCGGAAACCTGGGTTACGCTCCGGTTAATCGGCCCCTGCCGTTGGCCGATCTCGACGGCTCTCGTGCCGGCGAACCATCCGCCCGCGAGACCGCCAATGAGGCCGAACACGAGGCTCAGTACGGCCACCCGCGTGACCGCTCCGGCGTGGCCCGGACCGCTTTCCCGTGCCTGTGGAATCTGTTCGTTGGTGTCCATAGGTGCTCCGTGGTGACTTGATTCCAGACAACTATTATACCAAAAAACGCCGCCGGCAGCGGCGCGGCGGAAGCGCGCTCACGGCGTGGCCGTGCCGGCCGGGGTGGTGTCGCAGCCGCGCGGCAGCTTCGCGCACTCGCTGTTCTGTATGGCGTTTTGGTCGACCTGCTGCTCGACGTAGTCGACCTGGGCCGACGGCACGACGACCGAGAGCTGCAGGGCCGCGACGCACGTTGACTGCTCCTTCAAGACCGACAGGGGCGCGTTCGTCGCGCCGCGGAAGACGAAGTTCGAAATGAACGCCTGGGTCACCGTGGTTATGAGGCTCGTAATGAGCCCCTGGAAGCCGCTGCCGGTCGAAACCGCGGTCCCGACGTTCAAGAGGTTGTTGAGGCTCGCCTTCATGGTGCTGTCGAGGCTCGTGAGCGACTTCTGGATGACGAGCTGCGTGGCGTCGCGCGGGCTCTTGAGCCCGAGGCTCGTGAGCTCGCGGTCGGCCGACTTCTCGGCTTCAGACGCCGCCTGCGCCGCCAGGTCGCGGTAGGTAACCTGCCAGCCCTCGGGCTGGGCGAGGAAGTTGCCGACCTGGGCCAGCTTCGTAAAGTAGGACGGGTCTTGGGGGCTGAGCCCCTCGGGGTCGAACCCGAGCGTATCTTGAGCCTTGGCGAGGAAGATCGGCCGCAGGTTCTCGTTCGACCGGTTGCAGGTCAGCTGCGGTATGAACTTCTTTATCACGTCCCGGTCGAAACCGTCGGCGACGTACTTCTTCAGGTAGTCGTCGCTGTACTGCCCGGCGACGAGCGCGTCGGTGTAGTAGAGGTAGTTCGAAATGGCGTAGTTCGACTCGATCTTGTTGACGATGCCCTGGAGGAACGTGAGTATGAACTTTGAGAACGAATTGACGACCGCGACCTTGATGGCGTCGAAAATGAGGCGGGGAATGTCGCCGATGGTCACGTTGATCGTGAAATCGCCGATGCCCAAAAACGCGTGCGCCGTTTTCACGAACGGGATGTTTGGTTCGGGCTCCCCGGGGATACTGACCGCGAGGCGCAGGGGGCCGGCGTCTGCGAGCTTGTACTTGGCGTCGAGCGCGTCCAGGCCCCGCTCGTAGCCGGTGAGCGCCGCATCCATGGCGCCGTACAGGTGGTAGACCTCAGGCCACGGCTCTTGGCTTCCGCCGCTGCCGTAGGCAGCTGAGGTTTGGTAGAAGGCTTGGTACGCCTTGTAGTTCGAGAGGAGGCTCTTGTGGATGGCGGCGGCTTCAGCAGGTACCGGCACGGCTTTGAGCTGGCCGATGAGGTCTGCGAGGTAGCCGCCGACCTTCGTGGCGACCTCTCGGTCGCCGAACGGCTGGTCGGTGAGCTGGCGAGCGAGGGCGTTGTAGGAGGACACGGCGGAAAGCGAGCGTTCGAGGTAGGTGCGGACCGCAGCCGCTCCGGTCTCGCCGCTCTTGGCAACCTCGGCGTCGGCCACCGCGGGCAGCTCCACGGGATCCTGAACCTTCAGTTTTCGCTCAAGCTCAGCTTTCACGTCTTGCTCGCTGAGGAGCTGCCTGAACAGCTCGTTGCTCGCGGTGCGGTCGGTCGGAACCGATTCGAGGTACTTGAGGTAGGCGCGGGCGCGCTCGACGTCCGCCGACGTGTGCTGGGTTCCGTCGGGAGACGCGTAGTCGAACCGGCGGCTACCGCACGACGAAGCTACCGTCGCCGTCAAAACGACGGCGAGGATTCCGGCGACGATCCGCTGCTGATTTTTTGTTTCGAGCATGGGGGCACGCGCGGCCCGAGACTCGGGTCCGGTGCTCCTATTCTACCACAGCAGCCCGCCCGGGCTAGCTTTCCACCAGTTCGCCGCCGAAAACCTCGAGCGCGCGCTCGACGGAACCGGGGGTTTCGGATTCAGCTGCGGGCCGCTGCTCCACGACGGCGCGGAGCTGGACCGGCTGGCCGACGATTGCGGTGAAGCACGAGGCAATGAGCTGCTGGCTCTTGTGAGATTCGATACTCTGCTTGTGGAGCGGGAAGCGGACGGAGACGACCGCGCGGCCGAAGTCGTCAACCTCCGAAGGGCTGCAGGATCTCAGCAGGTTTCCGAGCGTCGCGTTCTCGGCCTTGACCATGTCCACGAGCCCCAGCCAGGCGCCGCGGACCGCCGCAATGTCGAGGTGCGGAACGTCGGGCACGGTTGGCTGCTCGGGTTCGACGGTCTTCGAAGACAGCGCAGGCGCCGGCGGAACCTCCGTCGCCTGGGGCGGGGGCGGACTGACTGGCGCAGCGGCCGCGTTCGGGGCGGCGCGGCCCGTGGCTACGCTCCCCTGCCCCGAACGCTTGAGCGCGGCTTCAACCGAGGCCAGCAGCACGGGTAGGTCGGGCTCGGCGGCGTACTCGAGATCTTTCTCGGCGCGGAGGAACAGCCGGGCAACGTAGAGGACGTCTGCCGCGCTCGCGCGCTCCTTCCAGGCGCTGAGCCGGCCCTGAACTTCAGCCGGGGCGTGCGCCGGTACCGCACCGGTGACCGCGGCCCCGAGCAGCAGCCGGAGGAGCTCGAGAACGTCGCGGTTTAGGCTCGCGAAGTTCACCCCGCTGTTTGAAAAATTGTGAATGGCCTCGGGGAGCTGTGGCGCAGATCCGGAGAGGACCAGGTCGAGCAGCTCGGCTGCGGACTCAACGTCGCCGGCCCCAATGAGCTGGCGGACGGCGGCCGCGTCGGGCTTCGGCCCGAGCCCGGCCACCGTTGAGAGCAGGGTCAGCGCGTCGCGGACGCTGCCCTGGGCGCGCGCGGCAATGGCCGCGCCCGCGCCTGAAAGATCCATGCCCTCGAGCTCGGCAATCTGGTCGAGGTAGGCCGCGAGCTGGTCTTTCGTCAGGGGCCTGAAGTCGAACCGCTGGCAGCGCGAGGCCACCGTGGCCGGCACCTTGCCGATTTCAGTCGTCGCCAGAATAAAAACCGCGTGCGCGGGCGGCTCTTCGAGCGTTTTCAGGAGCGCGTTGAAGGCGCCCTTCGAGAGCATGTGCGCCTCGTCGATAATGAAAACTTTGTACGCCCCGGCCGAGGGGGCGAAGCGGACGTGCTCGGTCAGCTCGCGGACGTTATCGACGCCCGTGTGGGAAGCCGCGTCGACCTCCACGAGGTCGAGGTAGCGCCCGTCTTGAATCTGGGTGCAGACCTCGCAGCTGCCGCACGGCTCGCCGTCCTTCTGCGCCGGGCAGTTCAGGGCTTTGGCGAGGATGCGCGCAACGGAAGTTTTGCCCATGCCGCGCCCGCCCGTAAACAGGTAGGCGTGCGCGGGCGTGCCGGAAGCCACCTGGTGCTTCAGGGTTTCGGTTACGTGGTTCTGCCCGACGACCTCGCCAAAGCGCTGCGGTCGGTGCTTTCGGTAGAGTACGGCCATGTATAGATAGTAGGTGCGGTGGGATTATACCAAGCGGGCCCGTAAACAAAAACCGGCCCAAAAAGCCGGCTGACTTGAGCGGGTATTAGTTCCTGAAGACCACGAGCTTGTAGCCGATGAAATTCCAAATGAGTGAGAGCCCCACCGCCGCGAGCTTGGCGAGGTTCTTGTTGAGGTCGGCGTTGTCGATGAGGTGGAAGCCGGAAATAATCGTCACCGCGCCGCTGTTGATGACCGCGCCAATGGCGCTGACGACGAGGAACGTAACCGCTTCGCGCCCGCGGCTCGCCGGCTTGCTGAACGACAGCCCGAAGGCCGACCAGAGCACGCACTCGGCAGACACGAATGCGGCGAGCAAGAAGAGGTAGACGTAGGCCGGCGCGTAGGCCCGGCTCGCGACGACCGCGGCCACGACGCCGACGAGCCCGAGGCCGCCCACGAGGAGCGTACGCACGAGCGTGCTCTTGAGGCGCTCTTCACCCTTGTTCGAAAACGCCCAGGCCTGGTTCCAGAGGTAGCCCTGCACGACTGCGGCCACGAAGCCGGCGAGGTTGATGAAGCCGATGGTCGGGCCGCTCGTGACGTCCGCGGCCTTCGTCAGCGCATTGAAAATGATGACGTCGACGGCGGTGTTCAGTCCGCCGATGCCGCCGAAGCGGAGAAATTGAAAGACGATGGCGGGGATTGGCCGGTGTACCGCCGGCGCGGCCTGGGGCTGCACGGGCACGGCGCTGTTTGGTACCTCCACTAGAGCTCCTCGTCTACGTCGCTGCTCGGGCGGGCCATCTCGGCGTCGGGCGTGCCGGAGGCCTGCCCGCGCTTGATGACGTTTTCCACGGCGGCCCACTCGGTCTCCTGGTCGACCGGCAGCACAATGGCAACCTCATCGCCGGGCTCAGCCTTAAAGTAGGTCAGGCTGGCGAGCAGGACCTTGTACGACTTACCGTCGACAACGACGCGGAAGTCGCCGCGATCGTCGACGTTCAGAATGCCGAGCGCCTTGCGCCGCTCGACGGGACCGATCTGCTTGTAAATGAAGCTGCCGTCCTCGGCAATGGTGAGCTTCAGGGTGTCGCCGGCCACGAGCTTGGACTTCGAGGCGTAGTTGGCGGGGACCGGGTACTGCTTGCCGTCGGGCCCGGACATGTTCTGCCCGTCGAACGCGCCCTCAATAACCTTCCCCCCTTCGCTCACGGCAAAAGACGAAGCCTTCGTGGCCATGCTCTGCATGCCGCTCTTCACGGCCGCCCCGCCCATCATTTCGCGGAGGAGCTGCTTGGCCGAGGTAATGCTCTTCTCGGCCGAATCTATCATTTGGGCGACGAGCGCCAAATTTGCGAGTTTGTCCATATGCGTATACGCCTTCTGCCCGCGTTCGGGGCTTTTTTCGTGCCCGGTTTTTGTTTCGGAACGTTTTTTGGGTACGCACCTATTATACCACGGAAGCGCTCGGCACAGAAACGGCCCCGGTATCCACAGCGCTACGGAATGGCGGGCAGGCGGGCGAGGACGTCGGCTTTGTCCGAGCTCGTCAGGAGGAAGGTGCAGAAATCGGGATAGCGGAGGCAGATGTCCTGGACCGTCGCGCCGCGGCTGGCCGCGTCTTCCAAGAAACGGGCGGCGCCGGCCGGATCGCGGCTCGCGAGGTCGGCCGCGAAATCTTTGAGCTCCCGCTCGTAGACCCGTACATCCGCCGGCCCGTAGCCGAAGTGGAGTGCCTGCTTCAGGCTCGTGACCTCCTCAAACTGGCGCTCGAGTTCGGAGACGAAGGCGAGCGCCGCCGGTTCGCCCTGGAGGCCTTCGAGCTCGGCGACCACGCGGCGCGAAATTTCAGCCGCGCGGGTCACCGTGGTGTGGCGCGAGCGAAGGACCTCGGCGAGGAAGGCCGCCACGAGCTGCTGGAACCGTTGGTCTGCGGGCATACCGGTTACTCGGAAACGTTAGTGGTGGCCGTGGTCGTCTTTCTTGCCCCCGCCGCCGCTGTCCATACCCACGATACTCGGGGCCTCTTCAACGGCCTTGACCATGGGTTTCAGGAGCAGGTCCTCCACGGGCTTCGAGGCCTCTTTCGTAAGGTCTATGACAGACTCGAAGGTAAAAAATTTGCCCATTTCCGCGAACGGCCCGAAAATGTCCTCGCCGAGCGAGGTGAGCGGGTGCTGCTCGTAGCCGTCGAGGAGGCTATTTTTTTTACTGCCGGCCTTCTTTTCGTGGCTCCCGTGGGCGTCTTCTGACATGGTTGTGCTTTTAGAAACGCGGAACGATTGTACCGGAAATCGGACCGGCCGGCAAGCCCTAGAAACTCCGCTCGGCGGGGGCCGGTACCGGCGCGCGCTCGGCCACGCGCGAGGCTTCCATGAGCTCGGCCTCGACCTCCACGCGGGGGCGGCCGTGCTTCAGGCGCGAGAGCTGGCGGATGGCCTTGGCGAGCTCCGCGTTGCCGGTCTTCGGCAGCGGGTAGGTCGCCATGTTGAACGGCTTGCTCGCGGTGCCGTTGATCATGAGCTTCACGTAGGCGTTGTAGCGGTCGACGTTGACGAGGTCGAACTCACCGAAGGTCGGCGCGAACTCCTTGGCCATGGCCTCGGCGTCCTCCGCGCCGATGCGGAAGCTCACCATGCTGCCGGCGTTACCGAACACCGCGTCGCGCAGGTCCTTGCTCCCGGCGCCTTGGGCTCCGGCGGCCTGCTCGAGCTGGCCGAGGTACTGGTGGGCGACAATCAGGTTCAGGCGGTACTTGCGGGCTTCGGAGAGAATGCTCGAGAAGGCGTCGGTGATGAAGTTCTGAAACTCGTCGACGTAGAGGTAGAAGTCTTTCCGGTCGGCTTCGGGCGTGTCGGCCCGCGACAGCGCCGCCATCTGCAGCTTCGAGACGAGAATGAGGCCGATGAGCTTGGCGTTAATTTCGCCGACCTTGCCCTTCGAGAGGTTCACGAGCAAAATTTTCTGCTCGTCCATGACTTTCCGGAAATTGAAGGCGCTCGTGCCCTGCCCGACAATGTTCCGCATCATGGCGTTCTCCACGAACCGGCCGACTTTCGAAATGAGGTAGCCGAGCATCTCGCTCTTGTGGTAGTCGCTCGTCTTGGCCATCTCCTTTTCCCAGAACAGCCGAACGACCGGGTCGGCGAGCTTCGAGGTTTTGTACTTCTGGAACTCGGTGTCGGTAAAAATGCGCGGAATCTCGGCAATGGTGCCGGGGTGGTCCCGGTCGGCCATGAGGGTCAGCATGGCGTTGCGCATGTTGTGCTCGAACATTGGCCCGAGCATGGCCGGGTCGGTCACGAGCTTGTAGAAAATGGATATCATTTCCTGGACCGCGAAGTCCTTCTGCTCTTCGCCGTCAACCTCGAGCATGTTGAGGCCCATGGGACGCTCCAGGTCGAACGGCTCGAAGAGGATAACGTCGTCGGCGCGCTCTTTCGGCACGTGCGGGAGGATATCTTCTATGAAGTCGCCGTGCGGGTCAATGACGCACACGCCCTCGCCGTTCTGAATGTCCTGGACCGACATGTACTTCAGCAGCTCCGTCTTGCCCGAGCCGGTACGGCCGATGACGTACATGTGGCGGCGCCGGTCCTCGCGGGCGAGGCGCACCGGCGTTTCCTGGCCGCGGTAGACGTTGCGCCCGAGCAGCACGCCTTCGCCCGGCATGTCGACCGGGGGCGGGGCTTTCCGCGACACGAGCCACTTGATGTTCGGCGTCTCGGTCACCGAGAGCGGCAGGTGCCAGAGGCTCGCGAGCTCTTCGGTGTTGAGCACGAGCTTGCCGCCCCGCGAGCGGTAGACGCGGAAAATGAAATCGCGGAGCACGTCCGACTTCTTGGCTTTCGAAACCTTGAAGCCATTGAACGGCGGCATGGTGTACTGCAGGAAGGACGACAGCATGCTCTGGAGGTGGACCTTCGCGTTACCCGGCACCGCAGACGAGCTGACGATGCGGACGTTCACGTCGTAGCCCGGCCGGCTGGCTTTTTCCTCGAGGCGCTTGACGATCTCCTGCTGCATGGGCGTGAGCTGTATGGCCCGCTCGTAGCCGGAGAGGTCTTTGCGGTGCGGGTCGGACGACGAGCGCGCGGAGCCGGAAACGGCCCCGGCGAGGCCGCGGGCAACGCCGCCGGCTGCCTTCTGCAAGAATCCCTGGTCTACGAGCTCGGGGCTCTTGCCCTGCTGAATTTCCTGGGCCATGTGCCGTGGCGCGTTCTGCCAACTCGTACCGGCCGGCGAGAGTATGAACTGCACCGCCACGCCCTCGTTCTCGCCGAGCTTGCTCATGGCATTCGTAATGGCCGAGAGCGGATCGGACTCCATGTTCTTGTAGGTGCGGAACGGGTAGACGGCCCGCTTCTGGAGTTCGAGCTCGACGGCCTCCACCTGCCCGCCCTTGATGAACGGGTTGTAGCCCGCCACCGCCTCAATGTAGGCGTGCGGGTACTGGGCCTGGATCTGCTTCTCGACTAAGTCCCGCAGGTGCTTCGGACAGTTTACGTAAAAGGATATTTTCTTTTCGGTGCAGGCGATCTCGAAGCTGTAGTAATCCTTGCCGAGGAGCCAGCCCTTGCGCTCGCCGGACTCCGACAGGGTCGTGAACAGCTGCTCGGCGACCGACACGGCCTGCTTCAACTCGTCGCTGTTCTTAATCTGTTTATCCTCTCCCTGCTCTTTTGGCACCTGGATCTCGAGGTGGACCCACGACAGGGTGCGGGGCAGGACGTGGTGCCGGTGGAAGCGGTGCTCGCGGTAGAAATAAAAAATCGTGTAGCCGAAAACCGCCACCAGAATTGGCAGCAGGATGAGGGCCCACGTTGCTACTGATAAGCCTGGCATCGAGCGCTACTTTTGTTTTGGTTTTTTGTTTCTAGGCCGAACCGATCTATCCGAGCTGCGGGTCGTTTTCGTCCACCGCGCCGCCCGCCCCGTTCACCTGCTCCTGGAGCGCGGCAGCTTCGTCGCTCGTCGCTACGGCACGATTGGAACTCAGGTGTTCCATAAATTCATTGAGGTTCAAGCGGGCCCTAGCGGTCTCTACCATGGGCGGCCGGCCGCCAAACGGCTCAACTTGCTTTGGACTGGGGTCACCCTCGAGTGGCTTAGGTTTTTCGGCTTGGAATCCAGTAAGCTTCGTAGCGTCGCCAATTCCGGCTGGCATCGCCTCGATTGCCTCTGGTACTTCAGCTGCCTCGGGTGTACCAAAAATGCCGCCTTCGGCAGGCAGTTCGTCAGGGTTACGAGGTTTTATTTCGTCGATTTCAGCCACTACGGTCAATAAAATTCTACCACATTAAAACGGTAACCGTATATTTTACAATACACAGTCCGGTGCGTCAAGGCAGCCAGTTCAAACCTTTCCCTCCCGTTCCCACTTGCGCTCCAGGCGCCGAATCTCAGCCTCGCCGAAGCCTAAGTGGTGGCCGAGCTCGTGCCATACCACCCGGCGAACGAGCCGTTCCAATCCGCCCTCGTGGCCCGCGAACCGCTCAATGGTCCCCTTCCAAATGGTGATTTTGTCAGGCAGCGTGGGCGCCATGCCGTAGCTGCTGCCCCGCTCGAGCTTGTTCACGCCGTGGTAGAGGCCGTAGAGCGAATTGTTCGGCGACTCGCCCTCCTCGACCACAATCCCGACGTTGTCGAACTTTTTGCGGATAGATTCCGGCAGGGCCGCTACGGCGTTCTCCACGAGCTGCTCAAATTCCGCTACTGTCATTGCCGTTCCGCGAGTAACGTATCGTAGCCCTTCATGACCCGGGCCGATGTGTCGATGCCGAGCGAGGACGCGAGCGCGATCATCTCGTTCTGTATGGGCAGCGGGTCGGCCTCCGCGAGACGCTCAAGCTCGACGAAAGAACCCAAACCCACCACCTCATCCACGCAAATTTCCGTGCCTCCCACTTTCCCCTTCCGCCGTTTCTTTTGGATGCGGAGAACCTCAACGTAACCCATTTCTAGAACAATGGATGCCGCGGCGGGCGCGTCTGAAACCGTAGTTTCAATTTCCGTCTTCGAAAGCTCGTTGCCGGCGTCCGAAGCCTTGAGCGTCAGCAGCGACGGTTTTCCGTTCTGCTGCCGCACGCGCAGGACCGGCACGCCCGGCGGCACCGGGTAGGAGGCGCCCGGCGGCAAAAAAAGCCGGTCGTCCTGCTCTATTACCTCCGAAAGCGCGCAGCCGCGCTCGGCGAGCGCAGCGGCGAGGGCGTTCGCGTTTTCTACCCGAAACTTGATTTCAATTTCTTTCATGGCGTCCAACCTATTTCGCGCAGCAGCGCCCGGGACGGTGGCACCAGGTCCAGCGAACTTAACTCTGACTTCGCCACCCACGCCACCCGCTCGGCGCCTGCGGGAACTTTCGGTTCACCGGAAACGTAGTGGCAAACGAAATTGAGGTAGGTAAACTCTTTCGCCATACCGCCTGCATCTTCTTTCACCTCCGTCGCCGAACTGAACGGAACCATTCCCTGAACGCGGACGCCGATCTCTCGCTCGAGGTACGAGGCGAGCGTCACCGCCGGCGCCTCCCCCGCCGCGGGTTCGCAGCCGAACAGGTACCACGTTTCGCGGTACGGTTTTGAGCCCGCCGGCTTCTGGCGGAGCAACACCTCTTCGCCCCGCTCAATGACCGCTATATAGAGGACTTTCTTTTCCATCAAAATCGCATATCGAACCAGTTGAGCCCGTATTTAGTACCGACAAGAAGACGTTCGCCTCCTGAGTTTGTCTCGTGATCTTTTAAGCTGAGCTGATGGATGGCCGCATTGATCGCATCCTCGCTCTCGGCCTCAATCTCCAAGTACGGCGGCATGCCGGGGTAGGTATCGAGGTCGAACCGGGTGCTGCCGAGCGTCCACGATTTACGAAATTTTTCCTGGTGTGCGTAGCAGGCCATGCCGAGAGCTTCAAACAGGCGCCGCGCGGCGGCGCCGTCGGATACCGAAAGGTTGATCTCGGGGTGCCTGCGTCCCGTACCCAAAACCTCCGACGTTCCCTTCCAGGTTATTTCGCTCTTGCCGCTGCCGTAGTCGCGCACGCGCAGGAACCACGGCTCCTTGCCGAGCTCGGTACCGTTTGTCCAGTACCAGTCAACGGTGAGCTGTATATCCTGAACCAATGCAGCCCCAAGCTCATTGAGCTTAGCCTCGACGGCCGCCGGATCGACGTCTAAAACCTTGGTCTCAATTTCGTGCATTTTGCGAGGACAGGATACAAAAACCTGCCACGAGTATGGCAGGTTTTTTTGAAAACGGAAACGCAGGACGAAAGGCTAGAACCCTTCGTAGTCGTGCATGGTCAGCTGGGCGTCGACCTTCTTGATGATCTCAATGACCACCGAGACGGCAATGAGCAGGCTCGTGCCGCCCACCGTGAGGGTCGTGGTGCCGGTGGCCTTCTGGGCAATGAGCGGCAGAACGGCAATGAGCGCGAGGAACAGGGCGCCGGCCGCGGTGGTGCGGTTCATGACCTTGCCGAGGTACTCGGCGGTCTGGGCCCCGGGGCGCAGGCCCGGCACGAACCCGCCGTTCTTCTGGACGTTCTCGGCCACCTCGTCGGGGTTGAAGACCACGGCGGTGTAGAAGTAGGTAAAGGCGAGCACGAGGCCGAAGTAGATAATCGCGTAGGCGTAGCCCTGGGAGTTGAACAGGTTGATGGTGTCCTGCGCGAGGTTCGCGAGCCACGGGCTGCGGGCGTTTATGAAGAACTGGGCAATGAGCGCCGGGAACAGCATTATGGAAACCGCGAAGATAATGGGAATGACCCCGGCCTGGTTCAGCCGGAGCGGCAGGTGCGTGTTCACGCCGCCGAACAGCCGGTTGCCGCGGACGCGCTTGGCGTAGGCAATGGGAATGTTCCGCTGGGCCTCGGTCACCATGACCACGGCGGCAATGACGAGCAGGAGGAGCGCTATGAAGCCCACGATGAGCGGCAGCTTGCTCGGGTCGTACCACTGCTTCACGAACGACAGCGACGCCGGCAGGCGGGCGATGATGCCCGCGAAGATGATGAGCGAAATGCCGTTACCGATGTCGTACTCGGACATGATCTCGCCGATCCACATGACGAGCATGGTACCGGCGGTCACCGAGATGAGCGTCAAAAACCACTGGAACGGGGTGAACGCGCCGAGGATGTCGCCGCCGCCCTGGCTCTGGAGCAGGCGGATGGTGCCGAAGGCCTGGAGCGCGGCGAACGGAATGGTCAGGTAGCGGGTGTACTGGTTCAGCGTGGCGCGGCCGGCTTCCCCGCCCTCTTTCGACATTTCGGCGAAGCTCGGGACAATGATGGTCAGCAGCTGCATAATGATGCTCGAGGTGATGTACGGCCCTACGCCGAGCATGGCTACCGAGAAGTTCGTCAGCCCACCTCCCGAAAAGAGGTCGAGGAGGTTTAAGAACTGGCTCTGCTGGAACAGGCTGCGGAGGGCCGAGGCGTCAACGCCGGGAATGGGCACGTGCGCGAGCACCCGGGTCACGAGCAAAAGCCCGAGGACCACGAGGATCTTCGTGCGGAGGTCTTTCGTTTTCCAAATGAGCGCGAGCTTACCCATGGTTTTGTTCGGTAGGTTCGGTGTCTATTGTAGCAGACGCCCCCGGCAGCGGGGCGCCGGAGCGCTTAGGCGACGGTGCCGCCGGCTTTCTCTATGGCCGCTTTCGCCGAAGCCGAAGCCGGGACCTTGACGGTCAGCTTCTTCGAAATGGCGCCGGCGAGGACCTTCACCGTTTCGTAGCGGGCGGGCACGAGGCCCTTGGCCTTGAGCGCCGCGAGGGTCACCACGTCGCCGTCGCTAAACACCTTCAGGCGCGAGAGGTCGAGTGCGAACGGTTTTGCGGTCAGCGACTTGAAGCCGCGGTGCTTCGGCAGCTGGCGAATGAGCGGTTGGCGGCCGCCCTCGAACCGGGCCGGCATCTTGCTGTGGCCGGTGCGCGCAGTCTGGCCCTTGCCGCCGCGCGTGGAAAAGGTGCCGTGGCCGGAGCCGAGGCCCCGCCCGACGACCTTGCGGCGCTTGGTGGAATCGGCCCGCTTTTTCAGGTTGTGGAGTTTCAGCATGGGGAAGCGCTTAGGCGGCCTTCGGGGCTTTGCGGGCGGCGAGGCGGACCTCGCGGCTCTTGAGCTGCTTGAAGGCGAGCATGACGGCTTTCACGTTGTTCGCGTTGTTATTGGAACCGAGGAGCTTGGAAACGACGTTGCGCACGCCGGCGAGCTCCATGACGCTGCGGATGGCCCCGCCGGCAATGACGCCGGTACCGGGCCGCGCGGGCTTGAGCATGAGCTTGCTCGACTTGTACTTCACGTTAATCTCGTGCGGGATGGTTCCGTTGCTGAGCGGCAGCGTCACGAGGTTCTTCTTGGCTTCGTTGACCGACTTGTTGACGGCCTCGGTCACGTCTCCGCCCTTGCGGAGGCCCATGCCGACGCGGCCCTTCTTGTCGCCAATGACCACGAGCGCGCGGAAGCGCATGCGCTTACCGCCGGCCACGACGCGGGTCACGCGGCGGATCTCAACGGTCTTCTGGTCGAACTCGCTCCGTTCGCGCTCACGGCCCTCACCCGGACCGCGACGTTTTCTCTCGAATGCCATAGTGGAAGTTCTAAGCGGTTACTAAATGGTGAGGCCGGCTTCGCGCGCGGCTTCGGCCAGGGCTTTCACCCGGCCGTGGTAGCGGTAGCCGCCGCGGTCGAACACGCAGGCGGCAATGCCCTTCTCTTTGGCCTTGCCGGCAATGAGCTTGCCGAGTTCGGCCGAGAGCTCGGCCTTCTTGCCACTCGACTTCACCTCGCGGGTCGAAGCCGAGGCGAGGGTCTTGCCGGTCGCGTCGTCGATGAGCTGAGCGTACGTGTGCTTGCTCGAACGGAAAACCGAGAGGCGCGGACGGGAAACGCTGCCAACCACGCGGCCGCGAATGCGGTTGTGGCGGCGGGCGCGGAGGGCTATCTTTTTGAACTTCAGTTCAGCCATATGCGTTGAGTGGTGGCGCTACTTGCCGACGACCTTCACGACCTTGCCGGCCTTGCGGCGGACAACCTCGTCCTGGTACTTAATGCCCTTGCCCTTGTACGGCTCCGGTTTCTTGAGCTCGCGGACGTCCGCGGCGAACTGGCCGACGCGCTGCTTGTCGGCTCCGGTAATGGTAATGGTGTTCTTGTCCACGGCAACCTGGATGTCCTTCGGCACCTCGACGTCCACGGGGTGGGAAAAGCCGAGGGCCATGCTCAGCTTCGAGCCGGTGAGCGCGACCTTGAAGCCGACACCGACGACCTCGAGGGTTTTTGTGAAGCCCTTGGTCACGCCATCCACGAGGTTCTGAATGAGCTGGCGGAACAAACCCCAGAGCGCCCGCTCTTTGCGGTCCTCGGGTTTGGCGACCGAAACCGTGATGGCGTCGCCGGAAACCTCGACCGTCACCTTCGGGTGAACGGCCTGGCTCAAGGTACCCTTCGGGCCGGTGACGGTCAGGACGCCGTCCTTGAGGACGGCGGTGACGCCGCTCGGGATGGTGACTGGTTTTTTACCTACGCGGGACATGGTTCTTGATGATGCTGGTCTAAATTCAGAAGGTTTCGAGAATCTGGCTTTGCTAGTTCGAGAAAATCATTGTAAGGGAAAGGGAGAGCTCACGAGAGGGAAAACCGTAGGTTTTCTCTTTCGTGAGATTTACCAGACCTGGCAGACAACCTCGCCGCCGATGCGTTCTTTGCGGGCGCGGCGGTCGGTCATGAGGCCGCGGGGGGTCGAAACGACCGTGAGGCCGAGGCCGCTGTTCGTGCGCGGAATGCGCTCAACGGGAAGGTAGATGCGCTGGCCCGGCTTGCTCACGCGCTTGATGCCGGCAATGGCCGGATCGCCGCCCTCGCCGTAGCGGAGGTTCAGCTGAAGCATCTTGCGCCGGCCCTCGAGCTCGTTCACGCCGCTAATGTAGCCTTCGGCGAGCAGGAGCTGCGCGAGGCTGTGCTTGAACTTCGAGTACGGCATCACGAGCTCCGGCCGTCTGACGGCCGAGGCGTTGCGGATTCTCGTGAGCATGTCTGCGATTGGGTCAGTGTACATGGTGGTTGCTGCCTGCGGTCTTCCGTTCCGTTCGGAGCGGAACCGACCAGGCGAGATTCAAATACAGGTAAGGGGTTCTAAAGGGTTACCAGGAGGCCTTCGATACGCCGGGGATTTCCCCGCGGCTCGCCAGTTCACGGAAGCAGATGCGGCAGAGCCCGAAGTCGCGCATGTAGGCGGCCTTGCGCCCGCACTTCCAGCAGCGGCGGATGACCCGGGTCGGGAACTTCGGCTTCTTGAGGCTCCGCTTGGCCTTCGCAATGTGGGATTTCGTTGCCATAGGGTTCTACTTCTTAGCGAACGGGAAGCCGAGGGCGGTCAGGAGCTCGCGGGCCGGGGCGTCAGAACCCGCGTTCGTGACGACGCTGACCTGGAGCCCGAAGGCGTTCTCGAGTGAGTCGGCGGAAATTTCGGGAAAGACGAGCTGCTCCCGGAGGCCCAGGTGGTAGCTGCCGCGGCCGTCGAAGCCCTCCTGGGGCACGCCGCGGAAATCGCGGACGCGCGGCAGGGTAATGTTGATGAGCTTGTCTAAGAAGCTCCACATGCGGTTGCCCCGCAAGGTCACGGCCGCGCCGACGACCTGCTGCTCGCGGACCTTGAAGCCGGCAATGGACTTGCGCGACTTCGTGAGGACCGGAGCCTGGCCGGTAATCTTCGCGAGGTCCTGGGCGACGGTCTCAATCTTCTTCTTGTCGTCCTTGAACTTGCCGACGCCGACGTTGACGACGATCTTCACGATCTTCGGCGCGCGCATGGCGTTGTTTAGGCCGAGGGACTTCACGAGGGCCGGCACGACCTGCTCGCTGTACTTTTTCTGCAACGGTTCAGTCATGGTCGTTAGGCGGCCTTTCCGCTCTTCTTAGCAATGCGCTGCTTCACGGTCCCCTGCTGCTCGTAGCCCACGCGGGACGGCTTACCGCTGCTCGGGTCAACGAGCTGGACTTTGGAGGTCGGCATGGGCCCGGGCAGCGTGACCCGGGTTCCCGGCTGGCCGGTCTTGCGGCTCTTCTCGAAGCGGGTGTGCAGGTTAACGCCCTCAACCGTGACGCGGCCGTCGCGGGGGTGGGCGGCAATCACCTTGCCGGTCTTGCCGCGGTCTTTGCCGGACAGGACCTTCACGGTGTCGCCCTTCTTCAGTTTTAACTTTGGAAAGCTCATATCAGAAAAGACTAAATGACCTCGGGGGCGAGGGAGACGATCTTCTTGAAGCCGTCCTCGAAGTCGCCCTTGGCGAGCTCCCGGATTTCACGCGGAATGGGACCGAAGATGCGGGTGCCGCGCGGCTCGCCGGTTTCCTTGTTCACGAGCACGCCGGCGTTCTCGTCGAAGCGGATATAGCTGCCGTCCTTGCGGCGCATTTCCTTGCGGGTGCGCACGATGACCGCGTAGACTTTATCGCCCTTCTTGATGGTGCCGTTCGGCGCTACCACCCGGACCGAGCCGGAAACCACGTCGCCCACCCCGGCGAAGCGGTTGCTATTCTTGCCGTTCACCGAAAAGACGTTCACCACTTTGGCGCCCGTGTTGTCGGCAATCTTGATGTAAGAGCGTACCTGGAGCATGGGAGGTTAGGCTTTCGGAACAACGCGGAACCGCTTGTCCTTAGAAATGGGGCGGCAACCTTCAATGGTAACCTGATCGCCCTCGCGGAGCTGCTCTTCGGTGTGCGCCTTGAAGCGGCGCGTCACCGAGTACGACTTGTGGTACTTCGGGTGGCGTTTCTTCGAGGTGACCTCAACGACGACGGTCTTCTGCATCTTGGCGGAGACGACCGTGCCGGTAAGGCGCTGGCGCTTCGGTTCTTGCTGGTCCATGGAGGGTTACTTGGTTACGGGCTTCCCGGCTTCGCGCGCGAGCTGCGTGAGGCGGGTACGGAGGCGGGCAACGTTGTGCCGCACCGCGGAAATCTGGTGGGTGGTCTTCAGCTGCGAAAGGCGCGCTTTCACCTGCAGGGCGTGGAGCTCGGCTTCGAGGTCCAATATCTGCCGGCGGAGCTCGGCGTCGGGAAGGTTGAGGAGTTCTTTGAACTTCATAATCTAGCGGAAAATCGGGGGTTTGTCTACTGGACCTTGGTCACGAACTTGCTCTTGACCGGCAGCTTGTGGCTGGCCAGGCGCATGGCTTCCTTCGCGGCCAGCTCGGTAACGCCGTCCATCTCGAATAAAACTTTGCCGCGCTTGACCACGCAGACGAAGTGGTCCACCGCGCCCTTGCCGCCGCCCATGGGCGATTCGTTGCCGTGCATGGTCACCGGCTTGTCGGCGAACATGCGGATCCAAATCTTGCCGCCGCGCTGAATGGAGCGCGTCATGGCGCGCCGCGCCGACTCAATCTGGCGGGCGGTAATCCAGCCGTTCTCGGTGGACTTCAGCGCGTAGCTGCCGAACGACACCTCGACGCCCGACTGGGCCGTGCCCTTCGTGTGGCCGCGGTGGTGCTTGCGGTGCTTCAGTTTTTTCGGGATGTACATAAGAGAAAACTAGCTAGACGCGGACTTTCTCCGCGCGCTTCTGCTCAATCTCCCGGCCGCGGGCTTCGTTGACCGCGTCGAAAATGTCGCCCTTGTAGATCCAAACCTTCACGCCGATGGTTCCGTAGGTGGTGAACGCGGTAGCGCGGGCGAAGTCGATGTTGGCGCGGAGGGTGTGGAGCGGAATTTTGCCCTGCGAGAGGTGCTCGGAGCGGGCAATTTCGGCGCCGTTGAGCCGGCCGCCCATGGCGACCTTCACGCCCTTGGCGCCGGACTGCATAACCTGCTCAATGGCCTGCTTCATGAGGCGGCGGAACGGCATGCGCTTCTCAATCTGCTCGACAATGCCGTTGGCCACGACCTGCGCCTGGACGCCGACGTCGCGGACCTCTTCGATGTTGATGCGGATGTCGTTCTTGAACTTCAGCTTGTGCTTGATCTTCTTCTTGAGCTCTTCCACGCCCGCGCCGCCCTTGCCGATGATGAGGCCGGGTTTCGTGGTCTTGAGGTTCAGGGCAATGCCGCCGGTGCCGGTGCGCTCAATGTCGACGCGGACAATGCCGGCGCGGCGGAGCTGGACCTCGACGAAGGTCCGGAGCCGGACGTCTTCCTCGAGCTGCTTGCGGTAGTTCGCGCGCGAAAACCACCGAGACTTCCAGGTGTCGGTAATTTTGAGGCGGAGGCTAGTTGGGTTGATCTTGTGTCCCATGGGGTTTCGTGCAGGAAGGTCGAACCGTTCCTATTCTCCTGATTTACGGTTGAATAATCGGCGCTTGTTCTGGGCGGTATTCATCTTGCGCTGCTCGCCGGTGTGGCCAACCTTCACGTCCTTGATCTTCGGCTCGGCGCCTTGGACCTTCTCGGACGTGGCTTCAGCGGCCTTGACCTTGCGCTCGTGGGCCGCGGCGGCCTGGAGCTTGGTCTTGGCCGAGACGCCGGCCTTCACCGAGAGCACGAGGTTAATGTGGCAGAGCTTGCGGCGGATGACCGAAGCCGAGCCGCGGGCGCGGGGCATGTAGCGGCGCATGGTCTTGCCCATGTCGCAGGTGATGCTCGAAATGTAGAGCTGCTCGGGCTTGAGCTGAAAGTTGTGCTCGGCGTTGGCGATGGCCGAGCGGATGAGCTTCTCGACCATGGGCGAGGCCTTCTTGTCGGTGAAGCGCAGCTGGGTAATGGCGTCGAGCGCGAACATGCCCTTCACGGCATTGGTAACGAGCCGGCACTTGCGCGGGCTCACGTGGAGCGAGTCGGCGTGCGCGGTGACGGTTTTCGCAATCTGGTTGTTCGTGCTTTCAGACATGGGGTAGATAAAGCGGGGCTACTTCTTGGCCGGCTTAGCCGGCGCGGGGGCAGCGGTGGCGGCGGAAAGTTTAGCCTTCTCGGCGGAAGCGACGGCCTCAGCCTGCTCCTTGGCCATCTTGCCGCCGTGGCGGTGGAACTTGCGCGTCGGGGCGAACTCACCGAGCTTGTGGCCGACCATGTTCTCGGTCACGAGCACCGCGAGGTGCTGGCGGCCGTTGTGGACCAAGAAAGTGTAGCCGACGAACTCGGGCGCAATGGCAGAGTCGCGCGACCAGGTTTTAATCTGGCCGCCCGGCTTGCTCGCCTGCACCTTCTTGATGAGGCGCGGGTCGACGTACGGTCCTTTCTTAAGGCTGCGGGACATGGTGGTTAGCGGGAGGTGATAGTTTCTGAACGCGGGCGCTACTTGGCGCGGCGCTTGACGATGAACTTCTGCGAGTACTTCTTCGGCCGGCGGGTGCGCACGCCGTGCGCGTGCTTGCCCCACGGGGTCTTCGGGTACTTCAGGCCGATCGGGTTGTGGCCCTCGCCACCGCCGTGCGGGTGGTCGACCGGGTTCATGACTTTACCGCGGACCTGCGGGCGGCGGCCCATGTGGCGGACGCGGCCGGCCTTGCCGAGGCGGACGTTCATCCAGTCGGTGTTCGAGAGCTGACCAATGGTGGCGGTGCAGGCTTCCGGCACCTTGCGGATCTCGCCAGAGGGGAGCTTCAAGAGTCCGTAGCCGGCTTCGACGGTCATGAGGGTGACCGCGCTGCCGGCCGAGCGGGCCAAACGGCCGCCGGCACCGGGCTGGAGCTCGACGTCGGAAATGAAGGTGCCGACCGGAATCTTGGAAATGGGCAGGCGGTTGCCCGGTTTGATCTCGGCAGTGTCGGAGTATACCACGATGTCGCCGACCTTCAGACCGTTCGGGGTCAGGATGTAGCGCTTCTCGCCGTCCTGGTAAGCCACGAGGGAAATGAACGCGGTGCGGGTCGGGTCGTACTCGACGGTCTGGACGCGGGCCGGAATGCCTTTCTTGTCGGCGCGGGAAAAGTCGAGAACGCGCATCATGAGGCGGGCGCCGCCGCCGCGGTGGCGGACGGTAATCTTACCGTGCGCGTTTCGGCCCGCGGTGTCGGCCTTGCGCTTCATGAGGCGCTTCGGCGTGCGGACGTTCTTGTCGAGGCCCGAGTAGTCGGTGTACGACATGATCCGGCGGCCGGCGGAGGTAGGTTTGACGAGTTTAACAGCCATGGGAGTTTATGCGAGGTCGGAGAAGCCGGGCAGGGTCTGGCCCTTCTTCAGGGTCACGATGGCCTTGCGGACGGCGGTCTGGCGGTAGGTGGCCCGGGCGTTCTTGCGGAGCTTGCCGGAGCGATTCACCATGTTCACCTTCGCGACCGAAACCTTGTAGGCGCGCTCAATGGCCTTCTTCACCTCAACCTTGTTGGTGCGGGGCGAAACCACGAATACGTACTTGCCCGACTTGGCGAGCTCGCCGGCCTTTTCAGAAATGCGCGGCGCGCGGAGGACAGAACGAAGCACGCCCTCTACGTCCGTAGAGGCTTTCTTCTGGGCTTCGTCTTTCTGTGCTTCTTTCTCTGCCATACGCGTTAGGCTTTGAGGAACGTTTTTTCAATAACCGGAAGGCTGTCCTTCAAAACGATGAGGCTGTCGGCACGGAGCACCTCGAGCAAGCCGAGCGTCGACGCGGTCACCGGGGTGACGTTCGGGACGTTGCGCGAGGCTTTCGTGAGGCCGGCGTCCGCTTTCGGCATGAGCAGCACCTGCTTCTTGCCGGCGCCGGACACCGCGCCGCTGATGGCCGCCAAAACTTTCACGAAGGCTTTCGTCTTCGGTTCAATCTCTATTTTGTCTATGACGATGAAGTGGCCGCCCTGGGCTTTGTCCGAGAGGGCCATGAAGAGGGCCTTGCGCTTGGTCTTCTTGTTCACTTTGCGCTCCCAGTTCTGGTTCGCGCGCGGACCGAAGGTCACGCCGCCGTGGCGCCAGAGCGGGCTCCGCGTTGAGCCGGCGCGGGCGCGGCCGGTCCCCTTCTGCTTCCACGGCTTCTTGCCGCCGCCGCGGACTTCGCCGCGGGTCAGGGTGTTGCTGCTGCCCTGGCGGGCGTTGCCCTGGAGGATATTTGAAACTTCGGCGAGGACGTGGAGCGAAGGTTTCACCTCGAAAACCTTGGCGTTGAGTTCAACGTCGCCGACGGCTTTACCTTCCTGGTTGTAGACGGAAACTTTCATGAGAGTACGAAAGGACAAACTTCGTTTTTCCTTTCGTAAGCTATCCTTTTCCTTTCAGGATATTTCGGCCCTGGCAAAGCCAGTTGCCGAAATGCTTACGAATGGAGAACAAAGAAGTCTTACATAGGCTACTTCTTTTTCTTGTCTTCCTTGACGACCTCAACCGTAACGACCGGTTTGACCTTGCCGGTGGAGACGACCTTAACCCAGGCGTTCGGGTGGCCGGGCACGGCGCCCTTGAGGGCCACGAGGCCACGCTTCTGGTCGAGCGATACGACCTGGAGGTTCTTCACGGTCACCTGCTGGTTACCCATGTGGCCGGCCATGCGCAGGCCCTTGCGGGTGTGCTGCGGAAACCGCTGGCCAATGCTTCCGACCGAGCGGGGCCGGTCGTGGCCGTGGCTGGCCGGGAAACCCTTGAAGCCGTGGCGCTTGATAGCGCCGGCGAACCCGCGGCCCTTCGAGGTGCCGATAACGTTCACGAGCTCGCCGACCTGGAAGCCGGAAAGGTCCAGGCTCTTGCCGCGCTCGTAGGCGGAAGGGTCGGTAACGCGGAACTCGGTGAGAACGGAGAACGCCGGCAGGTCCTTGAGGTGTCCCGTCACGGACTTGCTGGCCTTCTTCGTTTTCCCGGTGCCGACCTGCACGGCCGAGTACCCGTCTTTGCTGTCCTTGGTCTTTACCTGGGTAACGGTGAGCGGCGAGGCCTGGATGACCGTAACCGGAACAACTTCGCCGGTTTCGGCGAAGTGCTGGCTCATGTTTACCTTTTTACCGAGGAGGAAGTTCACGGGAATTGGGTATGGGGAAAATAAAATTGCGGGCCGATTTGCCCGCAAAACCAGAAAGGAGCTTTCAAGTTTGGCGGTAAATCGTTCTCTGGAGGATTGGGCCGGGTTGGGGCGTTACCTGCAGAACTTACTTACCAAATGTAGGGCCTTGGTGCTTGGTCTGGCCGAGACCTGAATTCACTTCAGGTCGAGGCGGTTTGGAAAGGGAGGTTTCGGAAGGGAAAACCTTTTTGAAAGGTTTTCACTCCGAGTTTGCTACCCCATCTTGATTTCTACATCGACACCGGCCGGGAGGGTCAGGTTCGTGAGGCTGTCGACGGTCTTGGCGGTCGCCTCGAGGATGTCGAGGAGGCGCTTGTGCACACGCATCTCGAACTGCTCGCGGCTGTCCTTGTGGACGAACGTCGAGCGGAGCACGGTGTACTTCTTGTGCTCGGTCGGCAGCGGAACGGGACCGGAAACCTTCGCGCCGGTGCGCTTGGCCGTGTCCACGATCTGCTTCGCGCTCTGGTCTATGAGCTTGTGGTCGTACGCGCGAATCTTGATGCGGATGCGCGGTGCGTCGGTTGCCTTGTCCATTCGGACTTGAGTTCTAAAAAAGCGCTTAAAATAGAGCTATTTGAGAGAACTAATAGCCACTTGGAGAAGTTTATACGAACCTTAATGAATTGTCAAATATAAGGGCTTCGGCTTCAATATTATATTGACAAAATATTAAAATAGTTATCTAATATAAAATTTATTAAGGGTCTTGTAAGAATCTTGAAATTTTTATGCTACGTTTGAACCAGAAGGAGGATGAGACGGTGACACCAACACCAGACGTTGACCTATTTGCGCACGGGCACAGGGCCTTCGAAGACGGTGATTACGAAGCAGCCGCCGATCTCCTGCGAAGGTACCTGAACCAACATACGACGGGTAGCGTGCCGGCTGCGAGGAAGTACCTCGGGTACTCACTGTGTATCCTGGAACGGTACGCCGAGGGCGCGCTCGAGCTTGAGTTCGTAGCCGAGTCGGAACAGGATGAGTACTACTTCGATTCTCTCGGTTCTGCGTACGTCCGCGACGACTCGCACGCCCTCGCGCACGAAACGTTCGTACGGGGAACAGAGGCATTCCCCGCCTCGGGCCACCTTCAGCATCGGCTCGGTGCAGTCCTTGAGCAGAGCGGTGATTTCTCTGGCGCTCTGCTCGCGTACCGGAAAGCGCTCCAGCTTCTCGAGGGCGATGATGTTGAGCGGGTATTCGTAGAGCACGCCATGGGCGTCATCTACATGAATATGCAGAAGTACGAGCTCGCGAAGCTGCGATTCCGCAGCGCCCTCGTAGGTGGGCCGACCTATACAACGGCGCACTTCAATCTCTTGGAAATCGCACGGCTCCAGCTCGACGAAGCCGGTATCCGCGAACACAGCGAAGCCCTCCTGGTCCTCGACCAGAAGTTGATTGAATCACCGAGCAGGTGGGAAAACTGACAGACCGGGCGCGAAGCAACCCTTCGCGCCCGGTTTAACGTTGGCCCGTCTACTTTAACTAAACCAAAATCCCTCCGGCGTGCCGGAGGGATTTTGAAACGAACGGGAAAACTATTTCAGGATTTTGGTAACGACGCCGGCACCGACGGTCTTGCCGCCCTCGCGGATGGCGAAGCGGCCCTTTTCCTCGAGCGCTACGGGGGTAATGAGCTTGACGGTCAGCTTCACGGTGTCCCCGGGCA
>CAZLPF010000016.1:0-27499 GCA_964561365.1 uncultured Candidatus Saccharibacteria bacterium | reverse complement strand
TTGAGAAGCTCATCCGCCAGCGGCTGCCTGAGGTACGGGAAGTGCGCTACACGAATTGAAGGGAATGGCATTGTGATTGTTTATGAACATACGTTATAAAAAGTATCAGTAGTTCGAGAGTGGGGAATAGTGATTCTTACAGAATGAATAGGCCGCAAGCGTTACAGAAGCTATTAATAATTTCTTGATTCTTATGGGACAGCTTTACCGCTACATCAAAATCGATCGTGATCTCTGCATTGGCGCGGCCAGCTGCGTGGCTGTTTACCCGGAAATTTTTCAGCTCGACGAGGAGAACAAGGCCATCATTTTGAAAAAGGACGGGGGACACACCTCCGATCATACGTCTGTCGACCTCCTGAGTTGCGCGAACGTGGATGACGACCAGCTCCTGCTCGCGGCCCAGAGCTGTCCCACGGCCGCAATATTCCTCTACGGGGAGGACGGCGGCCAGCTCTACCCTGAGTCCTAGAGGGGAGAGCTAAAATGCAATATTTAACTAGTCGCATAATGTATCTTATGCGACACATATATTAATAAATAAGCTTTGTGCTCTTTTCGCAGCCGCATCCGCTTTAGCCCTTAAGTCCGTTGGTTCTCTCTATCCTCTCCCATTGTTGCGGAGAGTTTTTATATATAGCCAGGCCATCATTTGGTCCTTTATATCTTGTTTAATGTATAGAAGAAACTTTTTATCAGTAACGATCATAAAACCCCGCGTTGTAAGACGCGGGGTTTTATGTGATGAAGTTTACTTCAGCCGTACGGGGCAGCTCGTCCCGAGGTCTATGTGAAGGTGGAAGCTCTGTTTTCGGTCGTCACCGGGGTCAATGCGGCTCTCGGCGATGCCGGCAGCTTGAACGGCCTGGTAGAGGGCTTTGCCGGCCGGTCTCCCCTGCTTCGTGTTGTAGTCGAAAAACCCGTCGCCGATGCCGTCGGAAAAATCTACCGCGCAGCCGACCGAGTGATAGGAGCCGGCGGATTCTCGGCGCACGGTGGAGCTGACGTTCGGCTTGAAGCCCGCAGCCGAGGCCGTCTGGCAAATGCTCACGAGCTTCTGCCACATGGGCGCTACGAGGTTCGGCAGCTCGTTCCGTACCCGGGTTTGGTTCACGATGGTGCAGCCTGCAGCTTGGAGCTGGGCCACCGTAGCGCCGCTCGCGCCGGAGAGCGGCGTCGTAACGGTTGCGGCCGGCGGCAGCGGGGTGCCGGCGGGCGGTTCGCCGCCGGGCGCCTCGAGCGGGTCGAATGTGACGCGGGAGTTCACGGGGTGGAACTGGATCAAATCCGGGTTGATGGTCTTCAGCAGCAGGTTGCCCCCGAGCAGGATGAGCAGGGCCACGACGACGTTCAGAATGTAGGTCTTGGCTTTCCCCGTCTGCTCCGCGCTCCCGTCCGCGGACATGTAGAGGTAGCCGGCCACGGCCACGAACAGCATGGCCACGGTCACCGCGACCACGATGGCGAAGCGGTAGAGCTTGTTGATGCAGGTGAATAGATCGCCCGAGCTCGGGCTGCTGACCGTGTTCGTGGGAGCCCCGGTATTGCCGAAGAATGCGTTCCCCCGGTTCCCCTGCCCGGCTACCGGCTGCCCGGGCGCACTCGGCGCGCAGAGGTACTTCTCAATGGAGGCTTGGACGCCGGTGTAGGTTTTTATCTCTACGGCCAGCACCGGGCTCGCGTAGGCAAGCACGAGCCCCGCGGTTAAAATGGCGGTGCCGAGGAGCTGCTTGGAACGGCCGATCATCATTTGCTTCGGGGTGAGGCGCTAGAAGCCCGGCTGCTGGTAGCAGTACATTTTGCCCATGACCGCGTAGCGCGACTCGTTGAAGCCGCCGGTGCTGCCGAGGAACGTCGGCTGGCCGTTGCAGACCGTATGCTGCGGGTTGTCGTAAATGCATTCCCACTTGCGCACGGCGCTGTCGCCGGTGCAGCTCCTGTCAGACGCGCAGTCGACGCTCGGGCTGCAGGCCGAGGTCGCGCTGTAGCCGGCGAAGATGTTTTCGGGTTTCGTGCCGCAGACCGAGGGGCCGGCGAGGTACTTTACGTACTGGGCCGCGAGGCAAATGCTCGCCTCGGCGTTCGCCGGCTGCATGAGCCAGTCAGAGGTGACGGTTATGCTCCCGAGGTTGCACGCCTGCTTGAAGCTCGTGTTGTTGGCCGTGGTCACGCCCATCTGCATGAGCCCGAACGACACGTTCGTGTGCTGGGAAATGTCGCACTGTGACTCGCGCGCCATAATGGCTTTGAGCATGTTCTGGTTTATGCCGGCCGCGGCGGCCTGCCGCGCTATGGCCCCCGCGTACTGGCTGCAGCGGGTCGGGGAGCCACACTCCCCTCCCCGGGCGGGTTTGGCGACGAACTTTCCGTTCTCAATGGCGCCCCAGGCTACCGGCTGGCAGGTGTTGACGCCGCTGAACAGGCAGGCGGCGCCGGCCTGGGTGCCGCCGCCCGGGCTCACGGCTCCCCCGCCGATGGTAACCTCGGTTCCCGTTGCCGCGGGAACCCCGTTTCGGTACGAGGAGAAGTCAACGCTCGGCAGGCGGATCAAATCCGGGTTGATGGTCTTCAGCAGCAGGTTGCCCCCGAGCAGGATGAGCAGGGCCACGACGACGTTCAGAATGTAGGTCTTGGCTTTCCCCGTCTGCTCCGCGCTCCCGTCCGCGGACATGTAGAGGTAGCCGGCCACGGCCACGAACAGCATGGCCACGGTCACCGCGACCACGATGGCGAAGCGGTAGAGCTTGTTGATGCAGGTGAATAGATCGCCCGAGCTCGGGCTGCTGACCGTGTTCGTGGGAGCCCCGGTATTGCCGAAGAATGCGTTCCCCCGGTTCCCCTGCCCGGCTACCGGCTGCCCGGGCGCACTCGGCGCGCAGAGGTACTTCTCAATGGAGGCTTGGACGCCGGTGTAGGGCTTGTAGCCCGTACCGCTCGTGTCGCTCTGGGCGCTAACGTGCCCGGCAGCGGAAAGCAAGAGCAGGGCGAGGGGCGCGGCGAGCAAAAAGCTCTGCAGGCGCTTGGTCACTGGAGGAAGTCGAGCGGGTTATAGGTGTAGCCGTACGGCAGCCGGTACGGCCCGTAGATGTTCGTGTAGGCGCCGTTCTTTACCCCGAAGCCCTCGGCGTCGTAGACGCCGAAGTGAATGTGGTAGCCGCGCTCGGGACCGTAGAGCTTCTTGGTAGTGTTTCCGGTGTTGCCCTCGTAGCCAATGAGGTCGCCCTCAGATACCCGTTGGCCGGCGTGGACGCGGTAGCTCCGCATGTGGGCGTAGAGCGTGACGATCTGCGCGGTGCTACCGTCCCTCGTTTTGATGGTGTGGAGAATGCTGGCCCAGTTGCCGTACGAGGTGTCGGAGCTGTCGACGTAGGTCACGACCCCGTCGGCCGCGGCGTAGAGCGGCGTTCCGGCCGGAGCGGCAATGTCAATCCCGTTGTGGAAATTGTAGCCGAGGGCCGTGAAGCCGGTGTTGCCGTAGCCTTGGGTCAGCACGCCGTCCATGGGCCAGGACAGCACCCCCTTTTTGGCCCCGATGGTGCGCTTGCCGAGCTTGGCCCGGATTTGGGCGTCGAGGTCGTCAATTTCCCTTTGGAGCGCGAGCTCGTCGTTCTTAGAGGTCTGGAGGAGCTTCTGAAAGTTCTTCTCGACGCCCCTCGTCTGGGTCAGGAGCGTCTGTTTCTGGCCCCGCTGCTCGGCGAGCGAGCTCCGGCTTATTTCGAGCTGCTCCTTGAGCTCCTCGAGGGTGGTGAGCTGGACTTTCAGGTCAGCCTGTTCGCGCTCGAGGCGGGCCTTCAGTTCCTTGATGCGCTGGAGGAGCTGGTAGACGCGGTCCTGGAGCGAGGTGGTGTACTGGACCTGGTCGAGGAAGTCCGAGAGGCTGCCGCTGCCGAGCGTCGTGCGCAGGAGGTAGGAGTCATCGTACTCGCCGAGCTCGGTAATGAGCTGGGCGAGGACCTTCCGGTTGTCAGAAATTTCCTGCTGCTTTTTTTCGATGAGCGCCTGGAGCTCCTGAATCTGGAGCTGGGTGTCGTCGATCTGCGTCTCTTTGGCCTGGATCTGGAGCTCGGTCGAGGCAATCTGGGCGTCGTAGATATAAATTTCGTTCTTGAGCGAGCTCGCTTTTTTCTGGGTGTCCGATATCTGCTGCTGGTACCCTTTGATCTGGCTTGCGATTTGCGTCAGCTTCCGCTGGCGCTCTGCTTTTTGGGCGTTCAGCAGGTCTGTGGCCTGATCGGCGCTCAGAAATACGGCCGAGAACGGCAGCAGCAGCGCCGCTACGCCGAGCGCCGCTACGCCCGATTTTACGAGCTTTTTTGTTTCAGAAAATAAAAACATTCGTGGTTTATTTTACCACAAATGTTCTCCGGAACGAAATCTACCCGAGCTTTTTTATTGCGCCGTCGAGGCGCTCAAGAACGCCGCCGCGGCCGTAGCCGACGGCGAGCGCGGCGAGCACCTCGAACGGCCCGGGGCTCGCCGAAAGGCCGGTCAGGGCAACGCGGAGCGGCCAGAGGACATTGCCGGTACCGTAGCCGCGGCTCTCGGAAAAGCCGGTGAGCAGCGGTTCAACCTTCGTCCGATCTTTGAGGTCTTCTTCCGGGGCGTTCGCAACGAGGTCCCGGACCTCGGTCAAAATCTTTTTTGCTTCGGCCCCGTCGGATTTTTTCCAGACGAGCAGCTCGGTTTCGTACACGGGCGCCCGGAAGCAGTAGGCGGTTCGCTCCCCTATTTCCGAGAGCTTCTTGAGCCGCTCCTGCTCGAGGGCTGCGACCGCGGCAAGGAACTGCCCGCTGTGTCGGTCTGGCTTGAAGCCGGACGCCTCCCAGTACGGCACAAGCCGCGCCGAGAGCTCGGCCGGGGTGAGCCGTTTTATGTACTGGCTGTTAATCCACTCAAGCTTTTTTTCGTCGAAGACCGCAGCCGAGCGGTTGACCTTGGCAGCCTCGAACTGCGCGACGAGTTCGGCGAGCGAGAAAAGTTCCTGCTCGGTTTTCGGGTTCCAGCCGAGCAGCGCAACGAAGTTGAGCAGCGCCGGTTCGAGGTAGCCGTGACTGAGAAAATCCTCGACCGCTACGTCGCCCTGGCGCTTTGAGAGCTTCGTCTTGTCGGGGTTCACGATGAGCGGGAGGTGGGCGAAGCGGGGCGGCTCCCAGCCGAAGGCGGCGTAGAGCAGGAGGTGCTTCGGCGTTGAGGGAATCCACTCCTCGCCGCGGATAACGTGCGTGATTTCCATGGCGTGGTCGTCGACGACGACGGCGAGGTGGTAGGTCGGGAAGCCGTCGGACTTGAGCAGCACCTGGTCGTCGAGAATGCGGTGCTCGTAGGCAATGTCGCCGTAAATGAGGTCGTGGATGGTTGTGCTCCCCGCTTCCGGAATTGCCTGGCGCACGACCGGACGTTTACCGGCTGACTTGAATTCGGCGAGCTGGGCGGTAACTTCGTCGGCCCGCAAATTCCGGCAGTGCCGATCGTACATGGGAGGCTGCTTGAGCGCGACCTGCTCTTTTCGGAGCTCTTCGAGCCGCTGCTCGCTGCAGAAGCAGTAGTAGGCTTTCTTTGAAGCAACGAGCTCGTCGGCCTTTTCCTGGTAACGGCCGAGCCGCGCGGATTGCGTGTAGGGACCAAAATCTCCCCGCTCGGCAATGGTTCCGGTTTCGCTGAGATAGAAACCCTCATCGAAGTCCAGCCCCATGCGGTGCATGACGCGCACGAGGTTCTCAATGGCGCCTTCGACTTTGCGGCTCTGGTCGGTGTCTTCAACGCGGAGGATGGAGGTGCCGCCGCTGTGCTTGGCGAACAGGTGGGAGAACAGAGCCGTACGCAAACTCCCGACGTGGACGTAGCCGGTCGGGCTCGGGGCGAAGCGGGTGCGAATTTTCTGGTCAGCCATGCGCAGAGTTTTTTAGCAAGCCATTGTACCAATCCGCGAGCTGGCCGTCGAGGAGGTCGTGCCGGACAATTTCAGCCAGGCCGCGGCGGTAGGGGTGGAGCGACTCGGCGAGGTCGGAAACCTTCACCCAGCGGAAAGCATCAAACTCCCGGCCGTCGACCATGACCGCTGAAGTGTCACCCGCGTACGAGAGGTAGACAAGGTACTGCTCCTGTCCCCGGTAGCGCCACTGAGAACGGAAGAACCACCGGTGGAGCTGCACGGGCCAGTCGTACGCGTTCCGCTTCGGGCCGAGCACCGCTCCCGAGAGTTCCGTGAGGCCGACCTCCTCCCCCGCTTCTCGCACGGCCGCCGCCTCCGGGCTTTCGCCGGGTTCGAGCCCACCCTGCGGCAGCTGCCAATGTCCGCGTTCGCGTGCGGCGACATCGATGTTGTCGCCGATGCGCCGGCAGCTTAAGACCTCGCCGTTCCCGTTTACGATAACAGCCGCGACATTCTGTCGGTACGGCAGGCTCCGGAAGACCTTGAATCGGGTAATGAGTTCAACGAGGCCCGGCATGGCGCGCCAGATGCGTCCGGCGCGAGACGGCTGGGTGAAGAGGCGCCAGAGCCACTCGAGCCCCATGCCTCGCACCCACGCGGGCGGCGGCGTGCGCACCCCGGCGAGGTAGTCGAAGGTGCCGCCGAGCCCGACGAACAGCGTGCCGGGAACGTTGCCGATGTTCGTGGCGATCCAGCGTTCCTGCTTGAGCGGGCCGAAGGCCACGAGCACGACGTCGGGTTTGGCGGCCGCGAGCTCGCGGGTAATTTCCGGATCGCTCGCGTCGCGGTTGCTCGTGCCCGCAACGGCGAGCCGCAGGTTCTCTTTTTCGAGGCGCCGCGCAATGGTTTTTGCGGCGAGCGCGGGCGTTTCTCCGAAGCCGCCTAAGAAAAATACGCGCTTGTCCTGCGCAGCCGCCATTTTGCACAAATCGTACACGAGTTCCGAGCCCTGGATTTGCTCGGGAATGACCGAGTGGAGGCGCTTTGGCGCGACGATAATTTCGCAGAGCGTCAGGGCGGCTTGCCACCAGGCCTGCAGCGCTTTTCCCCAGAAGCTCTCCGCCGTGAGCGGCAGCGAAAGGAAGCGCGCGGCCCAGGACACGCCGACCCCGTCGGCCACGGTTACGTCTGCCGACCGCAGCAGCTCCCCCGTCTCGCGTTCGAGGACGGCCCGGTAGAGGAACTCGGAGTAGGCGGTGACGAGGAACGTCGGCTCGCCGGCCCGCAGGCGCGCGGTGAGCTCGGAAAGGAGCTCGGGCTTGGTAGCCCGAACTACGGTGAGGCCGGCGACGTCGATTGTGGGGAGCTTTTGGGTGGCCACGGCGGTAACTTCTCTCTATCGTAAGCCATTATTTCCCATATGGGAATGGTGTATACTTCTCGGTGAGAACCTAAGCCGCATGGAGCAAATATCGAAAGGCCTCACGGCCCGCCCGCGGCCGAACAAGAGCCGCTTCCTCCACACGCCGGCTCACCTCCTCGCCGACGAACTTTCGGTAAAGCTGAACGACCGCCGGAGCTTCGCCCGCTACCTCCGCTGGGCCAGCATTTACGACCACGGGTACCTGCGCCAGCTCCTCGGGCAGGTGCTCGAGAGCCGCGAGGTCAGGAGCCCGGCCCGGCTGTTCTCGTTCCTGTTAAAGCAAAAAAATTTCGAGCAGCGCGCTCCCACCACGGCGAATGGTCCTGAAGATCCTACAGTTTCCGAACCCGATCCTCCGAAAGCCGGCTGAGCCGGTCGTTTTTCCGCTGTCCAAAGAAATCCGCCGCCTGACGCGCGACATGCTCGACACCGTGCACGCGGCCGACGGCATTGGGCTCGCCGCGCCGCAGGTCGGCAAGAGCGTGCAGCTGCTCGTGGTGAACCTCGAGAAGAACGGCGTTGCCCCGTTCCCGCTCTACAACCCCCGGGTGGTGAAGCGGGGCCTGCGCAAGACCGAAATTGAAGAAGGCTGCCTGTCCATTCCCGGGGTGTTCGGGAACGTCAAGCGCCCGAAGCAGGTGACCATTCTGGCCCAGAACCAGGTCGGCGAAGTCGTCCGCATTACCGACGATGGCTGGATCGCCCGCGTGGCCCAGCACGAGATAGACCACCTGAACGGGCGGCTCATTGTAGACCTCATAAAAATCTTCACGCGCGGCGAAGCGCAGGTGAACGCCTGGCGGGACGCGGGCCAGCTCTGATGCGCTTCATCCGCGACCTCCTGTTCGTGGAGCTCGCCGCGGCCGGCGAGGATTTAGACCGCGACCCCGTCGTGCAGGTCGGGGCCGTACTCCTCGCGCGCGACAACCTGCTCGAGAAGTCCGGCTGGGCGACGTACGTGAAGACCACGTACCTGGACTCGCAGCTCGCGGCCCACGCCGCACTCGTCGGGGCCGATGCCGAAGATTTCCGCCGCGCCCCGAAAGCTTCAGACGCCGTCCGGCTCCTCCACAAGACCTTCGGCGACCAGGTTACGCTCTGCGTGAACAACGTCGGCACGCTCATCCGCCTCCGCGCCATGTTCAAGAAGGCCGGTCTCCCCTTCCCGTACGATCCGCACGTGCTCTCGCTCTGGAGCGTGTCGTACGTCTACGCCGTGGCGGCGGGGTTCAAGAAGCTCCCGACGGTCGACACGTTCAGCGATTACTTCCGCCTCAGCCGCGAGCGGGTGGGCGACGCGCTGTCCGACGCCCGGCTCATGGCTGAAATTTTCCGCCGCATTGTCCGCGGTGCCTGAAGCTCTTCCGCAGTAACCGCACCTCCGTGAAGAAACAGAACATCCCCGCGTTCCCGCGCCACCTGCTGCTCTTAGACCTCGAAACCACGGGGACCGACGAGCGCGTCCACGAAATTATTCAGCTCTCCGCCGTGCTCCTCGACCGCAAGACCTTGCGCGAGGTGAAACACTTCAGCAGTTACGCGAAGCCCGTGCGGTGGGCCAAGCGCGAGCGCGAAGCTATGGCGGTCAACAAGCTGACTCCGGCTGAGCTGCGGAATGCTCCGGCGCTCGCGAACGTGCTCCGGTCGTTTTCCCGCGCCTTCAAGCCGGCTGAGGTCGTGCTCTGCCACTACGGCAGCAGCCTCGACATCAACTTTTTGAAAAATGCTTTTCGGGACAATCGCCTGCCGTGGCGGTTCGACTACCACTACTTTAACCTCTTCGGGCTGTTCTGGACGTACCTGGCCCTCAAGAGGGACCTCAAGAACCGGGACCGGTTTACCGGTTTTTCGCTCGAAGACCTCATGGGCCGGTTCGGCATCGTTTCGAAGAACCGGCACGACGGGCTCGAGGACTGCCGCGTTGAAGCTGAAATTCTGCGCCGGGTAATGGGCGACCTCGCGTGAAAATCGTTTTTTACGGCACGGCTTACGGAACGTCAGACGTCTGCGGGCCGGTGCTCCGCGCCCTCCACGCGAGCAGAGGCTTCGCCGTTCCGCTCGTGGTCACCTCGCCCGACGCGCCGGTGGGCCGAAAGCGGCAGCTGACCGAGAGCCCGGTGGGCCAGGCGGCGCGGGCGCTCGGGCTCCCCACGGTCAAGCCCGAGAAGGTTCGCCGCAACCCTGAGCTCGCAGCGCAGCTCAGGGCCGCGGGAGCGGACATCGGCGTCGTGGTTTCTTACGGAAAAATATTGCCCGCCGAAGTGCTCGCCATTCCCCGCCTCGGCACCGTGAACGTCCACCTCTCGCTCCTGCCGCGCTACCGCGGCCCCTCGCCGGTCCAGGCAGCCCTGAAAAACGGCGACGCCGAGACCGGGGTCACGGTATTTCTCCTCGACGAGCTCGTGGACCACGGTCCCGTCCTCGAGCAGTGGCCGGTAGCCATTGCAGCCTCCGACACCTTCCCGGCGCTCGCCGCACGGCTCGCCCAAACGGCTGCCGAAAAACTCCCGAATATACTTAACCGCTACGCCTCCGGCGAACTTGCGCCGGCTCCCCAAGATCACAACCGCGCTACTACCTGCAGCCTCATTGCCAAGGCCGACGGCCGGATAAACTGGCAGCAGCCCGCAGAACAGATTCACAATACCTGGCGGGCCTACCAGCCCTGGCCGGGAGCCTGGACCACCTGGAACGGCAAGGTGCTGAAAGTCATTTCCTGCACGCCCGCCCCCTCCCCTGCTCCGGCCGAGCCGGGCACGGTCTCCCCGGGCGGCCTGGTTGCCTGCGGCAGCGGCACCGCGCTGGCCGTTTCCGAGCTCCAGCTCGAGGGCGGTAGCGCGCAGCCATTTGAGAGCTTCGTCCGCGGCTACCCGACCCTCGTCGGCAGCCGGCTCGGCTGACGTCCCCGGATTGACGTAAAAACAAACAGCGCTGCCTAGCGGAGGTAGCGCTGTTTGTTTTTGATGTGCTCTTCGAACGTCTCGGCGTAGACTACCGTTCCCGAAGGCTGCGCGTGGAGGAAGTAGAGGTACGGGGTGTCTTTGGGCCTGAGCACCGCTTCGAGAGACTGGAGCGACGGGCTCGCAATGGGTCCGGGCGGCAACCCGCGATGCCGGTAGGTATTGTAGGGTGAGTTGACCTTGGTGTCGTTGAGGCTCACGGCGGGGTCGGACTTGCCGGTCGCGTAGTTCACCGTGGAGTCAGCCTCGAGGCCCATGCCGAGCTTGAGCCGTTTCTCGAAGATGCCGGCGACGGTCTGGCGCTCTACCCCGAGCGCCGCGCGCTGCTCGTCGGTGGCGGCGCTCCGCCCGGTTTCGCGTTCGACAATGGACGCAAGCGTGACCGCCTCGTGGACGGTAAAGCCCCGGGCTTTCGCCTGTCCCGCCATTTCCGCGGTGAACTTTTTTTCAAAGTTTGCGAGGGCTCGGGAAATGAGCGCGTTCGCGGTTTCCGCCGGCGAGGTGGTAGCCGTGGGCCGGTAGATGCGGTAGGTGTCCGGGAAGAGGTAACCCTCGAGGCTCGCGCCGCTGGGCCGCGCCGCCACGTTCGGGTAGCTCGATGCGTCGAAGCGGGCGGCGGCCTCTAGAAATTCTTCAGCAGACACGAGGCCTTGGTTTTCGAGCCGCGCGGCTATGTCGGTAAGCTGGTAGCCTTCGATAATGGTCACCGAGGCTTCGGCGCGCTTCACCGGTTCAGGCGGCGTTTTTGCCGGCCGGCTGCCCGAGCGAACGGCTACCCAGATCGCGGTGCCGATAATGAGAAATAAAAAAAGTTTTTTCATGTATAGCGGTGGCGGGTACCGGACCATTGTACCAAACATGCAGTAAAAAGCTCCACCCCCTTTCTGGGGGTGGAGCTTGCGTAGGCACTAGCGGCTGAGGTCCGACTCGATCTTGTCGAGGACTTTTTTGGCATGGTCGCGGCCACCGAGGCCGAACGCCAGGCCGCCGGCAATGGCCAGCATGGCGATGATGGCCCGGAACAGGTCCTGGAGCAGCCCGGCGGCGAGGCCGAGCTTCTCGAGCGCGACAATGATGCTGAAGGCCACTATCGCCCAGCGCGTCACCGCGCCGAGGCTCGAGCCCTCGTGCACGCCGCTGGCGCGAACCACTGAGCTCACGAGCTGGCTGAAGAAGTTCGCCGCGAGCGCGCCGAGGAGGAGGACCGCGACGGCGAGCATGACCCGTCCGGCGTAGCCGAGTACGTCCTGGTAGAGGAATGCGCTGACCTGGGGCAAGCCGAGGACCGAGGCGGCGGCAAAGAAGCTGCCGAGGTAGCAGAACCAGCGCACGAGCCACCCGACACCCTTGGCGAGGCTCAAGGGGCGCCCGGTCCGGGCCGAGAGGGCGTCCATGCCCAGACCCTTGGCCGCGTCATCGATGCGGACGGCCCGCAGGCCCCGCTCCACGAGCCCCGAGAGGAACGAACCTAAAATCCAGCCCAAGATGACGAGCACGGCCGCGAGCAGGATGTTCGGGAGGTAGAGCACGACCCGCTCGTAGAGATCCGAGAACGCCGTTCCGAACGTTGACTGGTACACGTTCACCTGTACTCCTTTGGCCCCCGAAGGGGCGTTAGCTCCGCTCCCCGCGCGGGGGCCTGTAGCGGAACCTTAGTTACGAAAATGGCTAGCGGAGACCCCCGCTAGCCGCTGACCGTTACGAGCAAGCGGCGGCGCCTCCCGCCGTCGAGCTCTACGAAGAAAATGCTCTGGTGCTCGCCGAGGAGCAACTCGCCCTTGGAAACCGCCACCGACTCCGAGCTCCCGAGCAGGAACGCTTTCACGTGGGCGTGCCCGTTGCTCCGCTCGTTCGGCGCAACCTTCTGGCGGAGCTCGAATAGGTCGTGGCTGTAGCTGCCGTCAATGGGCACGAGCCGGTACAGCGTCCGCATGAAGTCCTGTACGAGGAGCGGCTCCTTGTGGTTCAGGCGGATGGCAGCGGTGCTGTGGGGAGAGGAAATGTGCGCTACACCTTCGCGAACGCCAGAATCCGAAATAGCTTTCCGCACGTGGTCGGTTACGTCCACGAGTTCAAACTGCTGCTTGGTTTCGATCTGTATTTCTTTCGTTTTCGTCACGGGCTTCTTTCCAAAAGTATACCATGCCCGCTACGCAAACCGCCCCAGCAAAGTGCTGGGGCGGCGTGGTCCTTAGAGGATGGAATCCTTGGCCGCTTTCGCGACGCGGAATTTCACGACGGTCTTGGCGGGAATCTTGATTTGCTCGCCGGTGGCCGGGTTCCTGCCCATGCGGGCTTCGCGGTGCTTCTTCTGGAGTTTACCGAGGCCCGGGATGGCGAACTCGCCGCTCTTCTTGGTTTCTGCGTACGCGAGGTTTACGAACGCTTCGAGGATTTCGCTTACCTCTTTGCGGGTCTTGCCCAGCTTGTCGGCCAGGGCCTGCAGGAGCTCAGATTTGGTCATGTGCTTCGTCGCTCGCTCTCCCCTTCTCCGCCCGGAGGCGTTCGTGGGAAAGTGCTGCCCGTTAATGCTTGGTTGGTGGGCAGCGAGCTTTTGCTAGGGGCATCCTAGCAGACACTCGCGCAAAATCAAGCAAATTTCAAAAAAAATGTGTCCGGGCCCGTCCCGTGTTTTATTTTAGTTTCGTGGTAAGAAGTAAATTCCTCATATTTAAAAGGGAAATTTACATAATGAGCATGGCATCGCCAAAAGAAAGGAAGCGAAATTTTTTTGAAAGCGCGAGCCGGTAGAGCTTGCGCAGCTGAGTTTTCCCGAGGAGCGCAGCCACCAGGAGCATAAGGCTCGAGCCCGGAACGTGGAAGTTCGTCACGAGCCCCGTGGCGACTTTAAAACGGTAGCCGGGGCGGATGAAGATGTCCGTGGCGCCCGGACCCGGCTTGACTACCCCGCGCGAACTCGCGGCGGACTCCAGGCAGCGCAGCGCGGTGGTGCCGACGGGGACCACGGGCCTGCCCGCCCGCTGCGCGGCGTTGATGGCGCGCGCCGCGGCCGCTGAAATGCGGTAGCGTTCGGCATGCAGCCGGCCGCGCGCGACCTGGTCTTCGGTCAGCGGGGCAAAGGTCCCGAGGCTGACGTCGAGCTGAACGAAGGCGGCCTGAAAACCCGCCCGCCGCAGCTCGCGCAACAGCCGCGGCGTGAAGTGCAGGCTCGCGGTCGGGGCGGCGGCCGACTCCCCCGCCCGCGCAAAAACGCTCTGGTAGCGCCTGCGCCGCTCCCGCTCTCCCAGGGGGCTGCTTTTCAGGTACGGCGGCAGCGGAGTGCTCCCGTGCCGGTTTAGGAGCCGCGGGAAACCAGCCATGGGGAAGCTGGCCGCAAGTTCGTACACCCCGCCCTCCCTGCCCTTCACGGTCAGCTTTTTGCCGTCGGGGAGCTTCAGTACCTCGCCTTCCTTGAGCCGCTTCGGCGACAGCGCCAGGATGCGCTTGCCGGAGCGTCCGGTGACGAGCAGCTCGGTGCGCCCCCCGCTCGCGCGGGCGGCTGGGAGGCGGGCCGGTACGACCTTGGTCTCGTTGAAGACGAGCAGAGCCCCGGGGGGCAGGAGCTTCGGTAGTTTATAAAAACGCGCGAAGCGGACCGTTCGGTTCCTGCGGTCGTAGGCCAGCAGCTGCGAGCGGTCGCGCGGCTGGGCCGGGGTAAGAGCAATGGCCGAGGTTGGCAGTTCGTAGCGAAAACCGGAGAGAAATTTTTTGAAATTCATATGAAACCTCGGCGGCCTGGCGCCGTATTATAGGGGGTCAGGACCGCCGTACCATGAAAGAAATTGTACTACAAACACCGGTTCCACTGAGCGTGCACGATCACGTCTCTTCGGTGGAGCCGGTGTTTGCATGATTGACGGCAGCACAATCACCAACCGTTAAATCCCCTGCGGTGGGTTTCCCGTTCGAGGCTCGGACGGGATCCCGCCACAGGGGATTTTTTCAGCGCTAGAGCTGCTCGAGCCCCTCGGCGCTCGTGGTCACCGTGGAGTTCTGCGGCGGCGCAAGGGCGGGCGAGGCCGTGGCCGGTTTCGCTCCGGTCGCCGCACCGGCCTCGGTTCTTTGCAGCGGCTGATCGGTACCGTAGCGCTCGATCGGCGCGGAACCTAAATCCGCGTAGCTGAACAGCACCGAAAAGGCTCGGCACCAGACGAGGACGTGGGAAAATTTTCCCGTGTCGGTGCCAGACGGCAGTTCGTAGTTGGCGTTGCCTTTGGTTGCCTGAATAGGTCCGAGGTCGATGTACGCACCGTTGTCCGTTCCAGTTGAAAGGTAAATGCGCAGGTCGGGCCCGTTGATGGTCTGGAAGTCTTCGAAGCGCAGGTACTGTTTTCCCGCAAGGTTAAACAGTCTGGCGCTGCCCTTAACCTCGTGCGCCGCGGCCACGAATGGGGCGGTTTTGACCGTGGGCGGCTCCCCGGGCATGGGGTCGTTCTTTACGACCGCTCCGGCGGCGATGCTCTGCTTGGTCATGTCCGTCTTCTGCTCGGGCGAGAGCGTCTTGAAGCTGTCGACCGCCACCGGCAGCGGGTCGTCTTTAACCTTGACCGTGAAGGCCGGGGAAATTAAACGGTAACCCACGCCGCCGACGATGACCGCGGCGGCGAAGATAATCATTTTTTTATTTGATCCAAAGAAACCCATTACGGTAAGTATAGCACCGGCAGAGTTGACCCGCGCCAGAAAATTCGCAATAATGTCTGGTTCACCTGCAGGACTGCGGGTGGCGAAGGAGGACTGAAATCGTGAAAGAAATTGGTAAGCGCCAGTTTTACTATGGACTGGCCTTTCTAACGGTTTGCTTATTCCTGTCTGCCGCATACGTATCCATTGCCGAATTTGGCGATTGGAAAAATCGGGAACTCTCGCATTTCGAGAACCGCTCCCTCCAGCAGATCAATGATGATCTGATTGGTTTGCGTGAGGACTGGCGTATGACTGCCAGCAGCGTCTACAACATCTCGAATGTTCAAGAGCTGCTCGGCCGCGGCATCCGCCTCTACGGGGCCGTTCGAAAGCTGGATGAGCGCAGCCTGTTTCGCGGCTACCTCGCTTACGATCCCAACGCACAGCTACGGAAGCACGTTCAAGAGCTGTGCGACTCATTCAACCGGCAGCTCGCCGGCTACCTTTATAACAGTTCGAACCAACTGCCGGATACAAAGAGCGCATTCCGTTACTACTACCCGGAAACGTTCAATCGCGATCGGGTAATCGGATGGTGGGTCGCGTTTTTTCTCGGCAGCCTCGGGCTCTATCTGCTTCACTGCTGGCGGGATTTGACCGATCAAAAGGCGTCGTTTGCCCTCGCGTTCGTCGACTGGCGGCTGTACGCGTATGGGTTGGTGCCGTGGTACGGACTCTTCCGCTACCCGCGGCAGACGAGCATTCGACAGCAACTAACCCAGCTCGCCGAGGTCGCCGTTTGGTTCGTTATGGCGGCCGTTTCGGTTGCTGGCGGTGGTCTAGCCAAAGCCCAGCAGCGCGACGACGGTAGCAACAAACGTAGCGGCAACAAAACCTGGGTGCTCGGCGGCAGCGTCGAAACCCTGGGCCTGAACAAGTACCAGGGTTTGGACGGCGGGACGTTCCATGACGGAGCGGTCCTGCAGACGAACGTGGAGCTGAAGCTGAAGGGCGGCTGCTCGGTCGGCTTCTGGTCCTCGAACGCGCTGACCCGCGGCACGGGGAACTTCGGAACCGAATTCGACTACTCGGCCGGCTGTTCCCGAACGTTCCGAGGTTCCAACGTTTCAGCTTCGTTCGTCCACCTCGACGTCTATCCGCTCGGCACCACGCGCGGCGACGTTCAGCAGGTCCACCTGCGCGTTGCCCGGCGGTTTGGGCTCGGCCGGGGGCAGTCGGTAACACCGTTTTGGTGGAGCTGGCTAGCCTGGCCGGTCCGCGGACCGACCCCGGACGGCGGATTGTTCATCCACGGCGGCGCAACGCACGAGCTGAGGCTCGGCCGCCTCACGCTCGCAACGACTCCCGAGGTGCTCCGGGACGTGTCGGGAGCCTTCGGTTACCGGAAGGCAACCATCGGCAAGGTTACAAACCGGTGGTCGTGGCGGTTGAACCGCAGTGCGAGCCTCGTACTCCCCTACCTCAGGCTCGTGCAACCGTTCGGTGACCCCCGCGACGGGCGGAAGACCGACCTGCAGTTCGGCCTCGGGCTATCCTATAGCTTCTAGGCTATCAAAAACGGCGACCTCCACGTGTGAGGTCGCCGACTTCTTTTTTATTCTATTTTTCCGAGATCAATTTCGTTGTCGATCCGTACCTGGGAGACGAACTCCGGTACGTGGCTGACCATGACCATGGCCCCCGAAAAGCTGCTGAGCGCCTCGGCGATGACCGGCAGGTGGCGGAAGTTGATGTGGTTCGTCGGCTCGTCGAGCACGAGCAGACCGGGACGGAGCAGCACGAGCCGACAGAACTGCAGGAGGCCTTTTTGGCCTTCCGACAGAGCGCCGACGGGAAGGCCCAAGGCTTTGCCGTCGAGCAGGAAGCCCGCGGCCGTGGAGCGGATGAACTGTTCGTCAACTTTTTCCACGGCTTCCTTCAAAACGTCGAAGCTGACCTGCTCGAAATCCATGTTCGAAAAATCCTGCTTGTAGTAGCCGACCCGCACGCCTTTGGCCACGGCCGCGCCGGGCGCGGTGCCGCTCGCCAAGAGGTCTAAGAACGTCGACTTCCCCGCCCCGTTCGGGCCGGAAACGCGGACGTGGGTGCCCCTGCGGACCTGCAGGTTGACCGGTTTCTGAACCTGCTCGCCGCTCTTCCAGACGTCGATGTAGGACAGGTCAACCACGAGCCCGTTAAAGAACGCGTCGAACTCCTGGCTCGGGATTTCAAACTGGCGGATGGTTCGGTCCTCGCGCCGGACCTCTACGATGTCCTCCTCGGCTTCTTCGGCGGCTTCGCGCATGCGTTTGGCCACGGCGCGGAGCTTGCCGCCCTTGTGGGCGAAGACCTCGGCCTGGGAGCGCTTCTGGGCAATCTCTGCCTGGGCGCGGGCGTTCTGCATATTTTCGCGCTCAATGCGCGCCTTAACCTCTTCCACCACGTCGTAGTAGTTGCCGCTGTACTGCTCAACCTTGTGGGTGAAGACGTCGAGGTAGAGCACGCCGTCGGTGAAGGCGTTCAGAAAGTCGGCGTCGTGGGAAATGACGATGACGGTGCCGCCGTACATCATGAGGTAGCCGGTGAGGTGCTCGAGCCCGGCGGCGTCGAGGTTGTTCGTCGGCTCGTCGAGGAGCAGGACGTCGGGCTGCTGGATAATGGCCCGGGCGAGCAGGAGCCGCGCCTGCTGGCCGCCGCTGTGCTGGCGGACTTTGGCGGTAAGGTCAACTTTTAAGTTCACGACCTCGAGCGCCTCGGCGATGAGCTTGTCGAGGTTGTTTTTGTGGTCGTGGAAGGCCGCGGCGAAGTACTCGCGGACGGTCATGTCGAAGCACTCGCGCGGCATGGTCTGCTCGGCGGCCGCGACGCGGAGGTCTTTCGGGGTAAAGAAAATGTCCCCCTCTTTCGGTTTCAGCTGGCCGGTAACGAGCTTGAGCAGCGTGGACTTGCCGGCGCCGTTCTGTCCCATAACGGCGACCTTGCTGCCCTCGCGCACCGAAAAGCTGGCCTCGTCGAGCGTGCGCTTGCCCGAGCCGTACTCGAAGGTGACCTCTGAAAAGCGGATGCAAACCGTGTCTGCCATACAGTGGCAAATGGTACCAAAAAACGGCGAATGAATCAAGCCAAACGAAGAACCCCGGCTGCGGACACCGGGGTTCGGGTAGACTGCGAAGGTCTTTGGGACCGTCGCTAAACAATGATACGGCAGGCAGCGAGTGCTGCCATCAGCAGAATGCCGGTAACAGCAGGCTGCTGTGGCGTGCGGCGTGCGGCGTTCAACATCCCAGCGAAGACGGTCTCGTGAGGATTGTGGCGACTGCGCTGCGGCACGTGAACGTTGTTGTCTTGTCGTGCGGGTACGGCGGCCGGCTTAACCGTGAGGGACTCGGCAGGCACGCCTTTGTGGTAGGTTTGATCGGCTTCCCCGGGTACCGTTTCCAGCTTCGGCATATCCGCACCCCGGTAGAGAGCGTCGACCCCGACCGTAGCCATATCGCGGAGGGTGACGAGGATTTCCTTGCCACCGTGGTACAGGCGGAAGCGGTCTTCAGGAACGGAGCCGTCAATAGCCGGGAAGTAGCGCTGTTCGAACCGCGCGACGAGCCGCCGCCCGGAGAGCTGCGGCGCCGGCGAAAAGGGATTCGGTATCTCCATGGTCACGTAGTGTCCGTGGGGCACACAGACGAGACACGTCGTAACCAAGCTCGGGCTGTGGTAGACGTTCATCGCTTCCCGTTTCGACCCCATGAACCCGGCCATGGTACCTTTGACGCCGGGAACGGTCAGCCTGGTGATGTTCAGTGCCTCGCCGACTTCAGCCCGGCGAAACTGCTTTGCGTACAAGACGCTGTTGTCGCACATCGTGTAATCCTCCTTACGGGATTGTGGTTGGTGTACACCGGGCATATTTGCCCAGGATGGGGTTAGTTTAGTCCCGTGAAGCTCCGGTGCGCAAGGTACCGGTTCTCCCCTAAAATTTATATAGTTCCACTCAGGTAGGCTTTCCGGCGCTGGGGGGAGAACTTTTCTATGGCGTAGCGCAGGGTGACGCGGGACATACGGTTAACTTTGGCTTTAAGGAAGCTTTCGAGCGCCGCGTCGGAAACCTTGCCGACTTCGCGAAGCGCCCAGCCTACGGCCTTGCGGATGAGGTCGTGCGTATCGCCGAGCAGCATATCTGCCAGCATGAAGGTGTCGTCGAGTTCGCCGCGCCTGATGAACGCGAACGTGCTGACAATGGCAATGCGCCGTTCCCAAACGTTCTTCGAGCGCGCCAATTTTTTGAGAATCGTTCTCGGCCGGTCTTTCAGGTACTCGCCCACGATGTACGGCGCCGAGGTGTCGACGAGGTCCCAGTTGTTAATGCCGTTCGTGTGCGCGAGGTAGAAACGGTAAACTGCAGCCTTGTCTTTTTCGCTCCCCTTTTCGTATTTAAAAACGAGCGCCTCCAAACCCGTAAATCGACACTCGTGGTACGGGCTCTTGAGGAGCGCGGCAATGTCGTTGAACGATGTTTTCTGCCAGTATTTTTTTGCCACCGCCCGCTGCGCCGGCACCGTGATGCCTAGAAATTTGTCCCCCGCGCCGTACTCTCCGGGTCCGGTTTTAAAGAACCAGGCGCAGGCGCTCGCCCGCTTCGGGTCGGCGAGAGCGCGGAGCTCTTGCTGTACCTCGGTCCCGCTCACGGCAGCGGCGTAACGGACGAGAGTTGGAGCACCGTGCTGGACGGGGCGTACGCGCCCGCGGGCGCTTCGAGTAGCAGCCAGATGAGCGTGTCGCCCTGCCGGGCTAGGTGCGCCCGGCCGCGCCCGGTGCCGGTCCAGGTGGTGTAGGTTACGTCTGCGGTGCTCCCGACCACGGTCCCGGTGAGCGTCTGGCGGCGAATGTCCTCGGCTGGACAGTCAGATTTGATTTCGGGGTTCGGCCCCGGCGTCGCGTAGCTCGCGCAGTGCCAGCCGGTGACTACGCCGTTCGTTTGCCTGAGGCTCAGCAAGATGCCGCCGGGGCCGTCGCTCCCCTGCCAGGTGCCGGTGAGGGATTTTACATCTGCCGGAGCCGTGCCCACAGCGGCCCGCTGCCGGGCGGGAGCTTCTGCTGCCGGGCCCGGTCCGGTGAGCGTCTTGACCTGCCCGTAGGCGTACCACGCGAGCGTGACCGCGGCCCCGAGGACGACCACGCGCAGCAGGGCGCTGCTCGCCGCGCCCGAGTCTCCCGAAATGATGCTCGGTACCGCTTCTTCGCCCGTTACCTCGGTCGGCCGCATCGCGCGGTTCCCGAGCGGCCGCGGCACGTCGCCCCAGACGCGGTCTTCGCTCGCATACTTGTGGAGGAGCGCATCTACGGCCGGGATGCCGGTCTTCCGGAGTTCCTTTTCTATTTTTTTCATAACGTTTTTGGTTGGGCGCCCACTTTAATGTATCAAGCTTCGGCGTTGCCGAGGTACTTTTTCTCCTTGAGCTCGTCGGGCAGGTAGCTTTCGGTGTCATAAAGTTCGTAGCCTGCCCCGTAGCCTTGCTCTTTCATCAGCTTCGTCGGCGCGTTCCTTACCTTCAGCGGAATCGGCAGGTTGCCGAGCTCTTTGGTGTCTGCCTGCGCGGCGCGGAGCGCGTCGTACGCCCGGCGGTCTTTCTTGCACTGCGCCAGGTAGGCAACGCCGTGGGCGAGGTTTATGGCGCACTCGGGGTAGCCCACGGTTTCGCAGGCGCGGAAGACCGCGTTGGCCACCACGAGCGCCGTCGGCTGCGCGAGACCGACGTCTTCGGAAGCGAAAATGACGAGCCGGCGGGCAATGAACAGCGGATCTTCGCCGGCCTCGACCATGCGCGCGAGGTAGTAGAGCGCGGCGTCGGGCTGGCTCGCCCGCATGGATTTAATGAACGCCGAAATGGTGTTGTAGTGCTCGTCGCCCTTCTTGTCGTAGCGGAGGTGGCGGGACTGGAGCGACTCTTTCAGGTGCTCGAGCCCGGCGTCCCCGTAGAGCTTCAGGCTATTCTCAAGGACGGTGAGGGCCGAGCGGGCATCTCCCCCGCTCATGGCGGTGAGCCAGTCGCGGGCGTCTTCGCCGAGGCTGACCCCGCTCCGTTCCAGAATCTTGTGCATGTCCTCGGCCGCGTGCTCGGTGAGCGTGAACACCCGGGTGCGCGAGAGCAGCGCGGGGATTATTTCGAAGCTCGGGTTTTCGGTCGTGGCGCCGACGAGCGTAATGCGGCCGCTCTCGACGTACGGCAGGAGGAAGTCCTGCTGGGCCTTATTGAAGCGGTGGATTTCGTCGAGGAACAAAACCTTCGGCCGGAGCGTCGCTTGCTTCTCTTCCACAATCTTTCGCACGTCGTCTTTCCCGGCCGAGACCGCGGACAGCTCGAAGTACTCCGCGCCCACGGCCCCCGCGTAGAGCCGGGCGAGCGTAGTCTTCCCTACCCCGGGCGGACCCCAGAGGACGAACGAAAACAGCTCGCGCCGCTCCATGGCGAGGCGCAAGGGCTTGCCCTCGCCCACGAGGTGGACCTGTCCGACGAATTCGTCTATGGTTTTCGGCCGCAGTTTGGCGGCGAGCGGTTCGGGCATGGGCGTTGGTTTCAGCGGGTGAACGTTCGTTCTCTTTTCAATCGTACTATGAAAAAACACCCGGGGCAAGCCCGGGTGTTTCGGCTACCGAAAAATGTACCGCCGGAGCTCGTCGAACAGCGCGCCCCGCGCTCTTTTGTCGCGGGCGAGGTGGTAGATGGTCGGGCTCACGGAGGCTAAAACAATGACGAGGACAATGGGCAGCAGGTAGTGGTCCGCGCTCGGAATGGCCCGGCCGAGGTAGTAGCCGGCCACGGGCAGCCCAATGGCCCACAGCACGCCGCCGGCCAAGTTGTAGGCCATGAAGACGCGGTAGCGCATGCGGCCGATGCCGGCAAGCATGGGCGCGAAGCTCCTCACCACCGGCATGAAGCGCGCGAGCATAACCGTTTTGCCGCCGTGCCGCTCGAAGAAGCGCTCGGCGCGTTCGAGCTGCTGGTGGCCGAACAGCCGGCCCTCTTCCTGCCTGAAGATCTTCGGGCCGTAGCGTTTGCCGAGGTAGTAGCCGAGGTTGTCGCCGAGGACCGCACAGGCGAAGCTGATGACGATGAGCGTGGGCAGGTCGAGGTAGCCCTGCGAGGCGAGGAACCCGGCGGTAAAGAGCAGGCTGTCGCCGGGCAAGACGAGCCCGACGAGCAGGCCCGACTCCACGAAAACTATGGCGCCAACCCCGAGGTAGCCTGCGGTTTTGATGACGGTGACGAGGTCGAACATGCGGTTACGGAGCCCGGAACAGGGACAGGGCGAAGTTTACCGCCGCGAGCACAATGGAGAAGAAAATTGCGGACGCGAGGCCGTCGACGTGGAAGCCCGGCACGGCGGCCGAGGCCAGGAGGACGAGCGCGCCGTTGATGACGAGCGCGAACAGCCCGAGCGTCAGGACCGAGAGCGGCAGGGCCAGGACGTGCGCGAGGGGCTTGATGGTAGCGTTGATGAGCCCGAGCACGACGGCGACGGCGAGGGCTGCCACGAAGCCGTCGGTGCTCACGCCCGGCAGCAGGTAGCTCGCCACGGCGATCGCGGCGGCGGAAATAATCCAGTTCCAGAAGAGCGCCATAGGAGTTTTTAGTTACCCGTACATTGTACGGAAAAAGCGAACGGCGGTAAACCGTTCGCCCGCAGGCTACCCGGGGCGCTGGCTGACCTCGTTGAGCTTCCGGAAGCGCACCGAGAACACCGGCTCGTACTCTACGTCGTGCTCGTCGGTCAGCTTCACGGGATCGCCTTTCATGAGCGAAGAAATGGCAATGTCGGCGAGCATCTCTTTGTCGAGGCTGAGCTCTTTGGCCAGGCGCGAGAGCTCCTCGTACTGCTTGCCCATTTCAGACTTCGTTTCGGTTTCGATTTGGGATTTTTTGGCCTTCAGCTGCTTGAGCTGCTCAACCAGGTCGCGGTACTCGCGGTTGCTCTCGAGCGAATCTTTGTAGAGGAGGCGGATGGTTTTCTGCTGCTGCTTCGTGCCCTGCATGCGGCCCCAGACGTCCTTTAGGTCTTGCATTCGGTTTTTTTATTGCTGCGTTAGTAGAAGAGGAACTGATCGGCGAATTCACGTTTCGCGAGCGCCCCGCGCAGGTAGTAGAGCCGGCCGTTGCCCACAACGGCGAGGCCGCTGCCGCCGCTGTGGGCGGCGGTAAAGCTGATTGCCGGTACGCCGGACAGGACAGTCCAGCTGACGTCGGTAACGTCCGGCGAGCCCCCAAGCGCCCGCGCCACGTCTTCGAGCGGCGCGGCGGGGTAGACCTCGACGTAACCCCACTGGCTCGGGCTCTCGAACATGGTGCGGCTGCCGCTCGAGCGCGCGGGATTGACCTGCCAACCCGAGGGCAGATCAATAGAGTAGCCGTTCTCCTGGTTCGAGTACTGGAGCGGCGGGGGTGGCGGCGGCGTGTACGGGGTTGCCCCCGGGGGCTGGTCTGGTAGCGCGGCGACCCCTCCTCCGTCCGGAGTTTCTGCGGGGGTTGAAGATGCCGGCGAGGAGCTCGCGGGCTGGCCGTCCTGCGGCGACGCTTGGTCGGGAATGAGCGAGCCGTTAAAGGTGTCGCGAATGCCTTCTTGGGTCAGCGGGGTGTCAGGTACGTCACCGGTCCCCTTTTTTGAGTAACGCGCGGCGAGCCACCAAATGAGCGCAATAGCGGCGGCGACAATGACGGCCACCACGAGCATCCGCAAGATTGGCCGCCGCCGTTTCGGTAGATCTTCTAAAATGGCGTGGTCGTGCGGCCCCACCCCGGCGCCGGCGCTCCCCTGCCCGGGGGCTCCCGTGTGTTCGTGGTCGTTCTCTGGCATAGGAGTTACATTCGAGGGTTCAGTATATCGCATTATCCGCGCGGCTGCTTAGCCGCAATGAAACAACAGCGCCCCAACCGACGATCGGGGCGCACTGATTTTATCTGGCTAAAAATGCCTATTTATCGGCCGCCGACGCCGTAGCGGTCAACAATGTGCCCGGCGTTTTTCAGGTGCTCCCGCACCGAGCGGGCGTCGCGCCCCGTTTGCCAGTCTATGGGAACCTCAATCCGTTTTCCGTTCTCCATTTTCTTTCCCACGAGCCGGCCGTCCTTCGTTTGAATCTGGTAGAAGCCTTCGGTCTCGTCCATGGGCCTGCCGTGCTCGTCGAGCAGAAAGACGCGGCCGAAGCCGGCGTTCGCCTTGACCCAGTTCCACACCCCCTTCGGCCTGCCGACGGTGACGTTCCGGGCCTGTTCGCCGGGTCTTTCCACGGTTAGCGTACCGAACGTTCGGACCCGTTCGCGAGCCGAAACTTGCGCAGCGTCGTTTGCCGCGGCATCCGCTTTCATTGCTTCCCACCGCGCCAGCTCGTGCTCGCGGGTGGTACCTGCTCCCGGGACGGGAACAATTTCTAAAGATGGCGCGGCGCTCGGCGCCGCCTCCGGCGCGGGCTTCGCGCGCGGCACCTCTCGCTCCCGTGAAGCTCTCGAGAGCGCGCGCAGATCGGCTGCGACCGTGCCGTATTCCGGATCGGCGCCGCCTTGGTCGAACGCCGTGCGCATGTCCGCGCTCTGGAATGGGTTCTCTTCCACCCGGGGTGCCCCGCCGCCCGTCCGCGAACCCGTACGCGGCGCCTCGTAGCGGGGCGCGTTCTCTACCCCCACCGGTCCCCAGTTTTTTTCTCGTGCCATAGGGTTTGCGCTAGAGCTTATTGTACTTCGCGTGGGTGCCGCGAGCTTTGCTGACCGGGTACTTGGCCGCGTTCTTTTTCATTTTGGCCTTGAAGGCCTCGGCAATATCTATTTTCAAGTCGCGCGCGAGCAGCAGAACCCAGTAGAAGGTGTCGGCGAGCTCCTCGCCAATGTCACCCCGGTTCTTTTTTACGTGATCCGCTATTTCCCCCGGATTTTTCCACTGGAAGTGTTCGAGAACTTCGGCGGCCTCGAGGACGAGGGAAAGGGCGAGGTCCTTCGGGTTATGGAACTGCTTCCACTTCCGCGCGTTGCGGAAGCGGATAATGTCGTCGGTGAGCTGCTGAATGTCTGACGTTCGCTTCATGCGTTCGTGGTAGCTGTTTACGGCCGGGCGCCGAACGCGCCCAGGCGACTGCTACCATAGTAGCAGTAAACAGAGCGACCTCAATGCGGGCGCGGGTAAATAAAAAACGGGCCGAAACCCGTTTTTTATTTACCCCCCGACCTTTGTTTGCCAATCGACCCTCGTGGGCCGGGGAGTTTTGAGCTTGAAGTTCGAGACCTTCGCAATGCCGATGATCTCGCTCAGGTGGCGGGTTTTCGAAAAGAACAGCTGCTTGTTCTCTTCCGTGCGCTGCTCCCCGGACGGCGCCAGTTTGACCTTGTCTTGGAAGCTGTCGAGCTCTTCGGAGAAGTCCACGAAGACCGACTTGCCGTTCACGAAGCGGAGGAGCATGGCCACCACGCGGTCCTCAATCAACCCGAACTCGCTGCGGAGGGCGGTCAGCTCTTGGCTCGGGAGCTTTTCGGGGAACTCGCTCGTGTGGTAGCGGCGGAGCTCCACGAATATTTTTTCTTTTTCAATCGCGCTCATGCGGGTCGTGCGTTAGCGGAATAAACAGAAAGAGTAGGCCGTCTCCTAGGGGAACAGACCTACTCTTTCGACATGTGTACCTTGTGCATTTTTTCTCGTGTGAACATTGTGTGGTGGGCGAACCGCCCGAAGTTTTCAACGTGAGAAGCAACGGTTTTGTAAAGTACAACCAATCCTGAATCTCTCTTCATGTAAAAAAGATTTTCTCCTTGGTCCAGCAATTATGCGCTTAAAAAGGGCTTTTGTACAGAGCGGTAAGCCCAAAATATGAAGATCGGTCCGAGTTAAGCCCGATAATCGGCCCGGTCAGTTCGCCCCGCGGCTACTTGGCGACCTTTTTCACCGTTCCCGCGTCGGCGTTGACCTCAACGATGTCCCCGTCTTTGAGCACCGAGAGCACGTTCTTGCAGCCTACGATGCACGGGGTTTGCAGCTCGCGCGCGACAATGGCCGCGTGGCAGGTAATGCCGCCGTCTTCGGTGACAATGGCCGCGGCCTTCTTCATGGCCGGTACGAGCGAGGGGAACGTGGTGTGCGCGAGCATAATGTCGCCCTCGTTCATTTTGCCCATTTCTTCGGGCAGGTTCACCACGCGCACCACGCCCCGCGCGCTGCCCGAGCAGGCGCACGTCCCCTGGATGCTGTCGGCTTTCAGCGCCGCAACTTTCTCGAAGCGCTGCTTTTTGAGGAAGGCTTTAGCTTTCGAGCCGGTGAGCACCGTGAGCCCCTTCGACGTCCAGCGGAGGTTCTTGCCCGGCGGGGTTCTGCCCTGGACGACGGAAAATTGCATGCGCGCGTTCGCGGTGTTCGCCAAATCTTTCCCCCGGAGCGCCTGCGGCAGCTCGCCGGGCAGCAGGTACTTGGCCTGCATGAGCGAGAGGCCGCTCCGCCGCCCGACTTCTGCGAGCAGCAGGTCGAGCACGAAGAAGCCGTGGAAGTAGCAGTCCTTGCGGTAGCCCTTCAGCCAGACGATGTCCGCGGCGATGTTGAACCACTCCTGCTCGCGTTTCGACAGCCGCAGCTCCCGAACAACCTTCTTCCGTTCGGCCTGCACCGCCTTGGATTTTTGCCCGAGCTCTGTGAGCCGCGCGCCCGGGTTCAGGTCTTCGTGAATTAAGCCGCGCCAGACCTCCAGGTAGTAGTCGAGCGTGTAGGCCGGACCAATGTACGTGTACGGCAGCCAGCACCACCGCTCGTAGTGGGCCCTCATTTTCCGCTTCCAGGGCGCCGGGAGCGCCGGGAAGGTGCGCACGAGCTCTTCGGTCGTGTGGCTCGCGAACCAGTGCTTCAGCTTCGGCAGGCTCCGGATCCACGCGAGCACGCGGAGCGACTCCCGCTCTTCTTCTGCACTTTTGGATTCCTTGACCGGTGATGTCAGCAAGCTGAACGCAGCGGCGGGCGGTCGGTTTACGTTGAGCGCCGCGACGCGTTCCGAGGCGAAGTTCGAGAGGAAGTTGGATAAATCTTCGCGGTCGCTGTCCACGAACCAGGTCGTCGGCAGGGCCCAGCAGTGGCTCTGGTACTGGAGCTGGAAGAGCTTTCCGTGCTTGGCGAGGAGCTGGGCGTTCGAGAGCTTCGAGAGGTCGAGCTTCCGCAGGCTGTGGGCGTACCTGAAGTAGCGGGTGTTCAGCTCCGCCGCCTGGCGGTTAACCCGGTTAACGCGCGCCGGATTCTCCTGGATGGTTTTGAGCGTGAGCTTGGCGAGCTCGCGCAGCTCGTGCTTCAGGAAGTAGCTGCCGGTGTTGTCGAGCTTTTCGGTGACCCAGATGTACCGGCTCATGACGTTCCGCCCCACGGTGAGGTAGTTTAAGCCCCCGAACCCGGGCGCGGTTTCGGAGGCGATGTTCATGTCGATCCGCTGGATGGCGAAGTTTTTTCTCCAGATGTTTGGCTGTTTCTGCATGCCCATATCATACCAAAATTTCAAGCAACAATTGAGACTATCTTTTGCTCAATTTGAAAACCGCCACCGCTAACGCGGTGGCGGTTTTGGGCCCTTTTTTAAACCGAGGTATTCGGTTCTTCGTCTGCCCGGTA
>CAZLPF010000015.1:0-29634 GCA_964561365.1 uncultured Candidatus Saccharibacteria bacterium | reverse complement strand
CGAGCTTGAAGGCCACGGATCCGGCGTTGGCCGTGGCGTAGGTGCCGGTGGCGTTACTGCTGTCGATGGCTTGCACCCGCCAATAGTAACCAGAACTGCCGTTCGGCGAATCGGCGAGGGTTTGGCCGCCCGTCCCCGCCGCGTAGGTGCCGGTACCGGTCGCCTGTCCGACGGTGAAGGTAGCGCTACCCTGTGAGAGCAGGCTCGAGGTGTAATCAACGACCAGGCCGGAGAAATCCGATGTCGTTGCAATCTGGATATGGAAACGGACGGTGTCGCCGACATCGGGGTCGGTATTGCTGAACGTGAGGCTCGGCTGGTTGCCGTTCGTCCAGGAGCCGTTGACCAGCCCCGCTGGGGCCAGTCCGGATGTGGTCGGGGCGCCGTTGAAGGTGACGGCGAGAGCGGGGTAGTTCGTGTAGGCGTCGAGCGCGGTGTCGTCAGATTTAATGGTGCGAAAGACGTAGGTGCTCGCCGTCGCCACGAAGGTCGGCTTCAGCACGAAGTCCCATTCGCCGGCTTGACCAGCAGGTACCGCGTTCGGGTTTAGGGCTGTGGGGTTTGACTCAGCGTAGCTCTCGCTCACGTTCGAGCTCGCGAGCAGCCGCGTCGAGAGCGTCGCGCCGTTGTTCACCCCGCCGTTGTCGGCGAACTGCCAATCGCTCGTCGCGTTCGCGCCGACGTCGGTCCACGTCCCGGTCGTAACCGTGGCGAATTGGACCTTGAGCCTGATGGTGCTCGCCTCAATGCTCTGCTGGGTCGTCGTGAGGTTGATGCGGAGGCGCGACACGGTCGTAGTACCGACGACGGTAGCCGTCGCGTTCGTGGCGGCGAGCGGGGTGGTCGGCGTGAGCAGGTCGGCGTTCTGGTAGAACCGAAAATCGTTCTGACTCACGGTCTGTTGGTTGCCGGTCGTAAAGGACAGCTGTCCCCCGTAGACATTGCTCAGAGACGTGGTCGCGTACGCCCGGAAGAAGTACAGTGTGTTCGCCGTCAGGCTCGTCATAATCGAGGTAAACGTCCCGGTGCTCGTGCGCGATCCGTTCGTACTGAACGCCGGGCCCGACGCCGACATGGACAGTTCGGCAACCCGGGTAGTCGCGCCGCCGTTGTTCGTCGATATGTTGAGCCGGAAGCGGGTAAAGGAAGCGGTCGTCGCGTATGTGAACGTACGCAGCTCGTTGCTCCCCCACGCCGTCTGGCTCGACCGGGTATCGAGGACGCGGAACGCGGTTCCGTCGAATCCCTCGAACGTCCAGGCCTGGGGCGCCTCGTTCGCCGTCGTTCCTGCGGTGACCTGGTAGCGGTTCACGAAGGTGGCGGTCGCGAAGTTGTACTCAAGGTCATACGGGGTCCCCTGGTTCGACCCCCACGTCGTGCTGTTGTCGTTGTCGAAGGCGTTCGCCGCCGCCCCCTGGTTGACCTTCGAACCCGTGGGTGTGCCGCCGGCCACGAGCGTCATGTTCTGGTTCGGAAGGAACGGGTTCGGGTTCGTCGCGTATACGAACCCGTGCTGCACGATGGTGTTGAACCCGACCGAGGCCACGGTCCCCGAACCCGTCGCCTGAATGTCCCGGACGTTGAAGCTTCCATCGGTCGTAATGGTCGGGTCGTTCGAGGGGTAGATGGTGCCGACCGCACCCGGGCGCCCGCCGCCGCCGCCGGCGACAACCCTCGTCAGGTTGCTCGTGTTAAAGGTGCTGATCATGGCAATTCTCCCGCCGCCGCCGCTGCCGGCTGCGCCGCCACCGAGGGTACCACCGTTGGCCGTAACGCTCCCGGCCCCGGCGAGACCGACCGTGGTGAGGTTCACGCTGCCACCCGAACCGCCGCTGCAGTCCCAGCAGCCGGAAGGGCTCGTCGTTCCGCCCCCACCGTTTGCCGATATGCTGCCAGAAATGGACGTGGTGCCGCTCACATTCAAAATAATGGCTCCGCCGCCGGCGCCGGCGTTGTTGCAGTTGCTGCAATCGCTGTCGTTACCCCCGCCCGAGCCGAGGTCAATGGGGTTTGATATTGAGCCGTACGTGCCGGTCGCGGCGCCGGTCGAACCGGCCGCACCGGCGCCGCCGTACGAACCGCCTGCCGGGTTGCTGTTGTTCGCGGGCGCGCCGAAGCCCTGGTGGGAAAAGTAGCCGCGCGTGTCGGCGTTGATGCTGCCGGAAGAACCTATTACCAGGTTCCCGTTCACCTGCCAATTAATTTTGTAGAGCGAGGTCGACGCGGTGGTAATGATTGACGTCGCGTTCGAGTAGTGCGTGAGCGTGCCGGCAACGGTAACGTTGCTGTACGTCCGGGTAACGCCGGTGCCGGAGGTTGCCACGCCGAAGATGAGCTTCGAAGAGGTGGGCACGAACAGATCCTGGTTCTGGTTGAGGAGCGGGAAAGAGCCTCCGAAATCGGTAATGAGGCCACCGGCCCACGACGTCGTCCCGGTGACCGCAATGGTGTTCGTAGCTTTCACGATGAGATTGCCTCCCCCGCTCAGGGTTACGTTCGTGAAGGTTGCCGTCGAAAAGCTGGAATCGAGGATTACGGCGGCAGAGTTACGCACGGTGAGGCTGTCGAAGGTTGTGGTCGGGGTGTTCGTCGAAGACACTATCGTAACGATCTGGCTCAGCTCGTCCGTTCCGCCGATGCTGTTATTGTCGAGGATAATGTCGCCGTAGGTCTGGGTACTGCTCTTCTTAAACAGCGTACCCGATCCGCCGTACAAGGCCGCCGTCCCCGCCGCTCCCGGCGCGCCGCCGTACGTGCTGTACGTGATCGCCGATGCGTCGGTCGTGTAGTAGATTGCCGCGCGCCCGCCACCGCCACCGCCACCGTTTCCGCCCCCGCCGCAGCCGTTTCCGCCGATCGCCTGAACGCTGCCGCTACCGGTGAGTTTATTCGTGATGAGGAAAATTGAGCCGCCCGCCCCGCCGCCCGGCTGGAAGCAGTTGTTCCCGTTTCCGCCGTTCGACTTAAGGCTCCCCGAAACCGTGGTGGTTCCCGTTACGGTCAGCTTCGCCGAACCGCCGCCGAAGCCGCCCGTAAAGTTACTGTTGCCGGTATCGTTGCCGCCGCCCGAGCCGAGGTCTACCGGGTCCGTCAGCGAACCGTACGTGCCGCTCGCGCCCGAGGGGACGCTGCTCTGTCCGCCCGGCCCGCCGTAGCTGCCGCCGGCAGCTGTTGAGTTGTCAATCGGCGAACCGGGACCTTCGCTGGAAAAGTAGCCGCGGGCGCTCACGTCCACGCTACCGGAAGTCCCGACGAGCAGATCGCCGTTAATGAGCCAGTTAAGCTTGTAGAGGGTCGTTGAGGCCGCCGTAATGCTGCCGGTCGCGTTCGCCTGGTGCGTGAGCGTCCCGGCCACGGTCAGGTTATTGTAGGTGTGGGTCACGCCCGCCGCCGAGGTAGCGATACCGTAGATGAGCTTCGAGGAGGTAGGTACGAGGAGATCCTGGTTGTCATTGAACAGCGCGAAGCTGCCGCCGCCTTCCTGAACCATACCGCCAGCCCAGTTGAGCGTTGAGTAGTTGAGCGTCGTTGAGGCGCGAACCTCGAGGAGCCCGTTGCCGGAAACGTTGATGGTCGTTGCCGTGGCGAGCGACCAGCCGCTGCTGAGGTAGAGCCAGGCGGAGTTACGGACGGTGAGGCTATCGAAGGTGGTCGTCGCGCCAGTCCCGGTCGCGAGCGTCGTAACGCCGAACGTGCTCTCGGTGCTCCCGCCCTGGCTGTTATTGTCGACGATGACGTCGCCGTACGTCTGCGCGGCAGATTTCTTATAGAGCGTCCCCGAGCCGCCCGGATAGAAAACGTTCGTGCCAGCGCCGTACGTACTGTAGGTTATGCTCGAGGTATCGGTCGTGTAGTAGATTGCCACGCGCCCGCCGCCTCCGCCGCCGCCGGTGTTGCTGCACGACGAGCCGCCGCGAGACTGCACCGTTCCGGCGCCGGTGAGGCCGACGGTTACGAGCATGATGCTGCCGCCCGAACCGCCGCCAGCCTGAAAACAGTTGTACCCGTTGCCGCCGTTGGCTACCAGACTGCCCGATATGGTTGAGGTACCGGTCACGGTCAGCTTTGCCGAACCGCCGCCGAGGCCGCCGGTCGGGTTACTGTTGCCGGAGTCGTTCGGGCCGGCAGATCCGAGGTCAGTCGGGTTTGAAACCGAACCGTATGTCCCGCTCGCGCCGCCATTGGCGCCCGTGCCGCCGAGTCCCCCGTAGCTGCCGCCGCCGGGATCTTGGGCCGCGGGGCCAGTTCCCGGGCCGACGTTCGAGAAGTAACCGCGCTGGCTGACATCGACTGCGCCAGACGAGCCGACGGTGAGGTTGCCGTTCACCTGCCAGTTGAGCTTCAGGAGGCTCACGCTCCCCACGGTGGCGTTCGTATTGAACGCGTGGGTGAGCGTACCGGCCACCGTCAGGTTGTTGTAGGTGCGGGTTACGCCCGCCGATGACGTCGGGACGTTGAAGATGAGCCGCGAGGATGTCGGCACGAGGAGGTCTTGGTTCTGGTCGATAACCGCGAACCTGCCCGAGCTGTCGGTGTCGCTGTCTTCAATGATGCCGCCGCCCCAGTTGAGGGTCGTGTAGAACAACTGGGTCCCGGGCCGCCGCTCGTACATACCGTTCGTGGCGAGCGTAATGGTGGTCGCCGTGGCTGTGGAGGCCGCGGTCAGGTACAGCCACGCGGAATTATTTACGGCAATCGAGTCGAACAGGAGCGGATCGGTCACCGCGGCACCGAGTACGGTCGCGCCGTAGTAGCGTTCGTCGGTACCGCCGACCGCGCCATTGTTCAAAATCAAATCGCCGTAGGTTTGGGCGTCCGACTTCTTGTAGAGCGTGCCTGAACCGCCATTCCTCGCCGAAATGTTTGAGCTTGCGCCACCGGTGAGCGTGTACGTAATGGTCGACGCGTCGGTCGTGTAGGTTACCGCGACCCTCCCGCCGCCGCCGTCGGCATTGCCCGTGCTCGGCCCGCCGCACCCCTGCCCGCGGCTCCCCTGCACCGAAACGCTGCCTGCCCCCTGGAGCCTGCCCGTGGTCAGGTAGAACGACCCCCCGGCTCCGCCGCCGGAGAAACCGGAGCAGGTCAGCGCCGCGTCGGTGGCTTTGGCCGAAACGCTCCCGCTGATGGTCGTTGTTCCGGTGACGGCCACCTTGGCAGCGCCGCCGCCGGCGCCGCCGGCGGCCCCGCTGCCGGTCGTGAGGTTTCCGCCACCCGAGCCCGGGCTCGTCGGCTGGGTGAGCGATCCGGTACTGCTGCCGGCGGCGAAACCGCCGCTCCCCGTGCCGCCGAGGCCGCCGTGGGACGCACCCCCTCCGATGCTCACGCTCGTGACGCCCGCCCCGGGTCCCATGCCGCCGCCGTAACCCCTGCCGTCGAGGTTAATGCTGGCGGAAGAACCGAGGATAAAATCGCCGTTGACCTGGTAGTTAATACGGTACAGGTTCGCGGCGCCCGTGGTCGCGAACTCGTTGGTGGTGTGCGTGAGGGTACCGCCGACGGTAAAGTTGTTGTAGGTCCGGTAAGCCGTCGAGGTGACGCTCGTCGCGACGTTCATGATGATCTTCGAGGTCGTCGGCACGAGCACGTCCTGGCTGTCGTTGATGGCCGCAAAATCACCGAGCCCATCGCGGATGATGCCCGAGGAGCTCCACACGAGCGTCGTGTATTTGAGCGACGAGGTGGCAATGGCGTCGTACATGCCGTTCGTCGAAAGCGTCGTGGTCGTGCCGGTCGCCGTCAGCGTCGTCGCGGTACTCGAGCCGAGGAACAGCACGGCCGAGTTCGTCACGGTAATGTTGTCGAACACGAGCGGGTCGCTGCCGGTCGCGCCGAGCGGCGTGCGGCCGAAGTACCGGTCGTCCGAGCCGCCGCCGGCGGCGTTGTTTAAGACGAGGTCGCCGAAGGTCTGCGAGGCCGCCTTCTTGTAGACGGTACCCGAACCGCCGATGCGGAGCGACGAGTTCGTGCTCGCACCGCCGTTCGTGGTGTACGTCACGGTCGAAACGTCCGTCGTGTACACGAGGGCGATGCGGCCGCCGCCGCCGTCGGCGTTGTTCTGAGTCGCGCCGCAGGAATTCCCGCGGCTGCCCTTGACCTGGATTGACCCGGCGCCCTGGAACCGCCCGGTCGTTATGAACACCGAGCCGCCGGCCCCGCCGCCGTCGGCAGGCCCGCAGGTCACGGTGGCGTCGCTCGCGTTCGCCGAAATGGTGCCCGATACCGTGGTCGTGCCGGTCACCGTCAGCTTCACCGCGCCGCCGCCCTGGCCGCCGGTGCTGCCGCCGTTGCCGCCGCCGGAGCCGAGCGTCGTGGGCTGGGCGAGCTCGCCGTAAACGGTGCCCGGCGTCGCGTTGCCGGTCGCGGTTCCGCCCAAACCCCCGTGGGAAGCACCGCTGCCGGTCCCCCCGGTGCTATTGCCCTTACCCGGCCCGTTCTCACCGGTGTAGCCTTTGCCGTCGAGGTTGATGGTACCGGCCACGGTGGCGTTGCCGCCGACCGAAATGTTCACGCGCGCCAAAATGCTCGAAGTCGCTGCGGTGTGGGTGACGTTGGCGGCCGAAAAAATAATAAGGTCGTTCGTAACGGTGAGCGGCGAGCCGCCAATGGCGTCGTAGTTGAAGTTCAGGGCCGCGGCGGTCGAGCCGCCGCTGTTGCCGAGCGTGAGCGACTGAACCGTGGTCGCGTTGCTGAGCTTCACCGTAACCGCGGAGTTAATGACGACGTCGTCGGTCGTCGCCGGAATCCCGTTCGGGTTCCAGTTGTTCGCGTCCTCCCAGTTCGTGGTCCCGGCACCGCCGTCCCACGACACGGCGGCGTTGTAGGCGTCGTCTACGGAGCCGCCGAAGTCGAAGACGAGGTGGTGCTTACCGGTCTGGTTCGTGTAGTGCGAAACCGAAGCCACCTCGTCGCACTGCCACGACGGGTAGTAAATCACATCCCCGGACAGGACCTGCGCCTGACTGGTTCGGTCCTCGGCGCCGCACGTGAGCGAGGTGAAGCTGTCGTCGTTCACCGTCGCCTCGTCGGCGGGAGAAATCCGCAGGTCGGCGCTCCCGTTCGTCCGAAACTCCACGAGCCAGGTGTCGCCGGTCTGCGGGTGGGAGTGCACGGTCAGAACGTTGATATCTACCGTCGGGTCTACCGCGACCGGGTAGGCGGCCGTTTCGAGGAACCGCGGGTCGGGAATGACCGAGAGCAGGTTGGCTTTCAGCCGCAGCTCGACGTTCGTGCTCACGGTTCCCGAGGCATCAACCATCTGCGGAGCCGAGAGCGTATAGAGCTGGTAGAGCTCTTCGTAGCGGTGGCCCTTCTGGTAGAGGAAAATGCGGCTCGGCTCGACCTGCGCGGCGTCATAGTCCGAAAGGTTCAAGAGGTAGCGGAACCGGGCGGGGTGCCCGCCGCGCTCTTTCAGAAGAATGGTTTCCTTGAGCCCCGTTTCGGTGAGGTCGTAGGTTACGTCCGTTCCCGGCAAGGCGTTCTCGTAAGCAATTTGCTCGAGCGAAGAGCTGCCCGAGGTGGCAATGGCGAGCCTGCCCGTGGCTCCGGAGTCGGCGCCGACGAGCGCCATCTTGAGCGGAATATTTTTGCCGCCGAAACTCCGGCCTATCACGAATGGCTTGGTCAGGTCGCCGGGCACCGAGAGGTTCGTCGTTCGGGTGCGGAATTCGAGCCCGAGGAACGACTCGGGGTCGAGTATCGTGCTCTGCCGCGAAAGGATCGCGTCGTCAATCTCGTCTTCAATGTCCTGGGCTCCGGGAAGGTAGCCGGCGGTTACCCGCACGCCGTCGAGGTAGACCTCGGTACCGGCCGGTACGTTCGTACCCTCCGGGAAGCGGTAGACGAGGCGCAGGTGCAGGCTCCGTACGTCGGGGTAGGCGCTCACCGGCAGCGGCACCGCGCGGTAGCCCGAGGCGAGCGCGTTGCTCGTTTCCCCGGACAAATCAATCTCGCCGGCGTCCTGCCACGCACGGCCGGCGGTAGAGAACTGCACGAGCAGGCGCGCCCCCGGCAGGCCGCGGGCGCGGAGCGACAGCTCGGCCGTCAGCGACCTGACCGAGCCGGTGGGCAGCGTTGAAGACGGCCCGCCGGAGGCGGTGAACCCGGAAAATTCAAATGGTCTCGCGTCGGCGAGCGGTACCGGAGCAGCCGCGAGCGTACCGGTAGCGGCGCTAGCCTCGGATTCAGCGCCGTCGACGGTAGGGCTCGCGTTCTCCATCACATCTGGTCCGCCAGGCGAAGCCTCGCCGGTTCCAGGCGTCCCGTCGGTTTGCACCGCCCCTTCCGCGAGAGCGCCCGCGCCGGCTTCGCTCGAAGACGCAACCGGTACGGATCCGGTTGCGGTCGGCACTCCATCGGAAACTAAGCCCGCGGTTGGGGTCCCGATCGGCGGCGCCAGGCTTTCGGTGAGCGCGTCGAGCACATCGGAAACCAGATCCGCCGCAGGCGCAACGAGCGGAGCGGAATTGCTCGCAGAAGAAGCGTCCGGCTCCGGAACGATTCCCGGGAACGTCGGACCAACGAACTCTTCGTCTGCCACGCCGCCGGCGTCTGCTGGCGCGGCTGCGGTCGTCGCTGCCGGCTCGGGAACCGGAGCGGGAACCGCCGGCGGAGCAACCTGCTCAATCGGCGGAGCGTCTGCTGCCACCGGAACTGCCGGGTCAGTTGCGTCGGGAAGAACGGGGCCGGGAAGCGTTTGCGTAGCCGCGGCATTTCCCCCGAGCACGTCGATGGCGTCGGTCACCGGATCACCGGAAGGTGCGGGAGACGGGATCGGAGAATCGTCGGGGGCCGCTGGTGCCAGGCTGTTCCCGGTTTCTGGGGTTCCGGTTGTGGCACCGGTCTGGGCGGTCTCGGGTGCTGCGGTCCCCGTGTCCGCTCCGTCAGCCGTTGCAACCGGCGGCGGCGCCTCCGGAACGCTTGCGCGAACGTCCGCTGAAACCGGTTCGACCAAAGCACCTCCCGAAACGAGCGCGGCGCTATTGGCTAGATTGAAACGCTCGCTCCCCTCGTCTGAACCAATGTCTAACGAGATGCCGTTCTCAGGTTTATACCAGAACAAATTTTGATCCGAGTTCGCAAGCTGCGGGGTCGTAACCTGCCTCGGCAAGAACGAGACTGTCTGGAGCGGCCTGTTTTCCGTGCTCTGCTGCCCTCCACCGGAAATCGGACCTACCGAAGACAGAGTGGTCGAGACCGCGACCACTCCGACGAGCAGGGTATGCAGGTAATCTATGAGTTCTTTAATCTCGTTTTTTTAGTTTCTGACTGCCAGAAATCCTCAAACCTATCAATAAAATTGTATCAGCGAATAGTCTTATTGTTCGTCAAAAAATAGTAAATATTTCTTTCTATTAGTACTTAAAAAATGTGGAACTCGTTCCATTTTTCTTTTAAAAAATTATTATAAAACTTAACATATTGCCACATATAAACTTTCTTTTTTTATTGACAGACATTTTTTAAGTGTTTAAAACATTTAATGAATCGGCACGGTCAGACTTAACGAAACTAAATTGCGGCCGACTGATGAAAAATATTTGAACATATTTTTTAATCCACAACAAAAAATCCCCGAAAAGGGATTTTTTGTTTGCTCGGTGAGCTCGTAAGCCGAATTCTGTTTCTAAGCAATCATCTATCTTGGCCTCCGGTTACCCGGAGGCTCGAGCAGCCTACCAAACTTGGCCTTGCACTTCGGTAAGAGTTTAGCCGTTTCACCCGCTGCGTTACCGCAGCGGCTCACCCCAAGAAGGGGGTGCCGTTCGCTTTCGCTCCCGGCGTCTCTGTTCGCATCTCGCGCCTTGCGGCGGACGGGCGTTACCCGCTACCGTTCTTCGGAACCTCTATAGGTGGCACCGAAGCAAGTGTTCGGACTTTCCTCTCCCCCGCACAAATGCGGAGGAGCGATTACTCGGCTCACCGAGCGATGGAATAGTACACCAAATTTCAAAATTCGTCAAGACCGGTACGGCCACGCCATACGGTCGGCGCGTGGCGGCAAGATTTAAAAACCCTCCCGCCGCCAGCGGGAGGGTTTTTTGGATCCGGCTACTTGAGCTCGAAGACAACGGTCATAACTTCCGAAATTTCCTGGGTGCCCGTTTGAATGTCGGGGGCGACCGACTTCTCCGCAGCGCCCGCCGAAGACCGCAGCGCATCTGCACCGCCGTAGCCGTACGGCACCGGCGGGAACGTCGGCGTACCGGATTCAGAAACGCTCACGACTTTCCCGAGCTTCAGCCCCGCCTCAGCGGCGAGCTCTTGGGCTTTCTCTTTCGCCTTCGCAATGGCCAGCTTCCGCGCCTCTTGCCGGAGGCCGTCCGGATCCGAGAACGTCAGCTGCACGCCCTGGAGCTGGTTCGCGCCGGCGTTCACGCCGCCGTCGAGGACCTTCTCGAGCTGGTCCTGGGACTTGTCGACGTTCCGCACCTTCACGGTCACGGCCTGGTTGCCCTGGTAGCCGGTAATAACCGGCTTCCCGCCCGTCCAATCCTGCGTCGGGTTGAAGTAAAACTCGGTCGTCGTAATATCTTCTTTAGGAATACCCTGGTCCTTGAGCAGCGCGATGATTGCGTTCAGCTTTCGGTTGTTCTCGTCCTTTACCTCGACCGCGGTCTTGCCCTGGCTCAAAACGCCGATACTCACCGTGGCGAGATCGGGCCGGCCGGTGACCTTCCCTTCCCCGCTCACCGAAATCGTATTCTGCGGCCGGTAGTCGGAAATCCGGGCGCGGAGCGTCGTCCCCCGATCAACGACGAGGAGGGCGAGAAATACGACGAGCAGCACGCCGAGCGTGACCGTCAGCCACTTCGGTACGAACTGGTTTGGTTCCATACTGTCTTTGGTTACTGTTTTTTGCTACCCCTGTATTATATAGGACCCGGGGGCGTGTTCATTGAAAAAACTATCCTCCCGCGGTACGCGGGAGGATAGTTTCGTGCTGGGCGAATATTGCCTTTTGCTGCTGCTAGCGCTTGGCCCACTGCGGGCGGCGGCGGGCACGCTTGAGGCCCGGTTTCTTGCGCTCTTTCTCGCGCGGATCGCGGGTCAGCAGGCCGTTCTTCTTTAGGACTTTGCGGACATCCTGCGAGAGGCCGGCTAAGGCCAACGCAATGCCGTGGCGGAGGGCGCCGGCTTGGGCGTGCGGTCCCCCGCCCGAGAGCGTGGCGGTGAAGTAGAAGTCGCCGGCAAGACCGGTGCGGTCGAACGCTTCATCGGCAACCTGGCGGTAGAAGCGGTAGCCGAAGTAGCTGTCGAGCGGTTTCTTGTTCACCGTGGACTCGCCGCTTCCGGAGAACAGGCGCACGTTCGCAATGGCGGTCTTGCGACGGCCGGTGGCGAAAGCGTAGCGGCCGCCCTCGATGACGGGCTTTACAATGGTGGCCGGGGCGACCGGTTCGGCGACGGCCTGAATTTCAGCCGAGGCTTCAGGTTCGCGGTGAACCGGCGCTTTCTTGTGTACCGCAGCGCGGGGGCGCTTGGGGGCCGCCGGTTTGTGGGCAGGGGTTTTCGTGGTGGTGGCCATGGGTTACAGGGTTACGTCTACCTGGAAGCGGTGCTCGGTGCCCGGGGCGGTCTTGAGCCGCGCCATCATGGCCTTGCGGAACTTGACCTCGTCGAGCATGCGGAGCACGGCGCGCCGGAGGACCTCCGACGGGTCCTTCTGCATGACGTCTTTCATCTTCTCTTTGCGCAAGCCCCCGAGGTAGCCGGAGTGCCGGTAGTAGATCTTCTGGTCAATCTTTCTCCCGCTGAGCTTCAGCTTGCCGGTGTTGACCGCCACGACGAAGTCGCCGCCGTCAATGTGCGGCGTAAAATCCCGGCGGTGCTTGCCGCGGAGAATGGTTGCGATTTTAGTCGCGACGCGACCGAGGCTGTCCTTCGAGGCGTCGATCTGGACCCAGCGGCGGGCGGATGGTTTCTGCGCGATGGTGGAGCGTTGCGGTTTCATGGCAGTTTATTCCACGAACTCGAGCACGGCGCGGGAACGCGCGGCGTTCGGGCCGGTGAGCTTGGTCAGGCGCAGGTAGCCGCCGGGGCGGGTCTTAAAGCGGGGGCCGAGAACCTCAATGGCCTTCTTGGCCGCCATGGGGGTGAGCTTGCTCATAAGGAGGCGCCGGGAATGAACGCTCTCGTCTTTGGCCTGGGTCACGGCTTTCTCAACGTAGCTCCGCGCGGCGCGGGCGTTGCTGAACGTCGTCTCAATCCGCTCGTAGAGAATGGCGGACGAGGCGAGCGTGCGGAGGAGCTTCCGGCGGTGGTCGGTGCCCTTTCCGAGTTTCTTTTTCTTCTGGTGGCGCATGCGGGTTGCTACTGGCGGCTGATAAAGTCGGTAATTTCGGCGATGGTCTTGTCACCCAAACCCTCGAGGCCCGAGAGCTGCTCTTGGGTCATGGCCTTGAGCTGCGCGAGGCTCGCGACGCCGCTCCGGGACAGCGCGTTCTTGGCGCGCGTGGATAGGGTCGTCTGCTCGATTTCGGACTCCCCCGCGGGTTCAGAAGGGGCATCGTCGCCGGTCGGCTCAGCGGTGGATGCTTCGGCTTCTGCGGCCGGGGCCGATGCGGCGACGAGCTCGGCGCCCGCGCCGGTGAAGCACATGCTGAAGTGGTCAACCAAAATGTGCGAGGCGACGTCGAAGGCTTCGTCGCCCGAAATGCTGCCGTCGGTTTCCATAGACAGCACGAGCTTGTCGAAGTTCGTGAACGTGCCGACGCGGACGTTCGTGACGTCGAAGTGGACCGAGCGGACCGGGGTGTAAATGGCGTCGAGCGCAATGGCCCCGGCTTCGAGCCGCTGGTGTTCGCGGGCCTCCACGGGAAGGTAGCCGCGGCCCTGCTCGACGGTGAGCTCGACGTCGAAATCGGCCTGCTTGCTGTCGAGCGTCGCGATGTGCAGGTCCTTGCTGATGACCTGCACCTGGTCGGTCTCGGTAATGTCAGCGCCGGTAACGGTGCGCTCGCCCTTCACCTTGAGCTGGAGCTTCACCGGCTCTTGGCTGTAGCTGCGGACGCGGAGCTGCTTGAAATTTAAAATGAGCTGAATGACGTCTTCCTTCACGTGGGGCACCGTCGAAAACTCGTGGTCGGCGAACTTGATTTTGACCGCGGTCACGGCGGCGCCGGGCATGCTCGAAAGGAGCACGCGCCGGAGGGCGTTGCCGAGCGTCACGCCGTAGCCGGGGTAGAGCGGCTCGAGCGTGAGGCTGTAGCGGTTCTCACTGATGGGTTCGACCTTGGCGCGGTTGGGGAGCGTAATCGCTTCCATGGGTGGCCTCCGGATGAAGGATCTAACGAACGTAAACTCTCGCCGTGTACTATGGCCGCCTAGCGGCTGTAGTGCTCAACGATGAGCTGGGTGTTGATCTGGTTCGAAACGAGGTCGGGGGTCGGCTGGGTCAGGACCTTGCCGGCGAGCTTCTGGGCGTCCGACTCGACCCACTCCTGCGGCCGGTAGCTCTTCAGCTTTTCCCGGAGCAGCTCCATGTACTTGCTCTTCTGCTTGAGCGGGCGCACCGAGAGCTGGTCGCCGACCTTCACGTGGAAGCTCGGCACGTTGACCTTCTTGCCGTTGACGTCAAAAAAACCGTGGCTCACGAGCTGCCGGGCCTGGGCCCGCGTCTCGGCGAAACCGAGGCGGAAGGCCACGTTGTCGAGGCGCAGCTCGAGCAAGCCAATGAGGTTGTCGCCGGTTACCCCGGCGGTGCGGCGGGCCTTCTCGTAGTAGCGGCGGAACTGCTTCTCCTGCAGGCCGTAGTTAACCTTCGCCTTCTGCTTCTCGCGGAGCTGGGTGGCGAATTCGGAGAGCCGGGTGCGGCTCGTGGGGCCGTGCTGGCCCGGGGCGTAGCTGCGGCGCTGGAGAACCTTCGCGTCTTTCGGCGTGAAGGCAATCCCGAGGCGGCGGGCTCGCTTGGCTTTTGGTCCGGTGTAGCGCATATGGGGTTAGACGCGGCGCGGCTTCTTCTGCCGAACGCCGCCGTGGGCGACGGGCGTGGTGTCCTTAATGGTGAGGACGGCGATGCCGCTGCCCTGGAGCGCCCGGATGGCCGACTCGCGGCCGCTGCCGATGCCGGTAATGAAAACGTCAGCTTCGGAAAATCCCCGCTCTTTGACGCGGTTCAGAACGTCTTCCATGGTCCGCTGGCCGGCGTAGGGCGTGGACTTCTTCGAGCCCTTGAAACCGACCTTGCCGGCGCTGCTCCAAGCCACGACGTTGCCGGCCTGGTCGGTCACCGAAACAATGGTGTTGTTGTAGGTGGAGTTCACGAAAATGCGGCCCTTCGTGAGCTTGGCCTTCACCTTCGTGCGGCGGCCCTTCGCGGCCGGCTTCGCTTCGGCTGCGGTTTCCGCTGCGGGTTCTGCCGCGGCTACCGCCGCTTGGTCTGTGGTCTCGTCTGCCATGGTCTTACGTCAGTTTCTGTAGGCTTAGGTCTTGTCTGCGGACTTCGAGCGGCCGCTGCCGGCGGTCTTGCGGACGTTGCCGCGGCGGGTGCGGGAGTTCGTTTTCGTGCGCTGGCCGCGAACCGGGAGGCCGCGGATGTGGCGGTTGCCCCGGTAGCTACCGATCTCTTTCAGGCGCTTGATGTTCAGCAAGACCTGCTGCTTCAGCTCGCCCTCAACCTTGAACGTCTTCTCAATGTAGTCGCGCAGGCGCGACAGCTCGGCTTCGGTCAGGTCCTTGGTCCGCTTTCCGGCGTCGACCTTCGTGGCCTGGAGAATCTTGCGCGAGAGGCTCCAGCCAATGCCGTAAATGTACGGCAGGGCCGCTTCGACGCGCTTCTCGTTCGGTAGATTGATGCCTGCGATTCTCGCCATACAGAAATTAGCCTTGACGCTGCTTGTGCTTCGGGTTGCTGCAGATGACGTACACCCGGCCCTTGCGGCGTACGATCTTGCAGTTCTTGCACATTATTTTAGTGCTCGCGCGAACTTTCATTGACGGTGGTATTGAAAACTACTTGCCGAACGTCGCCTTGGTCTCGCCGGGGCGGAAACGCCTCGTGATGCGGCCTTGGGACAAATCGTAGGGACTCATTTCGAGTAGAACGCGGTCGCCGGGCAACACCTTGATCATGTTCATGCGCATTTTTCCGGACAATCGTCCGAGAATCAGCTGTCCTGAGTCCAATTGGACGCGAAAAACAGCGCTGGGCAAGTTTTCCACAACCTTGCCTTCGATTTCGATGAAGTCTTTACTTGACGGCTGCAACCCCAAATCCAGAAATAGCCCGAACGAAAAACAGTTATTAACCCAACCTAAAGAGGGTTGGGACTATTTTATCAGCCTTAGAAATTCCTGTCAAACGCTATTTGGAAAAAATAAAGTATTTGGTTAAATTGTGTTATTTGTTAACAAAAATTGACAAAATATTAAAAAACTAGTCTAATCTGCTTTTTCTTCTGTTTCTGCTGGATGATTAATTTCAACCGATATTCTGCCCGAAATGAAAGGTAATCGACTCTGCCAAGCCGGGGAAAGGGTGAAGTCCACCTGCTCGACGTCGAAACGGCCCGCGACCTCGCGGGCGGCATCTTCCCTGCTTTTGCCGGCCACGAGTCCGGGTATGGCGAGCGTGTCTACCGAAGCCGAGACCTGGCCCGAGTAGCGCACGAGCAGCTGGGCGCTGCCGCTGGCCGCGTCGTAGTTGCGCAGGGTGACCCGAATGTCGGGGTTCGGCTCGAGCTCTCGGTTTTCCGGGAGCGTCTGCTTCAGGCGCTGCTCAATAACCTGCTTGAGCTCGTCGGTACGGTAGGCAATGCCGGTTGAGCTGGCCGTCAGGGTCGCCGAGAATCCGGGGTTCTGGTCGCCGACGCTCCGGTCTGCGGTGAAGCGAACGTTCTCCACCGAAAACGAACGGCCCGCGAGCGCGAGCCCGCGGCCGGAGAGTTGCTGCGAGAGCGTTGCCACGGCCGCCTCGCCGAGGTTGGCCTGCGCCCGGCCGAGGTCTTGGTCGGAGACGTACGAAAGGTAGCGGCTCGTGCCGCCGGCCACCGGATCGGCGACCTTCGCGTAGAGGAACACGGGGTTTGAACCGAAGACCTTGTTGGTAATTTCAATTCGGCTGCCGGGCGGAAGGTTGCCCGACTCCCCGCCCGCTGCTGCGACGACTTCGGCGGCGGCTCCGAGGCTCGCCTCGTCGATCTCTTTCGTCCGCTCGTTTTTGTAGCGGGTAGCCGGGTAGTAGACAATGTCTTTCACGAGGAGGTAACTCACCCCGCCGGCGGAGAGCTGGGTTGAGCTCGCCTTCAGCGTAATGGGACTCCGGGTGAAGTTGTAAATGCGGACCGTGCCCGACGCGCGGTTGCCGACCTCCCGCTTACCCTGCGACTCGAACTTTCCCGCCGCGGCGAGATCTTCCTTGAGCGGCACCGCCGGGAGCTGGAGCCTGTCTGCCGACGGCACCTGGTAGCTCGTGCCGATGCTGACCTCATAGTCGCGGGTAACGTGCTCGGACTTCGGCTGCACGGCCACCGTGGCGGCCGGCAGCACGACGAAGGCTAGGCAGGCGGCTACGGCGACCGAACCGACGGTGAGGGCTACGAGCCAGCGCCGGGTCCGCGTGGCTGACGCCTCGGCCTCGTGAACTTCGTGGAGCTCGGCGGCCGGAAAAATGTTGTCGCGCCCGTCAGCCCCGTCTTCGAACCTCGTAGGTTCTACGGACGAAACGACCGGGGCAACGAACGCGGGCTCGGCGGGCATGACTTTCACCGCGGCTGCGCCCGCAGGGGCGCGGGGCGCGGCGGCGGGAACGCCGCCGGACGGCTCGCGCGGCGCGGCTCTGCGGGGCGCGCGGAGATCTGACATAACGCTGCCGGGAGCGGGAGAGCCGAGCGAGCGGAGCTCGAAACCCGCCTCGCGCGCGTAGGACTGGCCGCGCTCATCCATGGTCAGAACCGCCACCTCGGTCCCGAGGAGGTCGGTTTCTTTCTTGAGGAGCTTGAGGTTTACGCCGTCTGAAAAGAGCAGGCAGCGCTTCGGGCAGACGAGCACGACCTTCTGGGCGCGGGCGCGCTTGATGCGCTGCACGACGCGCTTGACGTCATCTTCAAGATCTAGGTATATGCTCGGTACCATGTACTAAAAAAGCGGAAGCGTTAGCGTACCAGTTCCGCCAATCGTGCCCCGCGTGGGGACCCCGCTCGGGCCCGTGCCTTTCAGGAAAATCGGCGGAAGCTACCGTACTAAGGCTATTCTACGGTCCGCACCTGGCCCCGTCAACGCGCAGCGCGGCGGCCCAGGCGGAGCTGGAACGACAGGGACTTGAAAGCTTCGACCTCGGGCTGGTCGAAGGGGTCAACGCCGCGTAAGACTGAAGCGTAGACGGCGTAGAGCTGCCAGAAGGCGAGCAGCTCGCCGGCTGCCTCAGGCGAGAGCGCGGCGAGCTCCTGGTGAACGAGCGGGATGCCGCGGTCGGCGGCCACGGTTCGGACACCCTCGTGCTCGAAACGGAGCGCGTCGGATAGGTTCGTTCCGTCAATATCCCCGAGGCGCGCGCCGCGGATGGCAATGCCGTGGGTGCTTTCGGGAAAACGGTAGGCGGCGTCGTGCTCGTGCCTGGCGGCGGTGAGGAACCAGCCGGCAATGTTCTTGCGGCCCCCGAAAAAGCGCTGGGAGGTGTGGTGCTGGACCTCGGGCGCCTCGTGGGTGAAGTAGGTCTGCCCGAGGCCGGCTTTTCCGAAGCTCTCGTGGCAGAGCTGGGCAATAATGCCCCCGAAGGGCGCGAGGCGGTGGCTGTAAGCGTGCACGAGAACGTCGACGTAGCCGGACTGCTCGAGCTGGTAAAAAATGCTCGCGGCGTCCCACGCCTGGTTTTTTGTTCGGTACGAAGAAAACAGCGCCCGGGCGGCGTTCCATACCGCGCGCACGTTCAGTCCGCAGATAGCGGCGGGCAGGAGCGCCACTTCGGTAAAGCCCGTGTAGCGTCCGCCGATGGGCGGATGCCGTACGACCTGCCAGCCCTGAGTGGCCGCGAGCTGCTCGAGCGGCGTGCCGGGTTCGGTGAGGGCGATGACCGGGTAGTCGCTCAACGTTTGCGTTGCTTCGAGCTGGGCCACGTTCGTGCCCGACTTGCTCACCGAAAGCACGAGGGTCTCGGCCGGCGCGCAGAACGCCCGCAGGTCGGCGAGGTAGTCGGGGTCCACGGTGGTGACGAAGAACACGCGCTTCGTGCTCTGCGACTTCAGCACGTTGTAGAGCCCGAGGAACGGATTTGAGCTTCCGCCGTTGGCTACCAGGATGAGATTTTTGTAGGCGGCTGTTTTCGAGACGACTTCAGAGAGGTGGGTCCAGTCTGGCTCGTAGGACAAGAAGAGCGGCGGCTCGGGCAGGACGGCCGTGCTGAAGGGTTTGGGCTCCGGGCAGTTGGCGTAAGAAATTTCCACGTTAGGGGGTAACGGTGGCTTTAATGCGGCGCACGCCGGCGGAAGAGGCTTCTTCTTTCTGAATTTTGAAGGTACCGATGGTCCCCGTGTGCTCGACGTGCGGTCCGCCGCAGAATTCGCGGGAGACCACCTCGCCGGTTTTGGGATCGGAAATGGTGTAGATGCTGACCCGATCGCCGTACTTCTCGCCGAACACGCCAATGGCGCCGAGACCGCGGGCTTCCTCGAGCGACATTTCTTTGCGCTCCACGGTCAGGTCGCGGTCAATCCAATCCTGAACCAACGCTTCGGCGGCTTTTATCTGCTCCGGCGTCACTTTCTCGCCGTGGGTAAAGTCAAAGCGCGTGCGCTCCTCGGTAATGTTGCTCCCCTTCTGCCAGACGTTGTCGCCCAAGACCTGGCGGAGTGCCTGGTTCATGAGGTGCGTGGCGGTGTGGAGCCGCACGATCTTCTCGCTGTGGCTGGCCAGCCCGCCCTTGAACTGCCCGGCTGAAGCGGTCCGCGAAAGCTCCTGGTGCTTTTTGAATTCAGCCTCGAACTCAGCCTTGTTGATACCGAAGCCGCTCTCCTGGGCAATCTCGGCCGTAACTTCCCACGGAATGCCGTACGTCTGGTAAAGGTCGAAGGCCTCTTTCCCGGTAATGCCGCCGTGCGCCACTTCGGCGACCTGAATGAGCTTCCCGAGCTCTTTGAGGCCGTGCGCGAGCGTTGCGGCAAATTTCGCCTGCTCGCCCTGCATAACCGAAAAAATCCGCTCGGAGTTCGGGTTGAGCTCGGGGTAGGCACCGGCGTATTCCGACACCACCTTGCCGATGAGCGATTTCAACCAATGCTCTTTGAGGTTCAAGAGCCGGCCCATGACCATGGCGCGGCGCAGCAGGCGGCGCAGGACGTAGCCGCGGTCTTTGTTCGAAGGTTCAACGCCGTCGGAAACCATGACCACCGCCGCCCGAACGTGGTCTGCGACCACGCGGGCCTTGCGGATCTCGTCGCCGGTCATAATTTCCTGCGACAGGCCAATGACGTCGAACATGGGCTTGAACAGCTCGGTGTCGTACACGCTCCGCTGACCGTTCAAGACGGTGAGCACGCGCTCTAACCCCATGCCGGTGTCGACGTTCTTCTTCGGCAGCGGAACGAGCGATCCGTCCGCTTTCTGCTCGAACTCCATGAAGACGTCGTTCCAAATTTCCACCCAGCGCGGCTCGTTCACGTCGTATTCGCGCGGCGCCGGGGTGCCGTCGTCTATCCAGTAGTGCATCTCGGTGTCCGGGCCGCAGGGACCCGTGGTGCCGGCAATCCACCAGTTCTTCTCTTTGGGCAGGAACGAAATGCGGTGCTCGGGTACGCCGAGCGACTTCCAGACCCCGGCCGAGTACTCGTCGCGCGGCGCGCTGCTGTCGCCGGCAAAGCAGGTGAAGGCCAGGCGCTCGAGGGGGATGTTCAGCCACTCTTTGCCGGTCAGGAACTCGAAGCTCCAGGCGATTTGCTCGTCTTTGAAGTAGTCGCCAAGGCTCCAGTTGCCGAGCATTTCGAAGAACGTCAGGTGGGTGTCGTCGCCGACCTCGTCGATGTCGCCGGTGCGCACGCACTTCTGAACGTTCGTCAGGCGTTTGCCGGACGGGTGCGGCTGACCGAGCAGGTAGGGCACGAGCGGGTGCATGCCCGCGGTTATGAACAGCGTCGAGCTGTCGTTCTCGGGCACGAGCGAAGCCGAGGGGACGACGGTGTGCCCCTTGGATTCAAAGAACCGCAGGTACTTGGTGCGCAGCTCCTGCGCGCTGATGCTCGCCATACGGTTAGGGTTTCGTGGTACTCGCGCTCTGGTCGAAGGTTTTCGGGTCGCTGCCGGCGGCAATGGCGAGCGCCGCGTCGAGCTGCGGGTCGCGGCCGGCGCTCAAATCTTCTGCCGAGAAGCCGACCGTAACGTCGGGCTTGAGGCCCTGCTTGCTCAAGTTCACCCCGCTCGGGGTCAGCCACTTGGCCACGGTGACCTTCACCGCTCCCCCGCCCTTCAGGTTGTAGAGCTCCTGGACGCTGCCCTTGCCGAAGCTCTGCTCGCCGAGCAGCGTGGCTTTGCCGTGGTCGTGGAGGGCGCCGGCGAGAATTTCAGCGGCCGAGGCGGTGCCCCCGTCCATGAGCACCACGGTGGGAAGGCCCTTGAGGCGCGGCGTGCCGCTCGACTTGTAGGCGAGCGGGTCGTCGTTCTTGTGCTGTTCGGAAACCACGAGCGTGCCGGGTTCGAGCCAGTTGCTCGCGAGGTCGACGGCTCCCTGCAGGTAGCCGCCCGGGTCGCTGCGGAGGTCAACGACAATGCCCTTCGCGCCCCTCGAGAGCACGTCGGTAACGGCCTTTGAAAATAAATCTTTCGTATCGTCGCCGAAGCGCGAAACGGAGATGACGGCGACCGGCAGCGAGCCGGACGTGGTGGTCGCCTTCCGGACTTCGGACTTCACGCTCTCGATGCGGATGTCGTCGCGGACGATGGTGAATTCGAGCGGCTTCACGTTCCCCTCGCGGATGAGCGTGAGCTTGACCGAGCTGCCCTTCGGTCCCCGGATCTTCGCCACGGCCTGCTCGACGGTCCACTCGCCGGCGAATTCGTCGCCGACTTTATAGATGGCGTCCTTCGCCCGAACGCCAGCCTTCTCAGCCGGGCTGCCCTTTATGGGAGCGACGATGACCAGGGCATCGCCGCGCTTGCCGATCTCGGCGCCAATGCCTCCGAAGCTGCCCTTGAGGTCGTCGCGGAAAGCTTTCAGCTCGTCGGGGTTGAAGTAGTCAGTGTAGGGGTCTTTGGTCGCGGACACCGCGCCGCGCGTGGCGCCGTACAGGGCCGCGCGCTCGTCTACCGGCGCGTCTATGAAGTTCTTATTGACGACGTCGAGGGCTTCTTGGATCAGGCTGAAGTTCGCCGGGCTCGCGGTTTGACCCAGACCGAGCGCGGCGCCGGTGACGGTCCCGTGCCCGACGCGGACGCCGACGAGGTAGGCCACCGCAGCCAAAACGCAGGCGGCAAGGTAGCCGCGCATTGGCCGGCGCGGCAGGGGGGCCGGGGGTGGGCTGTTGAGACGAATTTCCTGCATGTGCAGAGGAAAGTATACCAGAGGCCGCCGCCTTCGGGCTACCGGCTGACGCGGGGGTCGGTGTGGATGAGGTTTCGGAGGGCGAAGACCGAGAAGCGGCCGTAGATGCCGAGCCAGACGAGCCACGAGAACGGCGCCGGGTAGCGGGCGGCGTAGTGCTTTCTGTAGAAGGTCCACATGGCGTCGTAGAACCAGCGGAGGGCGCGGATGGGCATGGTCCGCGACGACTCGCCCTTGTAGTGGCGGACCGTGGTCTTCGGGTAGTACCAGACCTTCCACCCCGCCTCTTTGCAGCGCCAGCACCAGTCAAGGTCTTCGCCGTACATGAAGAACGATTCATCGAGGAGGCCGATGCGGTCTAGCGTCTCGCGGCGGATGGCGAGGAACGCGCCGACGACGCTGTCGACTTCCATTTCCCGGTCGACCGGCTCGCCGCTGTAGTTGTAGCTGCTGCGGCTGCCGAGGAACAGCCGCCTGAAGCTGATCCACGGGTCCGGGAAACGGCGGCGGCAGGCCAGGTCGAGGCTCCCGTCCGGCTTCACGAGCTTGCAGCCCGCAATGCCGACATCGGGCCGGCGGTCCATGAACTCGACCATGGTTTGAAACGTTTTTTGCTCGAGCTCGGTGTCGGGATTCAGCAGGAGCACGTAGCGTCCGGTAGCTCTGCGGATGGCGACGTTGTTGCCCGCGGAGAACCCAATGTTCTCGTTGCGGATGAGGTGCCAGCTCTGTTCGCGCAAACCCCCTTCGTTCAAAAACGACTCAATCCAGTCTCCCGTGCCGTCCGGCGATCCGTTGTCGACCAAGAACACCTCGTACGAGAGCGGGGTCTGCTGGGCGAGCACCGAGGGCAGCAGCACCGAGAGGTGCTGCTTCGAGCGGTAGGAGAGGATGACGACAGACAGGTCAGGCCGCACGGGCGTGGAGTGACTGAACGAAACGGCGCTTGCGGAAAATATCCGGCAGCTGCCGCAGGAGGACGGGAACGGCGCGGAGCGTGCCCGGCTCGAACACGGCAATGTAGCAGAGCATGAGGATTTCGCGGAGGAAGAACAGCGGATGGAACCAGCGGGCGTTCTTCAGGTACGTGGCAATGTGGTTTCTGTAGTTCAGCTCGCGGACCCGAGCTGGAACGGCACGGTGGTGGCGAATGAACGAGAACAGTTTACGGTAGCCGCCGGGGGACGACCCGGCGCCGCGGCCGTGGTAGGCAACGGCTTCGGGAACGTAGGCGCAGCGCCAACCGGCGTTCGACATGCGCCAGAACAGGTCGACGTCTTCCCAGTAAGAGTGGAACGACTCGTCGAGGTACTCCGCTCCCCCGCCGCGCTTCGGCTCCTTCACCGCTTCGAGCGCGCCTGCCCGCACCATGGCGCCGGCGGCGGAGACGGCGGCGACGGTCGTTGCCCGGTCGTACTGCCCGGTGTCTGCCTCGTGCTGGCCGCGGTCACGGGCGCGGCCAGACGCCCCAATGGTAACGCCCGTGGAGTCGAGCCTGCCGGTCGGCTTGCCGCTGCCGAAGTCAAACTGCAGGAGCTTGCCCGTGGCGGCGCCGAGCTTCGGGTCGGCGTCGAAGGCGGCGACGAGTTTTTCAATGTAATCGCGCTCCATGATCAGGTCCGGATTCACGAGCATGTAGAGATCGCTCTCGCGCCGCGCAAAAATCTTATTGTGGGCAACGGCGAAGCCGACGTTGCCGCCGAAGTCCACCACCTCGACGCCCGGGAAGTGCGTTTCGAGGTACCCGCGCCCGCCGTCGTCGTTGCCGCACACGACCGCGACGTGGCGCACGTCGTTGAAGCTTTGCGTGAACACGGCCGGCCAAACCCGGTCCATGAAACGCCGGGAATTGTAGACGACCTGGACTACGGTGACCCTAGCCATGCCCGCCCTCCGACACCCTGCCCGAAACGACCGCCGCCGTGGCCGCGGCCGTGGTGGCCAGCAGGAGCAGGGCGCGGTCGTTGAGCGCCGTAATGTCGAAGACCGCGGCGGCGGCGAGCCAAGAAGCGGCCACAAAGGCGGCGAGCACGTAGAGCGTGCCGAGGCTGCCGCGCGCGTGGTCGCGCAGGTAGCGCGCGGCGGCCAGCAGGAACGAGCCAATGGCGCCGAGCAGCCCAAGGAGCCCGAGGAACCCGAGCTCAACGAGCACGTGGAGGTAGAGGCTGTGGGCGGAAATGTAGCGCTCGGGCAGGTTGTAGCGGGCAACGGCCGCCGGGCTCAGGGACGTTCGGTAGTTGGCGAGCCCCGTTCCGAACGGCCGGGCGAGCCAGTAGCGCAAACTCTCGCCCCAAATCTTGATGCGGCCGACGTTGCTGGGCTCTGACAGATCGTAGATGCTCTTCGCCCGGCCGAAAAAGTTTTCTTCGTAGCCGCCGCCGAACCGTACGAGGTCGAGCCCGCGGTTGACGAGCGGCGAGGCGAGGAACAGCACGATGACCATGGCGAACGTCCAGGTAAAGCGGCGCGCGTGGGCGCGGAGCTGCGGGTGGCGCAGCAGCCCGAGCGAGGCGAGGAGCGGCGCGAGCATGCCGACCCAAACCGCGCGGGTGCCGGCGAGCATGGCCGCGAGCCCGGCGAACCGGATGCCGGACCAGAGCATCTGGCGGAGGCGGCTGCCCGACGCCACGGTGAGCGCCGTGCCGAACGAGAGCGCGAAGACGCACAGGTACGCGAACGACTGGGAATCTGGCATGATGCTGAACATGCGGAGGCTCCGGCCGCCGACGAAGCTGAACCACGAATTCGAGTAGAGCGCGACCCGCACGAACGTGTCGCCGTAGAAAGGTTTGGAAACGTTCGCGGCCCAGAAGACCCAGAAGGTATCGAGCCCCACCGCGAGCGAGTACGCGAGCTGCACGAAGCCGATGAGGACAACGACCGTGAGGCCGACGCAGGCCCAGCGAAGTACGGTAACCAGGTCGTCCGAGCTCTCTATAGACGACGCGAGCACGACGTAGAGCAGATAGGCGTTCAGCAGGAAAGCCAGCTCACGAACCGACCCCGACAGGCTATGGGAAAAGAGCAGGCTGACGACCACGGCGAGCGCGCCCAGGGCCGCGAGCCAGCGGTCCCAGGTCTGCCAGGGAACCGAGCGGAACGCGCCGAGCAGCCCGCCCTCGCCCTGCCGGACGCGGTAGAGCCAGCGCAGAAACAGGACGGCGACTACCGGCCGCCAGAGCGAGAGCTGCTCAGACCACGGCTGCGGCAGGACCACGAAAAACGGTAGGCTCGCGAGCACGAGGCACGCGCCCTCGAGCGGACCGAGGTACAGAACAGCCGCCGAGAGCAGCCCGAGGCTGATCCACGAAACCGAAGCCGGCCACGAGCCGAGGACGACGAACGTGAGGGCGACCGCCTGCCAGAGCAGGCACAGGCCGATGGCCGTTTTAGGCGAGAGGCGCATTCGGATTCAGCTAGGGGCGCTCGGCCAGTACGCCGAGCGTCTCGCGGGCGCAGCGCTCCCAGCTGAACGCCTTGAGGCGCGCGGTGCCGGCCAAAACCAAGCGCGCCCGCAGGCTCGCGTCGTCGAGCAGGCGCTCAACGGCCGCACCAATCTCGCGCTCGTTGCTCGGGTCGAAGTACACGGCCGCCTCCCCCGCCACCTCGGGCATGCTCGAGACCTTCGAGGTCGCCACCGGCACTCCCGCGGCGAAGGCCTCGAGGAGCGTCATGCCGAAGCCTTCGTAGAGGCTCGGCAGCACGAAACACTCCGCGCGGGCCATGAGCGTGAGGCGGTCGGCAACGTGGCCCAGGTAAACCACGTGCTCGCGGTTCTGCTCAATGGCCTGGACAATAGGCGCAAAGTTCCAACCCCTGCGGCCGGCGATAACCAGCTTCTGCGGCAAGTCCGGGCGCTTTTTTTTCAGCGCCACGAAGGCGTCAATCAGCCGGACGACGTTCTTCCGCGGCTGGAGCGTTGACAGGAACAGTACGTACCGATCGGGCGTTCCCGGCGGGAGACCGGCCGAAGTTTTCGGCGGCGCCTCGAACCCGTGGTGGACGACGCGGAGCTTCGCCGAATCCACGCCGTAGCACCGCACGAGGTCCTTCGCGGTAGACTGAGAGACGGCTATGACGCGCCACGCGGCCCGCAGCGCGAAGCGCGTCGACCACTCGAGGAAGCGGAGGTTAAAGGCGGTTTCCGCTTCCGGGAAAAAACGCCAAGCCACGTCGTGCACGACCGCGACCGAGCGCGGCGGGTGCACGAGCGGCAGCGCCGAGGCCGGAACGAGCAGTACGTCGGGCGGGTGGAGCAGCATTTCGAGCGAGAGGCGGATTTGCGTCCAGAACAGCGGGAACGGCATGACCTTCACCGAAAAGTTTTTCGGCAGGCTTAAAAACCAAGCCTCCGGCTCAGTCCGGAGGTAGAGGGTGTACCCGTTCTCGCGGTCGGCGGCGGCGAGGCTCAGGATGAGCTGCTTGCTGTAGTGCTCGACCCCGGTCTTTTCGCGCGCGTTCGCCCGCTCCGCTTCAATTCCGATTCGCACGGCTGCTCTGAACGGTAACCGACCCGTCGCCCGTGCCGTCGTTCGCGAGCCGTTCGTTCATGACAACGATGATCCCGAAAATGAACACGAGCGCCGCGATAATGGTCAGCGGCCAGAACGTGCTGTAGGTTTTCGTGAGACGGGTGGCGGTGAGCGGTGCGGTTGCCATGGTTGGTGTTTGCTCCACTACTTTACCAAATTCCGCCTCAGCTTTGAAGACTTGTAGCGCCGCGGGTAAAAGGCTTTCAGGCGGACAATGTTCGGGCTCAGGCCCCGGGCGCGCAGCTCGCGCTTGAGCCGCCTCGTGTAGCTGCTCCGCTGGTCGTAGCCGAGGGCGACCACGGCGGGATTTTCCCGCGCAATGTGCGGCCAGGGGCTCGCGCTAGCGCCGAGGACGGCCCGGTCCACGAGCGGACAGGCGCGCACCCGGGCCAGGCGCGTACGCTCGCCAAACGCGGGCCGGCTCCCCTTCACCCGCCGGACGTTCCGGTCTCTCGCTACCGAAACCACGAGCAGCGGCCTCGGCACGAGCTTGCGGGCTTGCCGGAAAAAATTTAGGTGGCCGGGGTGGAGGACGTCGAACGTCCCGAAAACCATTACCGTTTTTTGGAGCCGGCGCTTCACGCGAGCTTACCGAGCCTGACCCAGGCTTTCAGCTCGGCCGGGCGCACGTGGCCGAGCGCCAGCACGCACGCGGCGTAGGTCACAGAGCCGAGCGCGACGGCGGGCACGAACGAAAGGCCGCGGAAGTAGTGCAGGACGGCGCCCATGACGGCAGCGGACAGCGCCGGCTTCCAAACCTCGCGGAGCCAATCGAAGTCCGTAATGTTCCGCTTCGCCACCGTGAAGTACACGACGGCCTGGAGAATTTCGGAAACGAGCGTCATGCACGCCGCGCCCACAATACCGTAGCGCGGCAGCAAGATGAGGTTGCCGGCCACGTTCAGGACGACGTTCGCCGCCGTAGCCGCGGCAGCCTGCCGGGTCAGCTGCGAAATGACGAGCGCGTTCACCGGAATGTATATGAGCAGAATGGCCGGCGCCCAGGCCAGTACGCGCAGCGAGCTGACCGCGTGGCTGTAGCCGGGGCCGGCGACGAGGCCGATGATCTGCTCGGCGAGCACCATGCCGCCCACCCCGAGCGGGAGGGCGATCGTGAGCGCGAACTTCGTGTAGCGCTCAAGCAGCAGACGGACCGAGGCGACGTTCCCCGCGGCCATGAGCTCGGTTAGGTGCGGGTAGAGGCTGTAGGACACCACGGCCGGAAAGAAGGCGAGCAGGTCGAAAATTTTGTAGGCCGCCCCGTAGAGCCCGTTCGCCTCGTAGCCGAGGAGGTGAGAGATGAGCACGGTGTCGATGCGGTTGTAGATGCTCGAGAATCCCACGAGCAGGACGAACGGCCAGGCGGTTTTCGCGAGCCGCCAAGCCGGGCCGGGGTCGAACGCCCGGAGCGCGGAGACAATCCCCTCGCCCGGCAGGTGCCGCTTCAGGTAGCGGGAGTAGATGGTAAGGTCAATAACGCCGAACGCGAGCTGCGTGCCGGCCAGGAACACGACCCCGCGCCCGAGCCAAATGCCGCCGAGGATGACGGCCGCGTTCACGCAGGAATTCAGGAAGTTGATGAACGCCACGCGCCGCATGTCCTGGGTCGCCGACAGGACCGAGAGGAACGGGTAGCAGAGCGCGTTGACCGCCATGCCGGCGCCGGCGAGGGCGACCGCGCCGAAGACCGGCGCCGTGTATCCGTTCAGGCGCGCGGCGAGCAGGAGCGCGCCGTAGAGCAGCGCCGCGGCCACGAGCTCGAAGGCGAAGAACTGCCGGAAGTAGCGGGCGCGCTCTTCGGGCGCCTCGGCCATGCGCTTGACGACGAACTGCTGGACGCCGAAGTCGACGAACGTGCCGAAGATGGCGACGAACGAGAGGGCGAGCGCGAGCTGGCCGTAGCGCTCGGGTCCGAGGTAGCGGAACAGCTGCGTGTACGCGAGGAACAGCAGCAGGAGCGAGACAACCCGCGAGGCGGTGAGCCAGAAAATGTTGCGGGAAACGTGGGCGGCCATACGCCGGTATGGTACCACGGCCGGACGGCTCGGATGGAATGGTATAATACCCCGGTATGAAAATCCTCTTGGCAGCCTGCGCGCTCGCCGTGTCGCTGTCACCCCTCGCGGCCAGCGCCCAAGAAACGCAAACGATGAATGCCAGCAGCACGGAAGCCGCCGGTACGCCGGCGACGACCACCCCGGCCGTAGCCGCCGTGCTCGGAACCGCGACCGCGAGCCCCGCGCTCATTGTGGACATAGACCGCGCCAAGGGCGCGCTCTCGCAGGTTACCCTGAACGCGAACATCGCAGCGGTCTACAAGACGACCGGCAAAGGCAAGGCGGCGAAGAAAAAAATTACCGGCTACCAGGTTGCCTCAAAAGACGTTGCGGTGGCCGTGCTGAACCCGGCGACCGACGAAATTTTCGTGGTCCGCGGCACCCAGCGCGGAAAAGCCATGTCTTTTTCTGACCCCAAGGTTTCGGTCCAGCTGGCGAGCTTCAACGGCGTGAACAGCCGCTTCAGGGTCACCGCGCCAGACGGCGGGTTCGTCATTGCCATTCGCTACCTCATAGCGCCGGACACCGGCTCAAGCAAGCAGGCCATTACCGGAAAAATGCGCCACGCGACCTACGTCCCCTACTCGCCGGCGCTCCAGCAGCCCGAGGTCATTGCCTACGGCGAACGGTACCTGCGGAGCGTCATAGACCGCGCCACCTACGAGCTCCAGCTCTACCCGTCGGTTTCCGACCCCGGCAAAACCGTACCCGAGGCCGTAAAACCGGCGCTCATTCGCGCCCTGGTCCTCGCCGAGCACACGAACGGCGGCGAGCTCGCCGCCGCCGACGAGCGGACGGACGTTGAGCAGGTCATTGGCCGCGTCCACGTCCTGTTCGCCGGCAACGGCCCCGACACCTACCGCTACAGCGGCAGCAGCGCCGGCGCCCTCGGCATTTCGCAGTTCATTGCCTCAACCTACCGCGGCCTCGTGGACCGTCACCCGCGCGCGAACCTCGAACCGGACTTCGTCCGCGGCATGGAAAACCACGTCAATTCCATTAAGGCGACGTACCTTTTGATTGACGACTACATTGCCGCCGTCCACAGCCGCGCCAAGAACGGATTTTCCTCGGGCTCGGCCTTCGACTACGGCGCGGCGGCCTACAACGGCGGCGTGGTGCGCGTAGCCCGCGCGGTCAACGCCTTCGGCCAGAACTGGAACCAGGACCGCGGCGACCAGCTTTCAGCCGTCAAAGCCCAAATCTCCGGCACGCAGTCCGAAGTTAATTCGCTCGCGAGCCTGGTCAAGAAAACGAAAGACAAGAAAGCCAAGGCGCAGCTGCAGTCGCAGCTGAACGACGCCAGGGCGCGCCTCGCCGCTGCCAAAGACCAGCTCTCGAAACTCGAGGACGCTACGCTCCGCGCCGAGACCCAAGGCTACCTCCAGAAAATCTACAAAGTCATCTCCGTCCTGAACGCCTCCCACGAACCGGTGCAGAGTTAAGTTTCTAGACAACAAAGAAAAACCCCACCCTCCCCTGCTCTTTGTAAAGCAAGTTCGGGTGGGGTCGTGTGATTGGGGTTCTGGGCCTTTGCCGAGCGGCGGCGCTCGGCGGTTGGCACCGGTGTTTGAACGGTGGG
>CAZLPF010000014.1:0-32412 GCA_964561365.1 uncultured Candidatus Saccharibacteria bacterium | reverse complement strand
AGGTCAAAGCCGTCTTTACCGGTGGAACTGAAGAATAATTACGAGAGAGAAAACCAAGGTTTTCCCTCTCGTGTACTCTCCCTTTCCTTTTAATGAAATCCTCGGAACGGAGTAAATCCGTTCCTCAGAAACTTCTATAAATGCAGTTTGAAAAGAAATCTCTAACCGAACTCCGCGCCGCGCTCGACGCCAAGCAGGTTTCCTCGGTCGAGCTGACCGAGTACTTTTTGGAACGCGTCCAGGCTTCCGACCTGAACGCCTTCATTACCGTCTGCGGCGACGAAGCGCGCGAAGCGGCTCGCGCGGCGGACGAGCACATTGCCTCGCCGGGCCCCAACCCCGCGCTCTGCGGCATTCCCTACGCGAGCAAAGACCTGTTCTGCACCAAGGGCGTGCGCACCACGGCGGGTTCGAACATCCTTGGTAACTACGTGCCGCCGTACGATGCCACCGTGACGCGGAAGCTGCGGGAGCAGAAAGCCGTGCTCGTCGGCAAGACGAACCTCGACCAGTTCGCGCACGGCTCGAGCGGCGAGACGTCGGCGTTCGGCGCCACAAAGAATCCCTGGGACAAGGCGCGCATGCCCGGCGGCTCGTCTTCCGGCTCGGCCGTCGCCGTCGCCGCAGGTCTGGTCCCGTGGGCCACGGCTACCGAAACCGGCGGTAGCATTCGCCAGCCGGCGTCGCTCTCCGGCGTTTCAGGCTGGAAGCCGACCTACGGCCGCGTCTCCCGCTACGGCGTGGTGGCCATGGGCAGCTCGCTCGACAGCCCGGGCTGCATGGCCAGGTCGGTTGAGGACCTCGCGCTCATTGCCGAGGCCGTGGCCGGCCGAGACGAGCGCGACGGCACCACCGGCCACGTTGACGTTCCGCCGTATTGCGCCGCGCTGAGCGCCGACGTGAAGGGTCTCAAAATAGGCGTGCCGAAGCAGTACTTCGTAGACGGCATGGAGGCGGACGTCCGCACCCGGGTCGGGGAAGCGCTCGTGGAGCTGGAAAAAGCCGGCGCAAAGCTCGTGCCCGTGGACCTGCCGAACACGAGGTACGGTTCGCTCGTCTACGCCATTGTCTGTCCGAGTGAGGTGTCCTCGAACCTCTCGCGTTACGACGGCATCCGCTACGGCCACAGCACCGGGGAGGCGAAAGACCTCTTCGAGGTCTACGCGAAATCGCGCGCCGAAGGCTTCGGCAACGAAGCCAAGCGCCGCATCATGATAGGCACCTACGTGCTCTCGGCCGGCTACTACGACGCTTACTACAAGAAAGCCCAGAAGGTCCGCCGGCTCATCGTTGACGAATTCAACCGCGTATTTAAAGAGGTCGATGTCCTCGCCGCGCCCTCGAGCCCGAACGTGGCCATCACCTTGGGCCGCGCCGCCGAGGACCCGCTGTTCGGCTACATTGCCGACCAGCTGAACATCCCGAGCTCGCTCGCGGGTCTGCCCGGCGTAGCTGTGCCCTGCGGTTTCGGTAAGCCCGGAGACGGCAGCGGCGTGGAGCTGCCCATCGGCCTGCAGATCATGGGTCCGCAGTTCGGCGAGCAGCGGGTCCTGAACGTCGGCTACGCCTTCCAGCAGCTGACCGACTGGCACAAGAAAACCCCCACCGCATAGCCATGGAAATTGAAGAAGGTTACAAACCGGTCATCGGCTTCGAGATCCACGTCCAGCTCGCCACCAAAAGCAAGATGTTTTCGCCGGCGCCGAACGACCCGGACGAGAAGCAGCCGAACACGAACATCGACGAAATTGTCACCGGCCAGCCCGGGACCCTGCCGGTGGCCAACGCCGAAGCCGTGCGGCTCTCGGCCATGGTCGGCCTGGCGCTCAACTGCGAAATCCACGAGTGGAGCAAGTTCGACCGCAAGCACTACTTCTACCCCGACCTGCCGAAGGGCTACCAAATCTCCCAGTACGACCAGCCCATTGCCCGCAAAGGCTACCTGGATATAACCGTCGGCGGGAAGGTCAAGCGCATCGGCATAACCCGCGCGCACCTCGAGGAAGACGCCGGCAAGAACGTGCACCCGGAAGGTTTACCGTACTCGCTCATTGACTACAACCGGGCCGGTACGCCGCTCCTCGAGATTGTCACCGAGCCGGACCTGGAGAGCGGCGAAGAGGCGAAAATTTTTCTGACCGAGCTGCGCAACATCGTCCGCTACATTGGGGCCAGCTCATGCGACATGGAGAAGGGGACCATGCGCGTGGAGCCGAACATTTCCGTCCGCAAGCCCGGCGAAACCGCCCTGCCGAAGTACAAGGTCGAGGTAAAGAACATCAACAGCATCCGCTTCGCCAAGGACGCCATAGACTACGAAATTCCCCGGCAGGTAGAAATTCTGAAAGACGGTGGCCAGCCCCGCCAGGTCACCATGGGCTGGAACGAGAAGGAGGGCCGCACCGTGGAGCAGCGCAGCAAGGAAGAGTCGAGCGACTACCGCTACTTCCCCGACCCCGACCTGCCGGTCCTCCACTTCCCGAAAGGCTACGTGGAGCAGCTCCGCTCCCGCCTGCCCGAGCTGCCCGCCCAGAAGCGCGCGCGGTTCTTGGGCGAGTACGGGCTGCCGCCCGCCGACGTTGAGAACCTCATAAACTGGAAAGAGCTGGCCGCGTACTTCGAAGCCGTGGTCTCCGAGCTCGACAGCTGGATGCAGGAAGAGCCGGGCCTCGACCGCAGCAGCCTCATGAAGCAGGCCGCGAACTGGTGCCTGCAGGATTTTTCGTCGCTCCTGAACGCCGCCGCCATGCAGCCGCAGGACGCGCGGGTGGATGCGGAGAACTTCGCCGAGATGCTCAAGCTCATGCAGCAGGGGAAAATTTCCTCTGCCGCGGCCAAGGTTGTGTTCAAGGCCATGTTCGAAAAGGGCGGGGAGCCGGACGCCATCGTCAAAGACTCCGGCCTCGAGCAGATCTCCGACACCGGCGCCATAGCGGCCGCGCTCGACGCCGTAATCGCCGCGAACCCCAAACCCGTGGAAGACTACAGAGCCGGGCAGCAGAAAGCCTTCGGCTTCCTGGTCGGCGCGGCCATGAAGGAGCTGAAAGGCAAGGGCAACCCGCAGCTCATAAACGAGCTGCTGAAAAAGAAGCTGTCGTAAGAAAAAGTTACATGCCGTCCCGTCCGCCAGTTCGCGGACGGGACGGCATATTTGTACCTAAAGCAAAACGAGAGCCGCGGGGCTCTCGTCATAGTATCGGGGCGGACCTAACTGTGCAGTCCGCCGCAGTAGCCGCAGGCTTCGCGTTCCCACCAGGGAATTTGAGCGATGGCAGGAACCGCCGGCTGGGCGGCGGGCGCCTGGGGCGGGGTGGTAGCCGTGAGTAACGCGGCGGTAGCTACGGCGGGTACCACAAAGGTAAGCAGTTCTCTTCTGGTCAAAGTGTCCTCCCTTCGAAATCTTCGGTAGGCTAGCGGAAACTTTCAGGGTCCGCAAGCCGGAAAACAGAAAGCACCGGCGAGCGCGGCCGGTGCTCTGGCGTTACCCAGTGGTTTTACTTCTTAGCCGGGGGCGCAACCCCGACCGCGATGCAGCCGTCATTGAAGGCCTTTGGCGTTTCGTAGATGGTTACCCGCCACGAATCGGTCGTGGTTTCGCCGCTCGTCTCCCTATAGAAGCACAGCGGCAGGCCTTTCTTCGGTCGGACGAACGAGTAGCGGTCCTTGGCCCCTACGAATTCCACTACTTCGTTCGCTTTATGAACCTCAACGAGGACGGAGAGCGCGACGGCGAGCGCTACCATAGCTGGGCTATTGGGGTCTTTGACGCGCGCTCCCTCGACCCAGGATCCCAAGGCGCGCCGCTTCAGGGTCACGCCTCCTTCGAGCACTGAGAGCAAGCTTACCTTGCTCTTCCTGCTCGTTCTGGTTTGCCAGAACTGCAGCAGCAGCGTCGGGTTTTCGAGGTTTTCGAACGGGTTAGTACCTCCAGCCATACGGCACCCCCGGATTGCAGAGTATCCGGCGAAGCCGCCTCAGACCTACCAGCACACCAACTCCGTAGCCGAAAAAAATCAGCGCGAGCCAATCAATCAATCGTTGCATAAGCATCCTCCCGTTGGACTGGAATCGAACAGCGAACATGGTATTTAACCAAAATTTAAAACCCGCGTCAATAGTGCGGGCTTTAGGCGACAATCTACTTTTTTAAGAACGCCTGAACGGCCTTGACTGCGGCAGCTTCCGAAGCAATCCAGCGCATGTCTTTGTTTCGGCGCAGCCACGTCAGCTGCCTGCGGGCGTACCGCTGTATGGCCGTGGTCAGCTGCTGCTGCATCTCGTTTTCCGTGAGTTCGCCCCGAAGGAACCGGGCGAGGAAGCGGTACTCGAGGCCGAGCTCGTCCATGCGTTTCCAGGAAAGCCCGCCGCGGTGGAGCTTCTTCGCCTCGGCGACCATGCCGGCCTGTAAGCGCCCGGCGAGCCGCCGCCCAATCCGCGCGTCGAGCTCAGAGAGCGGCAGCCGTACCCCGAGCCACAAGACGCGGTAGGGGTTGGTATTCGCGAGCTTTGCGACCGGCTTGCCGGTCGCCGCTACTATCTCGAGGGCGCGGACCAGCCGCCGGCGATTTTTTAGATCGATAGCCTGTGCCCGGGCGGCGTCTTTTTTCTTTAGAAGCGCCGCGAGTTGCGCCGTGGTTTTCTGTTCCAGCTTTTTTCGGAGCTGCGGGTTTGGCGCCACGTCGGGCAACTCTTGGCCGAAGGCTACGGCCTCGGCCCAGTGGCCGGTGCCGCCGCAGAGTATGGGCAGCTTGCCGCGCGAAACAATATTTCGAATTGCCCGTTCGGCGTCTCTCTGAAACAGTACCGCCGTGTACTGCCGCTTCGGCGAGACGAAATCTATGACGTGGTGGGGGACGCCGCGGTACAAAAAAACCGTGCGGCCGTTTTTCGTTTGCCACGTTCCCTCTACTTTCCCCGTCCCAATATTTAGCCCCCGGTAGACCTGCCGGCTGTCGCAGGAAACAACCTCGCCGCCGAACCGCTTGGCGAGGTTAACGGCCAGGTCAGACTTGCCCGACGCGGTGGGGCCCACCACGCAGACGAGCGCGGGTTTCACCGCCGCGCGGCCAGTTTCCGGCCGGCGTGGGGCTGGGCCTTTTTCAGCGACGCCCCGTGCACCCGCATGCGCGGGCGCCTTTTTTGCTGCCGCTTGGCGGCTTTCGTGGGTATTTCGTCGGTGGTTTTCTTGCGCACGGCGGTAGAGGTATAATCCATATACACAATAGCATTTACACCCAACATCAATGAACGCAAAAGTGGCCTTAGGGGTAGCGGCGGTCGTCGTCTTGGTCGGCATTGGCGTGGCCGTGAGCCGGAGCGCGAAGGCCCCTGAGCCTTCGCCCGCAGAGCGGGGCGTCGAGCAGCCGGGCGCCGGCCTCAAAACCGTAGACCAGGCCAGCCAGACGCCCGCGACCACCTCGGCGGCGAAGCCGGATACGAAAACGACCACCGCGAGCGGCAAGCAGTCGGAGGGGACATTTTCCACGGGCGACGAGGTGGATTCACCGGACATTCTAGTCGTTGAGGTCGCGTACGACGGCACGGCCTTCAGTCCCGCTACCGTTAACATCAAGACCGGCGACTACGTTATTTTCCGCAACAAGAGCACCAGCAGCTTCTGGCCCGAGAGCGTGGCGGGACTGTTCGGGGCGGGCAAGGCCGTGGCCGCCGGCGGCAAGTACCAGTACCAGTTCCCGGTAGCCGGCACCTTCCGCTACCAGGACCACGTGAACACCGGCGCCACCGGCACCGTGGTGGTCGGCGCGCGCTAGCTAAAAGCGCCCAAGCCCGCGCCGCCGCATGCCCCGCAAACCCTGGAACCGGTACTACCGGCGCGACCCGCTCGTCCACATGGGCAAGTGGTCGCTCCTGCCGTTTGACTGCGACACCTGGCACGGCGAGTGGAGCAGCCGGCACTTCGAGCGGCACTTCGGCCTGCCGAAAGGCATACCGGTTCTCTTTACCGCCGAAGACGGGCTCCAGCACGCCTACGCCCCGGTGCGTTTTTTTGTCCGGCTCGACGCCTACGCCCGCGCCTGCCACCGGCAGGGCCTGAAGGTCCTCGAAAAAAAGCTCATGGCCTTCTACCCGCTGAAGGAACGGGCGCGCCGCGCCGCCGACAAAATCGGGCAGAAAAATCCCGAGCGGCTTTCGAACGAGCAGCTCGCCGCGAGCATCCTGACCCTGCGGGACTGGATTCGGCGCATGACCATTTTCGACCAAATGGGCTGGCTGTCGGAGGAGCGCTGGACCGCCCGCCTGCGCCGCATTTTGACCAAGAAGCACCGCCTCGCCGAAAATTCGCCGGACTACAACGCCGCCATGTTCGCGCTCACGAAGCCCGAGCGCATTTCGAGCACGCTCGAGGAGAAGCGCGACGTGACCGCCGCCGCCCTCAAGGTCAAGGCCCGGCGCTCGTCGGCCGCAGCTGAGGCCAAGCGCCTCGCAGAGCGGTACGGCTGGATGCCCGTGTTCGTCTACGGACCGGAGTGGGAACCGGACCACTACGCCGCGGAGCTGAAGGAACTGACGGCGAAACCGGCTGCCGGCCTTAAGGCCGAGTTCGTTCGGCTCAAGAACTACACCCGCGACCGGAACCGAGACTTCAGGGAAACCGTGACGCGCCTCGGCATGAAACCGGCCGACGTCCAGGAGTTCACGGACTTCAGCCTCGCGCTCGACGGCCGCAACGAGGCCGAGTACTACGTGAGCTACGCCGGCCGCTACCTCACGCCCCTCGTTGACGAAGCGGCCCGCCGGCTCTACCTCTCCCCGCGGCAGCTCCGCTTCCTCTACGAGCACGAGGTCCTAGACGCCCTGAAGGGCGCGGCCGACGCCGCAAAAATTTTCGAGTACCGCTCCCGGGGCGTTTCGGGCTACGGCTACTCGAGGGACATGCGGAAGTGGTTCGACATTCCGCCGAACGAGGCCGCGCGCCTGCTCGCGCACCTCCAGAAGCACGCGCAAAACGTCCAGGGTAACGACGAAGCCCGCGGCACCTGCGCGAGCCCGGGGCTCGCCACCGGCAAGATCCGCATCGTCAGGTCGCCGGACCAGAACGGGAAGGTCAAAGACGGCGACATCCTCGTGACGTACTCCACCACCGTAGACTACCTGCCGGCCATGAAGCGCGCGGCGGCCATACTCACCGAAGTCGGCGGGCTGACCTGCCACGCGGCCGTGGTCTCGCGCGAGTTCGGTATTCCCTGCGTGGTGGCCCTAAAGAACGCCATGTCGAAGTTCAAAGACGGCCAGACCGTGAACGTAGACGCCACCGCCGGCACCGTTACGCCGGTAAAGGGGTAGGGCGAGGTATAATGCCTGCAATGGCGGAAGCATGGAAAACCTTTGGGCACGGGTGGCAGAAGGACCTGCTTTCGGCGCAGCTTGCGGCCGGGGCCCTTCCGAACGCCTACCTGTTCCTCGGCCCCGAGGGTTTGGGTAAGCGCACGCTAGCCTTTGAGTTCGCGGCCCGGGCCCTGGGCACCACCGTAGACCGCCTGCCGCAGCACCCGGACTTTCTGCTGCTCGAGCCCGAAGAGGACAGCATTTCCACCGAAGCGGTCGGGGAATTTTTGAAGCGCATGGCCATGCGGCCGTTCGCCGCGGCGCGCAAGGTGGCCATTGTCGACCGCGCCGAGACCCTGAACCAGTTCGGCGAGAACGCGCTCCTCAAAACCTTGGAAGAGCCGGCGCAGGCCACGCACACCGTTTTAGTTTCCAGCCGTCCGCTGCTGAAGACCATCCGCTCGCGCTGCCAGGTGCTCTCGTTCTCCCGGTTTACCGAAGCGGAAATGAACGCGTTCGCGGCAGACGGCAGCCTGAAGGCCGGCGCCGATCTCGTCACGCTGTGCTCCGGCGCCCCGGGCCGGCTCGTCCGCCTTTCGGAAGACGCGGGCAGCCGTAACGATTTGGCCGAGCAGCTGAAAGCCCTCTTGGCCCTCCGCGCCAAGCCCGTGGGGGAGCGGCTCGCGTACCTGCCGAAGCTCGCCGAGAACGAAGACGCCGAGCTCGCCGAGCTGCTCACCACCTTTTCTTACCAGGTCAGGCTAGGGCTCGCCCGGCGCCCCGAGTCTCACCAGCTCCTCGCGCGCACCCTCGCCTCCATGGCCGCGCTCTCCGGCACCAACCGAAACAAAAAGCTCGTTTTACAAGGCTTACTCCTTAGCATGTAAAGAACCGAAGGGGTTTAGGGCCTAGGTTGTAGGTTGTAGAGTGGCTCAAAATCCTGCCCCCTGCCCCTTACCGCTGCCACCTAAAACCTAGTCTGTTCCCTAAAACCTAAACCCTAACTGCTCCCATGTTCAAACCCTACTCCCTACTCCCTAAAACCTTTCCCCTCGCCCTGCTCACTATCTCTCTGCTCGGCGTCAGCTGCAACCTGACCGGCAAGTCAGCCGGGGTGGGCGGCGTGGCCAAAACCATAAACGGCGGGGCGGACTGGCAGTTCGTAAACTCAGTCGAGGGCAGCAAGGGTTCGGGCCTCGCGGGCCTGAACACCTCGGCCCTGGCCTTCGACGCCGGCAGCAGCCAGGTGCTGTACGCTTCCGGCTACAACGCCGGCCTCGTGAAGACCGAGAACGCGGGCGAGACGTGGAAGCAGCTCGTGACCCGCGTGAACGTCTACGACTTCGCCGTTGACCCCGCAAACAACCGGACGCTCTACGCCGGCGGGGAGACCGGCGGGGTGGGGAAGCTGCTGAAGTCCGTAGACGGCGGCGCTACCTGGCAGGAGGTCTACAGTGACGGCGGCACGGGCAACGAGCTGACGGCCGTAAGCCTGAACCCCCAAAACCCGAACCAGGTGGCCATTGGCACCGCGGCCGGGGACGTCATTGCCAGCAACGACGGCGGCATTTCCTGGAAGCAGCTCCAGGCCTTCTCCGACCGGGTGCGCGACGTGGTCTGGAACAAGACCGGCACCTACGTGCTGCTCCGGTCAAAGGGGCTGTGGCTGTCGAACCCGAGTGTGACCACGGCCACCACGACCTTCGTGAGCCTGACCGAAGCTTCGTTTACCGGCGACGGCTACTCCAGCTACCTGCCGAACCAGGCCCCGAGGCTCCCGGCCTCCGAGTACCGCCAGGTCTACGTAGACCCGCTGACGAGCAGCCTCATGTACCTGACCACGGCCAAGGGTCTCTATAAATCTACCGACGCGGGCAAGACCTGGGCGCGCAAAACGCTGCCGGTCAAAGAGGCGGCCGACGCGCCGCGGGCCATAGCCGTGGCGCGCAGCTCGAGCAACCTGGTGTTCACGAGCATTGACTCGACCATCTACAAGTCCACCGACGGCGGCACGAGCTGGCAGACCCAGTCGCTTGCGACCACGGGTCTGGTGAACTATATTCTGGTGGACCCGGCAAACCCCATGATCGTGTACGTCGGCGTCCACACCGGAGACTAGGAAACCATAGCGTAAAGCGGATAGCGTAGAGCGTATAGTTGAACCCCCTCTAAACGCTAAACCCTACACGCTAACCGCGCAGTGTCTCTACGCGCTATACGCGCTAGCCCCTATACGCTAAACGCTCTGTTCGTTCTCTCTATACGCTACCCTAAACGCTATCCTATGTCCGATATTGTAAAAAGTCACGAGGCGGAGTTCCAGAAGGTCATTGACCACTACCTGTCCGAGCTGTCCACGCTCCGCACCGGGCGGGCGAGCACCGGAATACTCTCCACCGTGCAGGTCGAGAGCTACGGCACCCGCACGCCGCTCGAGCACGTGGCCTCGGTCGCGGTGCAGGACGCGCGGACCATTGCGGTCACGCCGTGGGACAAGTCCCTGCTGCCGTCGGTGGAGAAAGCCATACTGGCCAGTAACCTCGGGGTTACGCCCTCAAACGACGGCAACGTAATCCGCATTTCCTTACCGCCCATGTCCGAAGAGCGCCGCAAGGAGCTGGTGAAGGTCGTGGGGCAGCTCGAAGAGAAGGCCCGCGTGGGTGTTCGCAACGTGCGCGAGGACGTGCTCAAGGAAATGAAGCGCGGCGAGGGCGACGGCGGAGTGTCGAAGGACGACATTTCCCGGGGCCAGAAGCAGCTGCAGGACGTGGTGGACAAGCTGAACTCCGAAATCAAGCAGCACGCAAGCGCCAAAGAGAAAGAAATAATGACGGTATAGAACATTAGCGTATAGTTGACCCCTCTATACGCTAAACCCTAGACGCTAATCGCTTCGAGCTTTCCCTACACGCTAGCCCCTAGACGCTAAACGCTTGTACCTATGCTTACTGCCCTCATCTTCATAGCCGTGCTCGCGGTGCTCGTGCTCGGGCACGAGTTCGGCCACTATGTGGCCGCGCGCCGGAGCGGCATGCGCGTGCTCGAGTTCGGCTTCGGCCTGCCGCCCCGCGCCGTGGGCTGGAAGCGCGTGGGCAAGCGCTGGCGCAGGGTGTCCGCGCGCGCCCAGGACACCGACGACGACGCGACCATTTACTCGCTGAACTACATTCCCTTCGGCGGGTTCGTGCGCATTTTCGGCGAGAACGGCGAAGAGGGGACGGACGCGCGGGCCTTTAACCGCCGGCCGTGGTGGCCGCGGGTTGCCACCTTGGCCGCCGGCGTCTTCATGAACGTCGTGATCGCCTTCGCCCTGTACACGGTGCTCTTCACCGCCGGCCTCCCGGCCGGCTTCGCCTCGGTCGACGACGTACCGGCCGGCGCCACGCTCGCCCACCGCGAGGTCTTCATTGGCATGGTGCAGCCGAGCAGCACCTCGGCGAGCGCGGGCCTCAAAGTCGGCGACGTGGTTACCAGCATAGACGGCACCCGCTACACCGACGGCGCGGACATGCGCACCTACGTCCTGGCGCACGCCGGCAAAACGTTCGCGGTGGAAATTCGCCGCGGCAGCGAGCGCATAAAGCTCGACCTGCCCTCGAAGGGCAACCTCGCCCCCGGCGAGGGCGCCACCGGCCTCCTGCTCGGCACCGGCGGCCAGCTGCGCTACCCGTGGTACCTGGCGCCGGCCAAGGCCGCGGAGCTGACCGTGACCCAGATCGGCGAAGTTTTCAATGGCCTCTACCGCATTGTCACCGGGAACATTTCCCTCAAGCAGGTCGGCGGGCCGGTGCAGATTGCCCGGCTGACCGGCGAAGCCCGGTCTTTAGGCTGGCAGTACGTGGTGCAGCTCGCGGCTTTCCTTTCCCTTAACCTGGCCGTTTTAAACATCCTCCCGCTGCCCGCGCTCGACGGCGGCCGCATAGCCCTGCTCGTGGTGGAGAAGCTGCGGAGGAAGCCCCTGTCCCAGCGGCTCGAGCAAAAGATAAACGGCTACGGCTTCGCCTTCCTGCTCGCGCTCATGCTTCTGGTCACCGTAAAGGACATTGTCACGAAGTAGGCGGGACGGTAGAATAGAGAGAATCACGAATAAAGAATCTAGAATACGGTAGATACATGAAGCTCTCCCACTCAATCTTCAGGACCAGCAAAACGCCGCCGGCAGACGAGCCTACGGCCAACGCCCGGCTGCTCGAGCAGGCCGGCTTTGTGAACAAGCTCATGGCCGGGGCCTACACGTATCTGCCCTTGGGGCTCAAGGTTCTGAACAATATTTCGCAGATTGTCCGCGAGGAAATGGACAAGATCGGCGGGCAGGAGCTGCTCATGCCCATGCTGCACCCGAAACAGAACTGGGTTACCACCGGCGGCTGGGACAGCATAGACGTGCTGTTTCACCTCAAGTCCCGCCACGAGCACGAGTACGCGCTCGGCCAGAGCGAAGAAGAGGTCGTCACCCCGCTCGTGCAGCGCTACCTGGGTTCCTACAAAGACCTGCCGGCCGCGCCCTACCAAATACACTGGAAGTTCCGCGACGAGCTGCGCGCCAAGTCCGGCGTTATGCGAGGCCGCGAGTTCCTCATGAAGGACATGTATAGCTTCCACGAAAACGAGGCTGACTTCCTGAAGTTCTACGAAACGGCCAAGGCCGCCTACCTGAAGATTTACGAACGCATGGGCCTTACCGCCAAAGCCACCGAAGCTTCGGGCGGCAGCTTTTCCAAGAAAATTTCCTACGAGTTCATAGTCCTCACCGACGCCGGTGAAGACAACGTCCTCTACACCGAACAGCAGCCGTTCTGCATAAACGAGGAAATTGCCGAAGGCCGGGGCCTGAAAGAGGGGAGCGAGTACAACGGCGAGACCTTGAAGCGGGCCAAGGGCTCGGAAGTCGGCAACGTCTTTGATCTGGGCACCAAGTACAGCGAAGACTTCGGGTTTAGCGTGACCATGAAAGACGGCAGCATGGTAAAGCCGCACATGGGCTGTTACGGAATAGGCATTACCCGCCTCATGGGCGTCATCGTAGAAAAATTCCACGACGAAAAAGGAATTATCTGGCCTGCAGCCGTCGCTCCCGCCCTGCTGCACCTCGTCGCCCTGAAAGGCGCAGAGGCCGAGGCTGACAAACTCTACGAGCAGCTCACTAGCGCCGGAGTAGAAGTTCTCTACGACGACCGCGACCTGGCCCCCGGCGCTAAGTTCGCCGACGCGGACTTGATTGGCCTGCCCTGGCGCGCGGTGGTTTCGCCCCGCACCCTAGAAAAGAATTCCGTCGAGCTAAAACCCCGTTCCGGTACAGAGGCCGACCTTGTACCAACTGCCGAGCTAATTACTCGGCTCGCGGGACACTAAAAACCGCCCGGCCTCCGCCGGGCGGTTTAAGTACCAGGGTTCGAATCGCTCCCTCTCCGCAGTAAATACTTAGTATCGGCAGCCTGGGTGCCTATACTTGGCGTATGGATCACATTCCTAATTTCGGAGACGAGAGGCAGACGCAATTTTGCCTCTACTGCGGAAAATCCCCGGACACACGAGAACACGTGCCGTCTAGAATTTTTTTGGACCAGCCGTATCCTCAAGAATTACATGTGGTCGGCGCATGCACGGATTGCAATCAGAAACACTCGTTAGATGAAGAATATGTTGCATGTGCCATTGAGTGCGCACTTCGCGGAAGCGCTAACTCTGATGCTATCCAACGTCGGAAAATCAAACGCATTCTTGAAACCAAACCCCTCCTGAAAGCGAGGATTGGGAACAGCTTTGTTAAAATAGCTGCCGGCTTAGGCTTGAAAATCGAAAACGAACGATTTCAGCGAGTATGCATCAAGCTCGCTCAGTGCCACCTCTTGTTCAATCAAAACGAACCCCCACTTGAGGAACCAAGCGTAATTAAGTTCGGCACGCTTGAGGATCTGGACGGCGAGTCTAAATACGCCCTTGAGCAACCCGTTCCGCTCACCATCCTGCCTGAGGTCGGTAGCCGAGCTATGCAACGTATGCTAATTTTAGAAAATGTAGCCTATATGCCTTGGGTGGAAGTTCAGCGAGACAGGTATCGCTTCATCACGCCTGAAGTTGGGGTCGCAAGGATGGTATTCAGCGAATATTTATGGTGCGAAGTAAGATGGGAATTATATGGCTGACGTACTTACGAAGGGAAAAAGGAGTGAGGTAAGGTGCTTTTCCTCGCGTACAAGCAGCGGCGAACCTTTGCGGGTGCTTGTGGGGACTACCTGTTAATATCCTCCCAAGGATTCCTTTGTTACAGCTTCCATACTCCAAGGGATGACGCAGGATCCTTAAGGAGCCCAGATCGCCCTGGAGACCCCGGCTGTTGGTAACTAACTACTCAATAGCGCTTATTTATTGTAAACTTATAGTAACTCGCCCGTATGCGTAAGCAATTGAAAAAAGTGCCTGAAGTGTTTACCCTGCGGGAAGCGGCCGAGCTCTTGTGTTGCCATATGAATACGCTACGGAATTGGGACAACAAAGGTATTCTTAAGGCGATCCGATTCGGTTCCCGGAAGGATCGGCGCTACCGCAGGAGCGATATTGAGCGCGTTCTTGCGGTTAAATAAATATGGGCAAGGACAAAAAATTAAAAGCAATTGATTTATTCGCAGGCGTTGGAGGAATACGCATCGGGTTCGAGTCGGCCGGATTTTCGATTGTCTACTCGAATGATTTAGATAAGAAAGCCGCTGAGACGTATCGCCTCAATTTTGGCGAGATCGACGTCGATGATTTGTTTAATGTGACGAAGGAGAAAGGGATGCCTCGCATCCCGAAGAAATTCGATATTCTGCTCGGCGGATTTCCGTGCCAGCCCTTCTCGGTCGCGGGACACAAGAAGGGATTCGACGACGAACGAGGGCGCGGGAACCTTCTTTTCGCGATCGTCGACATACTCAAGGCCCGGCAGCCCGATGCCGTATTTCTGGAGAATGTGAAGCATCTACAGTACCATGACGACGAACGCACTTTCAAGAGGATAAAGCAGGAATTGCTCGATGCTGGATATGAAATTGACGCGAAGGTCTTTAACAGTGCTCATTACGGCAATGTCCCGCAGTCCCGCGAGCGTATCTATATAGTCGCATTCAAGAGCCCTCGCACGCTGATGAAATTTAAATGGCCAGGTGAAATTGATTTGACGAAGAAAATGCATTCTATCCTCGAGAGAAATGTGGATAGCCATTACTACTACACCGAAGAAGATAAATTTATATACCCGAAACTTAAGAAAGACGTGAAGCGGAAGGATAGCTTCTATCAGTACCGCAGAATTTATGTTCGGGAACTCAAAAATGGCCTTGCCCCCACTCTAACTGCAAGCATGGGTATGGGCGGACACAACGTGCCAATCATCCGGGACGACAAGGGCATGAGAAAACTAACGCCGAGAGAGTGTGCTCGCCTCCAAGGCTTGCCGGAATCGTTTGAGTTTCCGGATACGATGACGGAAGGGTACCACTATAAGCAGATCGGCAACTCGGTGACAGTTCCGGTCGTGAAGCGCATTGCGGAAAATATTCGAATCGCGCTTGAATCATGAGCGCATGGCCGACGTTTTTTCGAAAAAAAAGCGGAGCGAGATCATGTCTCGCATACGCTCGAAAAATACAGGGATAGAAAAAGCAGCTTTTTCTTTTTTGCGCAGACGGGGGGTTTACTTCCGCCACCACTATGATCGGGCGCCGGGCCAGCCGGACATAGCAGTTCCTTCAAAGAAAATCGCCGTCTTCATCCATGGTGATTTCTGGCACGGCTATAAATTCGAATTATGGAAAAATCGCATACCGAAGGAGTATTGGAGAGCCAAGATCGCGACAAACATAGCTCGCGACAAAAAGCATCTTGTAGCCCTACGGCGACAAGGCTGGCGAGTGTTAAGAGTGTGGGGCCACGATATGGTTAAGCGGTCCGAGGTGACCTCGGAGAAGATAGAAGCTTTTCTCCTTAGTAAATAGCTTACCCCCTATGTTATAGGATGAGCTATTGACATAGAAAATGGCTTCCTGTAAGATATGGTTATGGAAAGTCAGCGCCGGAACAATTTTAAGCGCATCGCCTCGTCACGCACTAACGAGGTGGTCCGTCGTTTGAAGATCCTCGGCAATTGCGCGAACCGTAGCTATTATGACTACACGGAAGATGAAGTGTCCAAGATCTTCAGCGAGATAGAGCGGAAGGTCCGCGAAGCGAAGGTAAAGTTCACATTCCCTAACCGCGACAAGGAATTCCGCCTCTAAATATGAAAAAGACGGCAAGCAGCATAAAGGGTGGGTCCGGAAATCTTTCCTGGTACTTCCCAAGCACGAACCATGGACGCGAAGACGGCTTTGCAGATTCTGGTATTGAGAATTTTGTAGGCGACTACAAGAAGTACATCGCGCGGGAAACGATACAGAACGCCGTAGACCAGCGCATTGATTCGTCTCAGCCTGTGCGCGTCGTGTTCGAACAGCTGATGGTGCCCGTGTCCAATTTGCCCGGCCATGAAATGCTGCTGGATTGCATGGACTGTTGCCTGAAGTTCATTCCCGGCCAGGAAAAGGCAGAAGCTTTTTTCAAGAGCGCGATCGGCCTTCTAAAGGGCAAGAAAATGGCTGTCCTCAAGATCAGCGATTTCAACACTGCGGGCTTGTCCGGATCCGACAACGACCGAGAAGGAAACTGGCACCGTTTGGTGCGCGTCACCGGGACCAGTTCGCCCAAAGGCGTGGCTGGCGGTTCTTTCGGGATAGGAAAAGGCGCGCCGTTCGCCGGTTCGCTCATTCGCACTGTCTTCTACTCGAGCATAAACGACAAGAATCAGCCGGTGTTCCAGGGAGTAGCGCGTCTCGTGAGCCACATGGGCGAAGATAAGGACGTGCACCAAGGCGTGGGATTCTTCGGCGTCGAGGGCTATAAAGCTATCCGCAATGAGAAGATGATCCCTAATCTCTTCCGTCGCAAAGAACGTGGCACAGATATTTTCATTATGGGCTTCAAGACTGACGAGGAATGGAAAGTGGGACTGATCCGCTCCGTTCTCGACAATTTTTGGCTTAGTATCCTTCATGGAGATCTCGAGGTGATTATCAAGGATGGACCCAGTATTGAAATAACCAAAGACACTCTGCGAGACATACTGCAGGAGTACGACGCAAGCAATGCCCTCTGCTACTTCGAAGCCATTACTAACCCTACGCAGCCTTTTCACGCAGACTTAAAGCATTTGGGCAAGGTGTCTCTTTTTGTCCGCAAGCAGGATAACTACCCAAGCAAGGTAATGAAAGTCCGTAAGCCGAAGATGTTCGTACAAGCCGACCGGTACACTGTACTGCGCGAACCGTACGCAGCGGTTTTCATTTGCGAAAACGATCAGGGCAATCGCCTTCTCCGCGATCTCGAACCGCCTGCGCATGACGAATGGATAAAAGAGCGAATTGAGGGCGGACAAGGTTTTGCTGCTCTTCGTGAACTCGACCAATTCGTAAAGGATTCTTTGCGAGGACTCGGAGAAACAGTAACAAGCGAGCCTGAAGATATAGCCGGTCTCAGCCAGTACCTTCCCGACAGCGAAGATCGCGAAGCTGCAATGCAGGGCAAAGGCCTTGAGCCCTCGGATAAATCAGGCAAAGAGGAAACCGGACGGCAAGTCGGCGCAACGCAGGATCCCGCGTCATCTCCAATGGACAACCCCATCAGGAGGTCGTCGGTAGTCCGCAGCCCAGCTGACGTTGGAGACGAGCCAGGAGGTATCCGCGGAGGAAGGGGTGGCACTGGAGGTGGCAAGAAAAAAGGCGGTGACGAAGGTAAGCACGGCAAGGGCGATGACGGCGACCGTATTAATACCGCAGATATTTTTTTCCGCAGCTTCATGCAGAAAGCCGGAGACGAGGTCGAGTACCATTTCGTTATAAAGACGAAAGAAAATTGCGAAGGCTCGATTCGGCTCATCGCAATCGGCGACGATAATGACTATCCAGCCGAGATCAAATCGGCGGTAAACACCGCTTCGAAGAAAGCCTACCAAGTAGATGGGTCGCTCATCAAAGGCTTGTCTTTGAAGAAGGGCGAGACGGTGCGCCTCGTCGCCAAGCTGCTGTCGGCTAAGAAGTACGTGCTCGGCATAGAAAACCATGAGCGTTGAAATTAAGTCATATCCGCACCCGGTTCTCGGCAATGGTGATGACCTCGGCGGCCATTTCAGGGTCACGGACTTTGCCTATGAGCTGCGCAAGGATGAGATCGTACTTAACCCTACATACTCCCTCAAAAACGCAGGCCTCGAAGAATTGATTAGCAAGGGCAAGGCGCTTTTCGTTTGCCGTGTAGAATCGCGCAGCACATTCTTCCGGTCCAGCTTCTCGACGCGCAAGAATATAGACCAGTTCGTTTTCCCCGCAAAATACGTGAGGGACAAAGTCACTGTGACGTTCTATATCTGTGCGGACGAATATCTTGAAGATTATCGTCCGACCGACTGCAACCCGGATTACGGAAAGAATCCGAACTTTGGATTAGATAAAGGCGACATTCTGGCAGTCGGAGGCTACACCAATTTTCTTGCTATTAAAGAGTATGACCCTCTCCGTCCGCCTATCAGTTCCTTCTTTTCCATACGCCCGGGGAACGATTTAGAAGGTCCCATGCAAGTCGATTACGACGCCGCGAAGATAACGGTCATCCTCTCCAAGGAGGACTGGCGCAGCTATACAAAGATTAAAAATCAGACGCTCATAGCTGGTATTCTCCACGCCGCTATAGTCTTTCCCGTGCTTGTCGACGCTATACATAAGGTGCAGTCGAATGATTCGAATTACGAAAGCCAGGCGTGGTTCGAGCGCTTGGAAGATGTCCTCGACAAGAAGGGGCTGCGTGAAAAAGAAGCAATCCTATCGGCCCAGAAAATCCTCGATGATCCTGAAACCCGCAGCTTTAGTAGCATACTCGCCCTCCTCGAGATCGACGACCAAGAAGACCTATGAGCAAGCAACTTCAAAAAATATTCTGGAACGACACCGTCGAGCGCATGCGCAACGATCTGCGTACTGGCAAGTCGCTCAAAGGGTACTTTGAGGCTAGCTATCCGGTAAAGGAGGAAGAAGTTTTGCAGTCTACGATCGAGGTTGCGGAAAAGCCGCCCATCCTCACCGTTCCAAAGAAAGGCAACAAAAATTTTGCAGCGATTGAGTGCGAGAACGCAATTGCTTTGTACGATTACTATAAAAACATAGACGAGACCCAGGCTTCGGATCCGCGGTTCTGGACCTATCTGTCGCACGTGGAGTTTCGGAAGTACGTGCTTGCACGCTGGCCCTTTGCAGAAACCAGCAAGAAGACCCTCTCTGCGGAAGAGAAGGACAAAGCAATAACGTTTTTTCTTGATCGCTGGTTTATCCGTGACAATGACCGAGGCCTCCGCCACCAGGCGATTGCCCGGCTGTGGTGGATCGTCCATCTCACTTACGCCCCGTGGGAGCGAGACCCTGAGTTTTTCGGTGACCTTCAGAGGGACGACCCGTACTATTTCACGAGGGTGGTTCTCTTAACGGAGGATATTTACCAGACGTTTCTTGAACGCAGCATGGGTCGCTCTAACCGGGTGCTTATCTCAATCCTGGAGTATCTGGATGAGAAAAAGGAATTCTCCGATTCACGCGAAAACGTCCGCGCTCTCGCCAAGGAGCTTAATCTCATGTACGGCGTCAAACAGCTGACCATTCTCGACCGTCAAAGCCTTAAAAACCTTATCCGCAAGATCGGCGACGAAATAAAGTCATGAAGTACCTCCTGACCGGAGGCGCTGAGTACTCCGAGAAAAAATTGCCGCCTGAAGAGAGTCTGGAACAAATTGTTAGCCCGCGCTGATAGTCTGTTCGTAACCCTCGGCAAGCTCAGCGAGCTCGGAGAGTATCGAAATAAGATTTAGTACACATCGCGCTTTCCAAGAATGAATACCTGTTTTTCAACGTTACTGTCCAGCTTCTGCTTGAACGGCTTGGTTCGAACTGAATTTAGATAGGATCTGAGTCGTTTGGCCTCGGCTTGACCAGGCCTACATACTCCCGCTTGGCACCGGCGTTCCGCGCTCCAGCGGTCGCTAGCTTCACTCACATTCTTCACTATGAAAAACGTATTGTCGTGGGCTGAGTACTGAGAGAAAACAAAGAACATTAACAACCGGTTCAGCCAGATTACAAACTTTGAACTTAGGTGAGATAGCGAATGTATAACCTTTACATACTTAAGTGCTCGGACGGGTCGCTGTACACTGGCATCACCACCGACTTAAAGCGCAGGGTGGGGGAGCACAACTCGCATGCCTTGTGGGCAAAATACACCCGCGGCCGCCGGCCGGTGCGCGCCTACTGAACTCAATCCTCACTTTACTTTCTCCTCTCCTCCCACCCCACCCAACCAACCCTGTTTGCAGATTACGCAACAAAACAGTATCTCAGTCAAAAATAATCCGCCGCACGGCGGTTTTATAGAAACTGCTTGCCCTTGACCTTGCATTTTTTCGAGGTGTACGATTGTTCATATGGATGCACTGCAGAGCCCGCACCCAAACTTCGAGTCAATCAAGCAGGTCGACGCCGACGGCGTTGAGTTTTGGTCGGCCCGTGACCTCATGCCGCAGCTCGGCTACCCCAACTGGGCGAAGGCCGAGGAGGTCATTGGGCGGGCGGCGCGCGCCTGCGTGAACAGCGGCCAGGATGTGGATAACCATTTTGACCGGATGGTCAAAATGGTTAAAGTCGGCTCAAATACGGTGCGCGAGGTGCGAGACTACAAGCTGAGCCGGTACGGCTGCTACCTCATTGCCCAGAACGGGGACTCTGGCAAGCAGGAAGTGGCGCTCGCCCAAACCTACTTCGCGCTCCAGACGCGCCGGCAGGAGCTGTTCGAGGGCATGAGCGAGGCGGAGAAACGTCTGCACGTCCGCGGCGAGGTAAAGACCCACAACAAGAACCTCATGAAGACGGCGAAGCACGCCGGGGTCAGCCACTTCGGCAGCTTCAACGACGCCGGGTACCAGGGCTTGTACGGAATGCCCCTCGCATCCGTTGAATCTCGGAAGGGGCTCAAGCGCGGCGAGCTGCTCGACCGTTCCGGCATTACCGAGCTCGCCGCGAACCTGTTTCGGATTACCCAGACCGATGAGAAAATTCGGCACGAACGGATTACCGGAGACCGGTATGCCGCGTGGGCGCACAACATGGTCGGCGGCAAGGTCCGCCAGACCATTAAAGCCATCGGCGGGACGCTGCCCGAAGACCTGCCGCCCGAGCGGCACATTCGAGAAATTGCCCGCGAGGTGAAGCGCTCAAAGCAACTGCCTGGCAGCCGGAAGCGGAAGGTAAAAAGTCCATAGTGTACGACCTCTACGTTCTTAAGTGCTCGGACGGGTCACTGTACACCGGCATTACTACGGACTTAAAGCGCCGGGTGGGGGAGCACAACTCGTCGGTCCTGGGGGCCAAGTACACCCGCGGCCGGCGGCCGGTGATGCTCATTTTTTCTAAACGCTACCGTACCCGCTCCACGGCTTCTAAGGCCGAAGCCAAAATAAAAAAACTCTCCCGCTCCGAAAAACTCGCCTTCATAAAAAAATTTCAACCCACCCCCTAACTCCTCCACCCTCCCTTCCCTTTCCCTATGCTGTTCGCAGATTACGCAACAGAATGATATTTTAGTCAAAAATTGACCGTGCTATAATTTGTCTATGCCTAAAAAAAGTGACATCTCGTTCAGCCTCAACGTGCAAACGTTCAAACAGGGCAAGCAGTACGTTGCATACACCCCAACTTTAGATTTGTCTTCGTGTGGGAAGACCCCGGCACAAGCCAAGCGGAATTTATCTGAGGCCGCTGTCGCCTTTTTTGAAGAGCTCGATGAAATGGGCACGACTGCCCAGGTATTGGAAGAGCTCGGCTGGGTTCACCGCACCGCCCGCTGGGCTCCGCCCGCGGTAGAGCAGAGTCACGTTACTCTGGACCTGCCCGTTTTTGCCTAAGTAGCAAATCCGTGGGCGAGCTCGACCAGGTTAGCTGGAAGTTGTTTGAACGGTTTTTACTCGCCGAAGGCTGCGTGTTTTCTCGCCAGAAGGGCGACCACCGTCTGTACACGAAGGCTGGCCTGCTGCGGCCGCTCGTCGTTCCCCAGGTCCGCACGCTGCCGGTGTTTATTGTTCTGAACAACTTGCGCGTCCTCGGTGTTACGAGGGAGCGGTTCATTGAGGTCATTAAGAAACTCTAATCCGGTCTATGACTCAACGTGACATTGAGAACATCGCGGAGGCTTACCGAAAGATTTTCTACACGAAAGAATGCCTCGACGTTAAATTTGCTGCCACGCATGCCAGGTTCTCTGACCTACAAAAGTCCCTTGATAGGTATGCCCAGAAGGCCGATGCATATTTAAAATAAAATAGTGTAATCTTAGAACCGCAACTTCCGCTACGGCGGTTTTTTATTAGGCCTTGATCGTGAGCCTCAACTTTGCTAGAGTGTTTCGTTGCAAAGGGGGTCTACTCATGAAGAAAATCAACGCCTGGACCACGGGTGAAATCGCCGTGCTGCGGAGGTACACCGTCGAGGCCGGCTCGTTCCGCTGGGGCCCGAAGCGGCTCGCGGGGTTGCCCGCGCTGTCGCGGCACCCGCACAAGTCAATTGTGCAGGCTATATACATCAATGGTTTTGCGGATCCGAAACGGAGCAAGGCGGTGCAAAAGGGCCGGCGCCTGGACGAGGATGGCAAGGCCGCGCTCGTGGAGTTCCTGAATGGCGAAGGCAAGTACTGGCCGGCGCCGGCAGTTGCCAAGCGGTTTAAGATCTCGGAAACGCAAGTCCTGAACGCCCGGCGCGAGCACGAGCCGCCGCTCAAGTTCAGTCATGAAGAGTCCATGCACGACAGGGTCTACCGCAGGTGGTGGAAGCGCCGGCAGAAGAACCGCGCAGCGAAGCTCGTTGCCAATAACGAGAAACAGCGAGCCGGTGTGCGGGCAGAGCTCGAACAGAAAGAGCGCGCGGCTACCGCGGCCGGTACCCGGACCAAGAAAAGACGTCGCTGCAAGGTTTGCGGCACCATCTGGGACCGGAGCGACCAGTATTTCCACGTCTTCAATTCGAGGCTCAAGGACGGAAGTCCCAGCACCTACCTTTCCAGCATCTGCCTGGCGTGCCCGAGGAAGGCCAGCCGGCAGGTGGACTGAAGGCCACCCACGATCTACGGACGTACGCGCGCAGCCCCGCAGGCTGCCCGCGTACGTTCTTTGTTTTACCGGGCCGTTTTTGGTATAGTTCATGGGCTATACGGTGCGTGAGAGAGAAAAACTTCCCTCAGGCTTGAGGATTTTTTTGAAACTGAACCATGCTTGGACGCCTCTACAAGAGCTTCTCGAAAGACATTGGCATAGACCTCGGCACCGCCAACACCCTCGTGTACGTGAAGGGGAAGGGCATTGTCATCAACGAACCGTCGGTGGTGGCGGTAAACCAGCGCACGAAGCAGATATTGGCCATAGGCCAGGACGCGCGGCGCATGGTGGGCCGTACCCCGCCGCACATAGTGGCGACCCGCCCGCTCGTGGACGGCGTTATTTCCGACTTCGAGGTCACCGAGCAAATGCTCCGCTACTTCATAGACAAAGTCCACGCCCAGACCGGCTTCTCGTTCCTGCGCCGGCCGCGGGTGGTCATCGGCATCCCCTCGGGCGTGACCGAGGTGGAGCGCCGCGCCGTGCAGGACGCGGCCATTAACGCCGGCGCGAGCAAGGCCTACCTCATAGAGGAGCCCATGGCCGCGGCCATTGGCGCGCGCCTGCCGGTCCAGGACCCGCAGGGGAGCATGATCGTCGACATTGGCGGCGGCACCACCGAGATCGCGGTCATTTCCCTCGGGGGGATTGTCGTCTCCCGATCCTTACGCGTCGCCGGCGACGAGATGAACGAGAACATCGTCCAGTACGTGCGCGACAACTTCAACCTGCTGCTCGGCGAGCGCACCGCCGAGGACCTCAAAATCAAAATCGGGAGCGCCTACCCGCTCGAGCACCCGCTCTCGGCTGCGGCCCGCGGCCGCGACCTCGTCTCCGGCCTGCCGAAAGAAATTATGGTGACCGACGCGCAGATCCGCGAGGCGCTCATGCCGTCCCTCCGCGTCGTGGTCAACAGCATCAAGACCGTGGTGGAAGAAATCCCCCCCGAGGTCATTTCCGACGTCTACGGCCGCGGCCTCGTGCTCGCCGGCGGCGGCGCGCTCCTGCGGGGCCTCGACCGCCTCGTCCAGGAAGCCGTCGGCATGCCGGTGGCCGTGGCCGACGACCCGCTGACCTGCGTGGCCCGCGGCGCCGGCGTGGTGGTGGAGGATTTGGAACTTTTGAAAGACGTCCTGGTCCCCGCAGAGGTAGCTCCGGTACCCAGGTAGCGGATAGCGTAGAGCGTTTAGCGTATAGAGTGGGCGGCAAGCGTTTAGAGATATGCAAGACAAAAGGGTAGCGCTACGCAGTTTTAAAGAGCTCATTGTTTGGCAGCGGGCGATTGAGCTGGCCCAGCTCGTCTATGAACTGACCCGAAAGCTACCGGCAGAGGAGCAGTTCGGTTTGAAATCACAAATGCAGCGCGCAGCGGTGAGCATTTCCTCGAACATCGCAGAAGGCCACGGCCGGAATTCGCGCAAAGAGTTTGTACAGTTCCTCGCCATTGCCCGCGGTTCCGCTACGGAGCTCGAAAGCCAGCTCATTATTACCGGCAATATTTACAAAGTAGATACCAACCGGCTTGCCGCAGTTTTAGGGGAGGTTCAAAAAATGCTCGGCGCCATGTCCCGCACCCTCGCGAACCGCTAGAGGTTTTCTGTTCTCCCTAAACGCTCTACGCTGTCCGCTAAAAGCTCACTCATTTTCTACACGCTCGCCGCTATACGCTAACCGCTATCCTTTGAGATTCATCTACACGAAAGGGTTCCTCGCCTTCGTCGGCTGCCTCGTTGCCGTGGCGCTGCTCGTGGTGCTCGACAGCCTCGGCTGGCTGCCGGGGGTGCGGCGCGCGCTCGTGAACGCGCCGCGGCCCTTCGTGGCCGCGGCCTCATGGGTGTCCGAGCCGGTGCACTCGTTCTTCGGCAGCGCCTTCCAGCTCAGGCGCATTGCCGAAGACAACGCCCGGCTGACCCGGGAAGCCGCTGACCTGAAAAGCCAGATCGTCGAGCTCGACCAGCTGCGCCTCGAGAACGAAGCCCTGCGCAAAGAGCTCCTATTCACGCGCCAGAGCAAGCTGCCGCTCGTGCCCTGCCGCGTCGCGGGCAGAAACCCCCTCGGCCTCACCGACACCGTGACCCTGGCCTGCGGCACGGACCAGGGCGTGCGCGAGGGCCTCGCCATTGTCTCCGAAGGCTACCTGGTCGGCAAAATCACCTACGCCGGACCTTCGGTCAGCACCGCGCTGCTCATTACGAGCTCGAAATTTTCCATAGACGCTAAGCTCAGCAAGACGAACGCCACGGGCCTGGCCGGCGGGTCTTTCGGCACCGGGCTCGTGCTCGACCGCCTGCCGCAGCGCGAGCCGCTCGAGCGCGGCATGCTCGTGGTTACCGCGGGCCTCACCGACCAGGTCCCCAGGAACCTGCTCATCGGCGCCATAGGCGACCTGCTCTCTACCCAGGGCGACCTGTTCCAGAAAACCTCGCTCGTGAGCCCCGTTGATTTCAGCAACATTGAGTACACCTTTGCTGTTGCCCCGTAAGAGCAGGAGCGTTTAGCAACTAGCGTGGAGCGTTTAGTTGGGTCGTCTATGCGCTAGCCCCTAGACGCTAGCCGCTCTGTTCGTTCTCTCTATACGCTAACCGCTTGCCGCTCTCTGCGCTAACCGCTCTCTATGCGCTACGTCATTTACAGCCTAGCTGCCCTTGCCGCCTACGCGCTGACCGCGGGGGTGTTCAGCTACGCGCCGGTGTTCGGGGCCCAGGCCAACGTCGTCCTGCTGCTTTCGGCCTGCCTCGCCGTTGACCAGGACGAGCCCGGGTACCTCACGGTGGCGATCGTCGGCGGGCTGCTGCTCGACGTCAGCTCGGGGCTGGCTTTCGGCGCGTTCACCTTCACGTTCCTGCTCCTGGGCGGGCTGCTCCACGTGGTGGCCGCGAAAGTCGTGGCCACCGAGCTCACGTTCCGCTACGTGCTCGCGGCCTGCGGCCTCGCCGCGCTCTTGGCAACCCCCCTGGCGCTCGCTATGACCTACGCCCTCGCGCGCCTGACCCACAGCGCCTACCCGCTCGAGTGGCAGGCCCTGCGGCACCTGCCCGTCGACGTGCTCTGGGCCCTGCTCCTGACCTACCCCGCCTACCTGGCCTCGAGGCTCCTGCGCGACCGCATCGAGCTGGCCTACGTTAAGAGCCACACCTCATGACCGACCCGTTCGACATAGAAAGCGGCGCCCGCGGCCGGGGGAGCGAGCGGCCGGTGGAGTGGGAAGAGTCGGCGGTAGACAGCACGAGCTACGTCGAGGGCTTTTCGACCGAGGGCCGGACCCAGCCGCGCCTGTCGTGGCAGCGGGTGCTCATCGTGCTCGCCATTGGCGCCTTCCTCGTGAAGCTCGGCTACCTGCAGCTGCTCCGCGGCGGCTACTACCGCTACCTGGCCGAGAGCAACCGGGTCCGCAGCGTGACCCTGCTCGCCCCGCGCGGTACCGTTTCGGACCGCTACGGGCAGGCTATTGCCCAGAACACGCCGGGGTTCGACCTCGTGGCCGTGCCGGCCGACCTGCCGCGCGAGGGGCTGCCGGAAGTTGAAGACCGCCTCGCCCAGTCCTTCGGCCTTGATCGCGCCGAGCTCGCCGCGCAGCTCGAGAACGTCGGCCGCGCTTCGTACGACCCGGTGACCGTGAAGGCCGACCTCTCGGCCGAAGACAGCATCCGCTTCCAGGCCCAGGCCGACACCTTCCCGGGCTTTCGGGTCCGCGAGGTGCCCATTCGCAGCTACCCCGAGGCCGAGGCCTTCTCGCACCTGCTCGGCTACACGGGCGCCATTTCGCCCGGCGAGCTCGACCGGCTCGGCACCGAGCGCTACGACCGCGCCGACTACGTCGGCAAAGCCGGCGTGGAGCTGGTTTACGAAAAGTTCCTCCACGGCCAGAACGGCGAGCACCGCGTGGAGGTCGACGCCACCGGCAAGACGCAGCAGGTTTTGGGCGAGCTGCCCGCAAAGCCCGGCCAGACGCTCGTGCTGAACATAGACCGGGAGCTCCAGCTGGAAATTTTTCGAGCCTTCCGCGCCCGCAACCCGAACGGCAAGGGCGCGGTGGTGGCCATGGACCCGAAAAGCGGCGCCGTGCTCGCGCTCCTCTCCGTACCGGGCTACGACACGAACCAGTTCGCCCACGGCATTAAGTCGGCCGAGTACCAGCAGCTCCTCGAGAACAAGCAGCTGCCGCTCTTTAACCGCGTGCTCTCGGGCACCTACCCGCCGGGCTCAACCGTGAAGCCCATGGTGCTGACCGCCGGTCTCTCCGAGGGCGCGGTGACCGAGCGCACGGTCATTAACGACCGCGGCGCGCTCGTGATCCCGAACCAGTTCGACCCGAGCGTCAGCTACACGTTCGTGGGTTGGAAGCGCTCGGGGCTCGGGGCCATGGACGCGCGGAGCGCCATTGCCGAGTCGAGCGACATTTACTTCTACGTGCTCTCCGGCGGCCACCCGACCTCCCCGGTCAAGGGCCTCGGTATACAAAAGCTCGCGAGCTGGTACCGCCGGTTCGGGCTCGGGGAAAAAACCGGCATTGACCTGCCCGGCGAGAAACCCGGCGTGGTGCCCGACCCCGAGTGGAAGAAAGCTTACTTCAAAGACAACCCGATCTTGAGCGAGTGGTACCTCGGCGACACCTACCACGTCGGCATCGGCCAGGGCGACCTGCTCGTCACGCCGCTCCAGGTCTGCCTGTGGACCGCGACCATCGCCAACGGCGGGGTGGGCATGCGGCCCGAGGTGCTCAGGGAGGTCGTGGAGCCTTCGGGCAAGCGCGCGTTCTCCCAGCAGCCCGAGGTGCTCGTGCAGAAGGTCGCGGACGACCGCACGCTCAAGGTCGTGCAGGAGGGCATGCGCCAAACGGTGACCGCGGGCTCGGGCAAGGCGCTCTCAGACCTCGGCATCCAGGCTGCCGGCAAGACCGGCACCTCGCAGTTCGACGGGTCGGACCCCTCCCGCACCCACGCCTGGTTCACCTCCTACGCGCCCTACGAAAACCCGGAAATTGCCCTGACCGTGCTCGTCGAGGCGGGCGGCGAGGGGCACTCGGCGGCCGTGCCGATCGCGCGCGACGTGCTAGACTGGTGGTCAAAGAATCGGCATGGAAAATAGCGCGCGGACGCTCGACGGAAAAAAGCTGGCGGCGGAAAAACTGGATGAGCTGCACCGGCGCGTTCGGGAGTTCGCCGCGCCCCCGCTGTTCGTGGACGTCGTGGTGGGGGAGGACGCGGTCCAGCGCGCCTACGTGAAGCTCAAGGGGCAGACGGCCTCCCGGCTCGGCATAGCCTTCCGTTCGGAAGACCTGCCGGCGGGCGCGGGCGAAGGCCAGGTTATCGAATCCATCAGAAACATTGCTCGGCTGCCGAACCTCGCCGGGCTCATAGTCCAGCTGCCGCTGCCGGCCGGCATTTCTCGCCGCGCAGTTTTGGACGCGGTGCCGCCCGGCGTGGACGTGGACTGCTTGGGCGGGGAGAACCAGCGGCGCTTCTACGCCGGGGGGCCGGCGCCGGTGCCGCCGACGGCCGCGGCCGTGGTCGCGCTCATTGACTCGGTTCCGGGTCTGCCGAAAGCGCCGGTCTGCGCCGTGGTCGGCCAGGGCGAGCTGGTCGGCAAGCCCGTGGCGTTCCTGCTGCAGCGGCGGGGCTGGCGGGTGCTCACCGCCGACAGCTCGACGAAGGACCTAGCCGCGCTCACGGGGCAGGCCGACGTAGTCGTCTCGGGCGTCGGGCAGCCAGGGCTCGTTACCGCCGCCCACGTGAAGCCGGGAGCGGCGGTCATCGACGCCGGCACCGCCGAGTGGGGCGGCCAGCTCGTGGGAGACGTCGACGCGGCCTCGGTTTCGGCCGTGGCCGGGTGGCTCACGCCGGTCCCGGGGGGCGTGGGGCCGCTGACCGTGGCCATGCTCCTCTCGAACGTTGTGGATGCCGCAGAGCGGGCGGGGATAAAGTAGCGTATAATAGGTGCACTATCGTTTTCGAACAGGCGAAACAGCATGGTGAACAATATAAAGGTTCTCGTGGTCGAGGACGACGCGGTCATGCGGACCATTGAGCTCAAGAACCTCCGCGAGAAGGGCTACCAGGTCCTCGAGGCCGAAGACGGCAAGCAGGGCCTCGCCATGATCGAGAAAGAGCGGCCGCAGGTGGTGCTCTTAGACCTTCTCCTGCCCGAGGTGGACGGCTACCAGGTTCTCGAAACCGTTCGCAAGCACGCCGACCCCGGCATTGCCGCCACGAAGGTTCTTGTATTCTCGAACCTCTGGTCGGACAAGGATATTCTCCGCGCCCAGGCGCTCAAGCCTGACGGTTTCTTCGTGAAGGCCTCCACGACCATGGAAGAGATTATGGAGAAGATTCAGGAAATTTTAGCGATCTGAACCGATCAATTGAAAATACCCGGCGCGGTGCGCCGGGTATTTTTCGTGGTGATTCGCTGCGTCCGTTAGCGCATGCGGTAGAGCCGGGGTGAGCGGCTCACCGCGGCCGAGAGCCGGAACTCAGCGCCGGCGCCCTCGAGCAGCTTGTTGATCTCGCTCGGGTAGTGGGGCGGCCACCGTTTCGGGAGCGGCGGTCGGGCCGTGGACTGCCACTCCCGAATGTACCGGAGGTACTCGAGGTACGTGGCGTTGATGCGCCCGGCGCTGAGCGCGCTCGAAAAGCACGGCAGGCCGAGCACGAGCTCCCAATCCGCGTTCGTGACGCGGTAGGTTTCGTCCGGCTGCCACTTGCCGGACGTGTGAACGGCTTTGTCTACGGTTCGCTCCGTGCCGGTCCGCGTTCCCCTGAACGCGACGTGCACGGTTATTATCTCGGTCCGCTCGAGGAGTCCCTCGGCTTCGAGCCTCCGCTGTAAGGTGAGCAGCTCCTGTTCGAGAATCCTTTTCAGGATTTTCGTTTTCGGAGAATCAGTTGCTTCCTTTTTCTTTCTCATCCTCTTACCCATTTGCGGTACCCGGCCTGGGCCGTACCGCCGTTGGTGCACCTCGGTTGACCGCAGCGCGGAAGCCGCGGCAGGTACGATTTTGGGGGAACGGACAAGGCTGCTCCGAGCAGTTTGATCGTTCCTCCAATCCGGATACTATGCTAAAGTTTTAACCTACTGTCAACCTTTGACAGGTAATTCAGAACCTGGTATCGTTTAAGCGTTAAAGGCCTCCGGGCCTTTTAAAAAAAGCAACGGTATGGTTTTTCAGTACATTCGCGAAGTTCGCGAAGAGCTCGACAAGGTCGTTTGGCCCACGAGGCGCGAGGTAATGGTGTACACCGTTACGGTTATTGTGTTTTCGGTGGCCGTGTCCATTGTCCTCGGCGCCGCGGACTTCGGGCTCGTGAAGCTGTTCCAGTACATCCTCTCGCGCTAAATGCTCCCGAGCGGGCACATTGCCGCCGGCTACCTCACGGCCGAAGCACTCCTGAGGTTCTACCACCCGGGGTTCTCGGCGGCCGAAGCTACCGGGCTCCTCTGGTGGGGCACCTTCTTCGGCTTCGCGCCCGACCTCGACATGTTCCTGGCCTTTGCCGCGGCGCGCGGCTGGACGTTCTACGGAAGCCAGATCAACCACCGGAACTTCCAGAGCCACGCCCCGGTCATTTGGCTCCTCGCCGGGCTGCTCGTGTTCTTCCTGGCCCCGGGCCCGTACTGGAAAGCCGTGGGGCTGCTCCTCTGGCTCGGCAGCTGGAGCCACTTCCTGCTCGACACCATTGAGTACGGCATCATGTGGGGCTGGCCGCTGTCCTCGAGGGTCGTGGCGCTCCGCGGCCGGGAGGTCCGGTACAACGCGGACCGCGGGGACTTCTTCGGCTACTGGTTCGGCTTCCTGCGCTGGTACGCCACCACGCGCGTCAGCTTCTGGCTCGAGCTCGCGGTCATCTTTTCGGGAATATACGTTTTCATTTCTAACCACGTAAGGTAAGCGGTATGGCACGTCAGCAAGTTACCGGGGAGCGGCACTGGTACGTCCTCCACACCTACAGCGGCTACGAGGATTCGGTGGCCTGGAACCTCAAGCAACGCATTGACACCATGGACATGCAGGAGAAGATTTTCGACGTCCTCGTGCCGAAGGAGAAGAAGATCCGCATCGTGGGCGGCAAGCGCACCACGGTTGAGGAGAAGATCTTCCCCGGGTACGTCCTCGTGAACATGATGGTGACCGACGACTCGTGGTACGTGGTGCGCAACACCCCGAACGTCACCGGGTTCGTCGGCAGCGGGACCATTCCGACGCCCATCTCGGTTGAAGAGTGGGAGTTCCTCCAGAAGCGCATGGGCCAGGAAGAGCCGAAGTTCCAAGTGGATCTCAAAGTCGGCGAGCTCGTGCGCATTACCGACGGCCCGTTCAAGGACTACGAGGGCAAAGTCGGCGAGATCGACGAAGCTAAGGGCAAGGCCAAGGTCATGGTGACCATCTTCGGCCGCGAGACGCCCGTGGAGCTGGACTTCCTCCAAGTAAAAAAAGTCTAGGCATGCGTCGCGCTATTGTCGCAATCGCTACCGCTGCGTTGATTGTGGCTCCGGCCCTGGCTTCCGCGGAAACGAACAACCCCACCGGCCTCTACCGGCTCTACAGTGCTCGGGTCGGCGAACACTTCTACACCACGGACTACAACGAGGCCTTTAGCCTCGACCGCTCGGGGCTCTACCGGCTCGAGGGCGTTGAGGGCCACGTCTACACCGCCCCCTACCAGTACTCGGTGCCGCTCTACCGGCTCTACAGCCGGAAACAAAACCGCCACTTCCTGACCACGAGTGAGACAGAGCTAGCAATAGTCCAGCGCCAGGGGTTCAGGCTCGAAGGCGTAATCGGATATATGAGCTTCACTACCGGCGGCAGTGCCACCGGCATGCAGGAGCACAACCTCCACCGGCTCTACAACCCGAAGACCAAGGACCACTTCTACACCGCAAACGACGACGAAATGTTCGCGGTAGAACGAGCGGGCTACACCCGCGAGCCGGACATGGGCTACCTGTACCGCTAGCGCCCCCAACACGTTATTCTAGATTCTCAATTCATTATTCTTTTTTGAAAGGCATGGTCGGCTCCCGGTTTTTACCGGAGTCTCATCCCGCGGCACTTTTAACCATTACGCCGCGCGGGTTACCATGGAACAACAATGGCCAAGAAAGTTAAGATCGTACTCAAGCTGACCTTGCCCGCGGGCAAGGCCACCCCGGCGCCGCCGGTCGGTACCGCGCTCGGTCCCCACGGCGTGAACATTGCCCAGTTCGTGAAAGAGTTCAACGACCGGACCGCCCCCATGGGCGACCTGCTCATCCCGGCTGAGCTCACCATTTTTGAGGACCGGACCTTCAGCTTCATCCTCAAGACGCCGCCGGCTTCAAACCTCATCATGAAGGCCATCGGCCTCCAGAAGGGGAGCGGCAAGCCGCTGACCGAAAAGGTCGGCAAAATTACCCGGGCCCAGGTCCGGGCCATTGCCGAGCAGAAGATGCCAGACCTGAACTGCCACGACCTAGATGCCGCCGAGAAAATCGTCGCCGGTACGGCCCGGAGCATGGGGGTAGACGTAATCGAATAATCGGACGAGGAAACCTCTGGTTTCCCCGCCGAACCACCCTTTCCAAAGTGGTAGCAGCCATTCCGAAGTAAATTCGGAACGGCTGCTTTTTTTGTTTTGAGACCGTGGTCCATTGGGCCACCAACCTCGACTGGAGTGAATTCAGCCTCAGCAATCGACCTAGATTTGGCTTCATCCCATAGTGCCGGGACGGGGCTTTTCTTTTGGCGGGAGCGGCGGTAGACTGGGGAAGCAGATATTAACTTTTCACGCGTATGGGCACAGCGTTCATTCTGTTCTGGGTGTTCATCATCTTCGTGCTCCCGGGCTTCCGCATCGTCCAGCAGTACCAGCGGGGGGTGGTCTTCCGCT
>CAZLPF010000013.1:27751-33488 GCA_964561365.1 uncultured Candidatus Saccharibacteria bacterium | reverse complement strand
GCCTGGCTCGACCGGCAGCGGCACTAGCAGCCCTTAAACCAGAAACAAAAAAAACGTGGCCCCACAGTTCAGGCAAAATCCGATTACGAAAAACTGGGTGCTCATCGCGCCCGGCCGCAACAAGCGCCCCGACGAGTACCGCCAGCAGGCGGTCATGCGCGGCATGCTCGAGCTAGACCCGGCGTGCGTCTTCTGCCCGGGCAACGAGTTCCAGAACGAGGAGTCCTACCGCGATCCCGACTCGGCCGACTGGGAGCTCCGGATTATTCCGAACAAGTACCCCGCGCTTGAGCGAGCCGCCGACGGCGAGAACCACGATTTCCACTACTACGCCTCGCGCGTCGGCTACGGCGTGCACGAGGTCATCATTACCCGGCGCCACAACGAGCCGGTGGCCCTGCAGTCGGCCGGCCTCCTCGAGCGCACGCTGCTCCTCTTCCAGCGCCGCATGCGCGAGCTCGGCCAGGACGAGCGCCTGTCGTACGTGAGCGTCTTCCACAACCACGGCCACGATGCCGGCGGCAGCCTCGTCCACCCCCACTACCAGCTCATGGCCGTGCCGCTCGTGCCCCCGCACGTGCACGCCGAGGTGGCCGGCGCAGGCGCCTACTTCGCCGAACGCGGCACCGACGTGTACGGTGATATAATCGGAGAGGAGTGCAAAAGCCGCGAACGGCTCGTCACCGAGACCGACCACTTCGCCGTGGTCTCAGCCTACGCGTCGCGCAGCCCGTTCGAGACCTGGGTCGTGCCCAAGCGCCAGGTCGCGCGGTTTGAAGAGGCGACGCCGGACGAAATCCGCCACCTCGCCCAGCTCCTCAAGCTCACCTTGGGCCAGCTCCACACGAAGCTCAACGACCCGCCGCTCAACTTTTACATCCACACGCTCCCGCTCAAGGGCCGCGGCCGGCCGAGCTACGATGAGCGGAGCTTCCGCTGGCACCTGACCATTTTTCCCCGCATTACCATTTGGGCCGGCTTCGAGTACGCGACCGGGATTCCCGTAAACCCCGTCTCGCCCGAAACGACCGCGCAGTTTCTCCGCACGTAACCCCCGCCATGCACAAGAAGCTCATCGTCGCGAACTGGAAGCTGAACCCCGCAACCGCAGCGCAGGCCCAGAAGCTGGCCGAGGGCGTTTCGCGGCGCACGAGGCACGTTGCGGTACTCTGCCCGCCGCACGTATTGCTTTCCTCGGTGCGGTTCCCGCGCCTCGGCGCCCAGGACTGCTTCTGGACCGACCACGGACCGTACACCGGCCAGGTCAGCGTTCTGCAGCTCAAGAAGCTGAAGGTCAAATACTGCATCGTCGGCCACAGCGAGCGTCGGGCGACCGGCGACTCGGACGCGATGGTTTCGGCGAAGGTCGTGTCGCTCCTCGAGCACGGCCTGACCCCCATACTCTGCGTCGGCTACGGCACGACCCAGGAGGAGGACGACCTCGCGGTCGTGGACGTCATCCGCGACCAGCTCAAGGCGAGCCTCGGTCGCGCCGACCCCGCGAAGGTCGTGGTCGCCTACGAACCGGTCTGGGCAATTTCAGCCGGCAGCTCCATTGGCCACAAGACGCCGACGCCAGAGCACGCCGAGACGGTGGCCCTGTTCATCAAATCCCGCTTCGGCGTTAGCCGCGTGCTCTACGGCGGCAGCGCGAACATCGTGAACGCGGGAGCGTTCCTCGGCCAGCCGAACGTTGACGGCCTGCTCGTCGGGGCCGACAGCCTGATTGCCGCCCACTTCAACCAAATGCTCAATACGGCCTAACCACCCGAGCCCGTGTCGAAAAAAACCCAAACAAAAAAATTGCACGTCTACCTCGGCGCCGACCACGGCGGGTTTCAGCTCAAGGGGCTCCTGGCCCGTTTTTTCCTCGACCGCGGCGTGCCGTTTACCGACCTCGGATCCGAGCGGTTCGCGCCTGCCGACGACTACCCGGACTACGCGGTGAAGGTCGCGAAATCGGTAGCGAAAGACCCCGACCTGCGCATCGGCATCCTCTGCTGCCGGAGCGGCCAGGGCATGTGCGTGGCCGCGAATAAAATCCGCGGCGTACGGGCTGTTTCGGCCTGGAACGCACGCCTGGCGGCGGCCAGCCGGCGCGATGACCACGCCAACGTCCTCTGCCTGGCTGCCGACTACCTGCCCCTCCACCTCGCCGCGCACATCGCCGAAGTTTTTGTCCGCACGCCGTACTCGAAGGCCACCCGGCACCTGCGGCGCCTGCGGAAAGTCGCGGCCCTCGACCGCCGCTAGATGGCTACCCCCGTCCCCGCCGCCCTCGAGGCGACCTCCGAGGCGCTCGCCGCCCGCCTCGCGCAGCTTTCGGGGCTGCCCGGCGTAACCCGCCTCCACGTCGACTTCGCCGACGGGGTTTTCGTTTCCGGTAAAACCGTTGACGTCGGCGGCCTGCCGCCGCTGCCGCGCCACCTGCACCTCGAGGCCCACCTCATGGTCGAGCGCCCCGAGGGCTTCGAGCCCTACGCCGCGGCCGGTTTCCGCACGCTCGTAATCCACGCGGAAAGTTTTCCTTCGGGCGAGCAGCTCCGGGCCGCCCTCGAGTCCGCGGCCGCCGCGGGCCTGGAACCGGCGCTGTGCCTGAACCTCTCAACGCCGATCGCCGTAGCCGCACCGCTGTGGGGCCTCGTGCGCCACGTTCAGCTCATGGCCATTGTTCCCGGGGCGCAGGGGAATGCCTTCCACCCGGGCGTCCTGCCGCGCATCCGGGAACTCCGTGCCGCAATGCCGCATGGTATAATTGAGGTAGACGGCGGCGTAAACCTCGCCAACTGCGAGGACCTCGCCGCTGCCGGCGCAGACCTGCTCGTGGCAGGTTCTGTGCTCACGCGCACGGGCGACGCGCTCGCCGCGTGGGACGAGCTGAAACAGAAACTAAACTTCAGATAAACCGGTGCTCACCGACGTCGAGCTCAAGCTCAAGGCGAACGACATCCGCCGGGACATCATTGAGATGCTCCTCCAGGCGAAGTCCGGCCACAGCGCCGGACCTTTAGGTATGGCCGACGTCTTCACCGCGCTCTACTTCGGCGGCGTGCTCAAGCACAAGCCCGAAGAACCCACCTGGGACGGCCGCGATCGCGTGGTGCTCTCGTGCGGCCACATTTGCCCCGTACTCTACGCGACCCTCGCCGAGGCCGGCTACTTTCCGAAAGCCGAGCTCAAGACCCTCCGGAAAATCAACACCCGCCTCCACGGCCACCCGCACAACCTGGCCCTGCCTGGCATCGAGACCTCGTCGGGCCCCCTAGGGCAAGGCAGCTCACAGGCCGCCGGTATGGCTCTGTCGTTCCGCCGCGACCACCGCTCGAACCGGGTCTTCCTCGTTATGTCCGACGGCGAGCAGGAAGAGGGTCAGACCTGGGAAGCGGTCATGCTCGCGGCCAAGTACCGGCTCTCGAACCTCACGGCCGTCATTGACCGCAACAACATTCAGATCGACGGGCTGACCGAGGACATCATGCCGATCGAGCGCCTGAAAGCTAAGTACGAGGCCTTCAACTGGCACGTGCTCGAGGTCGACGGCCACAACATTGGCGCCGTCGTCGACGCCTACCGCGAGGCCGAGGCCATTTCCGAGCGGCCGACGGTGATTATCGCCCACACCATTCCCGGCAAGGGCGTGGACTTCATGGAGGGCAACTACCTTTGGCACGGCAGCCCGCCGGACTCGGGGAATATACCCGGCGCGCCGCCGAAGGGCGAGCAGGGGAGGATTGCGCTCGCCGAACTCCGCACCCTCCGCGGCCATATTCAGTCCGAGCACGAATAGCCATGGCTGGCATCCCCCTAAACCCCCGGCTGCTGAAAGCCGACATTGAGCAGGTCCCCACCCGCAACGGCTACGGCGAAGCCCTCCTCGAGCTCGGGTCGGCTGATCCGAACGTCTTCGTGTTGACCGCCGACCTTGCCGAGTCGACCCGCGTGCTCGAGTTCGCAAAAAAGTACCCCGAACGGTTCGTCGAGTGCGGCGTGGCGGAGCAGAACATGATGGGCGTGGCCGCGGGCCTTGCCTTGACCGGGAAGACCGCGTTCGTTTCTTCGTACGCGACGTTCTCACCGGGGCGGAACTGGGACCAGTTCCGCGTTTCGGTCTGCTACTCCAAGGCGAACGTCAAGGTCGCCGGCCACCACACCGGGCTATCGGTCGGGCCAGACGGCGCCACCCACCAAGCCCTCGAGGACGTAGCCCTGGTCCGGGTCCTGCCGAACGTGACCGTGGTAGTCCCGTGCGATGCCCTCGAGGCGCGCAGGGCTACCGTGGCGGTAGCGCGATTGGCCGGTCCGGCCTACCTGCGCCTGACGCGCGAAAAGACCCCGGTTATGACCGTAGACGAAACGCCCTTTGAAATCGGCAAGGCCTACGAGCTCGCGGGCGGCACCGACGTGGCCATCATCGGCGCCGGACCCATTCTCTACGAAGCCTTGCTCGCGGCCGGGGAGCTGAAGGAGCGGGGCATCAGCGCGCTCGTGCTCAACTGCCACACCGTAAAGCCGATCGACGCCGACGCCGTAGCGGCAGCGGCGAAAGCCTGCGGCGCGGTGGTGACGGTCGAGGAGCACCAAATCCACGGCGGCATCGGTTCGGCCGTTGCCGAGGTCCTCGCGCGGCGCTGCCCGGTACCGGTCGAGTTCGTCGGCATGCCGGACACCTTCGGCGAATCCGGCCAGCCCGGCGAGCTGTTCAAGAAGTACGGCTTAGATGCCGCCGCCATTGTCGCGGCGGCGGTGAACGTTACCGCACGAAAGAAAATCCATGCTTGATATCATCGCCATCGGCGACGCAACCATCGACACGTTCCTGTTCGTCCACGATTTAAAAATTGTTGACCGCGCCGGCAAGCGCGAGGCCGTCATGAGCTGGGGCGACAAGCTGCCCGTGGACGAGCTCTACCGCACCGTGGCCGGCAACGCCGCCAACAACGCCGTCGGCTCCGCCCGGCTCGGCCTCAAGACCGCCTTCTACAGCGTGCTCGCCCACGACACCGGCGGCCGCGAAATCGTCCACAAGATGCAGAAAGAGGGCGTGTCGACCCGCTACATTGACGTCGACGAGCGGCACGGTACGAACGCCTCCACCGTGCTGAGCTTCAAGGGCGAGCGGACCATTTTCGTTTACCACGAGCACCGTACCTACAAGCTGCCGAACTTCGTGCCGAGCCGCTGGGTCTACCTCACGAGCCTGGGCGACGGTTTTCAAAAAATTTACCCCGCGCTCGCCCGGTACCTCGACCGCTACAAGGTGTCCCTGGGCTTCAACCCTGGCACGTTCCAGCTCCGCAAGGGTCCGAAGGCCAACCGGCTCGTGCTCGAGCGCACGCACCTGCTCTCGGTCAACGTCGAGGAGGCGCAGAGCTGGGTGGGGGACAGCGGCCGCGACCCCGAGCTCCTCTGTCAGAAGCTCATGAAGCTCGGGCCGAGGGCCGTTGCCTTAACCGACGGGCGCAAGGGCGCCTACAGCTACAGCGACGAAGGCTTCTTCTATACCCCCGAGTACCCGGGCCCGAAGGTGGAAGCCACCGGGGCCGGCGACAGCTTCACGACCGCCTACATCGCCGCGCTCGCCTACGGAAAGCCCCACCGCGAGGCGCTCCTCTGGGGGCCGGTGAACGCCTCGTGGGTGCGGGCCGCGTCGTCGCGGTCGCGGTAGACGCGGCGGTCCACGACGACCTGTATCCGCGACCGCAACGGCCGGAACAGGGCCGCCACGGCGAGCGTCGAC